>WRJM01000057.1 GCA_009782265.1 Oscillospiraceae bacterium | reverse complement strand
TTAACTTAGAAAGCGCCCGATAAACAGGCATGAAAAGCTTTGATTTATGGGTTTTTATGCCTGTTTATTGGTGCAATTTTCAAGTTAATTTACTATATTACTCTTATGTGAAACGGCAAATAAAATTGTTTCGTGTTTCCCCCGCCTGCGGCGGGGAAAACACAGACTATATCAAGCAAGAAAGGTCAAAAATTGTGAGCGAAACATTAAACATAGAAATTCCGGAAAACTTACCCGAAATTAAGGACAAGGAAGCCCTTGAACAAGTTACGGGGGAATACGGCGCGGGGGATATTCAAGTGCTTGAAGGGCTTGAAGCCGTCCGCAAACGCCCCGGCATGTATATCGGCAGTACGGGTCCGTCAGGTCTTCACCATCTTGTCTACGAAATCACGGACAACGCTGTTGATGAGGCGCTGGCGGGCTACTGCACGGAAATTAACGTCAAAATCCTGCCCGGAAACATCATCGAAATCAGCGACAACGGGCGCGGAATCCCCACCGGTATTCATCCGACCGAGGGTGTTTCCGCGGCAACAGTCGTTTACACCGTTCTGCACGCTGGCGGTAAATTCGGCGGCGGCAGTTATAAAGTCGCGGGCGGCTTGCACGGCGTAGGTGCGTCTGTGGTAAACGCGCTGTCCGAATGGCTTGAGCTCCGCATTTGCGACGGCGAAAATATACATTATCAGCGATTCGAGCGCGGGAATTACGATGAAGAAATGAAGATTATCGGTAAAGCGGAAGGAAATGGTGCATTGCGCGGCGAAACATGGACAAACGTGCGCTTCTCAGCCGATTCCGAAATCTTCGCAGAAGTCAACTATGACTACACCGTTGTTGCCGAGCGCATGCGCGAACAGGCTTTCTTAAACGGCGGGCTGAAAATCAACGTGTTTGATTCCCGCGACGACGACGATATAAAGGGTGAGGAATTCTGTTATGAAGGCGGGATTGTCAGCTATGTCAACTGGCTTCAGAAGAAACGCGGCGCGGAGGTTCTGCATGAGGACGTTGTTTACTTAAACGGCGTGATTGATGATATAACCGTTGAGCTTGCTTTTCAGTACAACACCGATTTCAACAGTGAAGCCGTGCGCTCTTTCGCCAATAATATTCACACCGGCGGCGGCGGCACGCACGAAGCCAGCTTTAAACGCGCTTTAAACAAGGTCGTGAATGACTTTGTTTTAGCCCATCAAAAAGAAAATCAACCAAAACGCAAATCAACCAAATCCAAAAAAGACGAAAACGAAAAAGAATTCACCGCGCTTTCCGGCGAAGCAATCCGTGAAGCCATTAACGCAGTCATCAGCGTTAAACTCCCCGAATGTGAGTTTGAGGGGCAGACCAAGGACAAGCTCGGCAATCCGGAAGTAGGACCTGTGGTGTACAGAATTGTTTCCGAGAAATTAACCTATTATTTTGAAGAACACCCTGAAACAGTTTCAATTATCGTGCAGAAAGCCATTAATTCGCAGGCGGCGCGGGACGCGGCAAAAAAAGCCATGGAAGCAAAACGCAAGTCCGCCGCGGACGGTGCGGGTTTACCCGGAAAGCTTGCCGACTGCTACAATAAAGACCCCGACAAAACCGAAGTTTACATTGTCGAGGGCGACAGTGCGGGCGGCAGTGCAAAACAGGGCAGAAACAGCGAATTTCAAGCAATCCTGCCGCTTTGGGGTAAGATGCTAAACGTGGAAAAGGCGCGTATCGACAAGGTTTTCGGGAACGAAAAGCTTCTGCCTGTTGTGAAAGCACTCGGCACAGGGCTTGGCGAAAACTTTGATATATCAAAGCTTCGTTACGGGCGGATTGTCATTATGGCGGACGCCGATGTTGACGGTTCGCATATCCGTACATTACTTTTAACATTCTTCTTCCGTTTTATGAAGCCGCTGATTGAAAACGGTCATATTTACATTGCACAGCCGCCGCTTTTTAAAGTGTACCGCGGAAAGCAAATCCGCTACGCTTACACTGATGAAGAGCGTGACGGTTTCGTCAGGGAGCTTGCGGGGGAAGCGGGTTCTAAGGTAGATATACAGCGATATAAAGGTCTCGGCGAAATGAACCCCGACCAGTTGTGGGAAACCACCATGGACCCTTCAACCCGCACCATGGTGAAGGTTGAGATGGAGGATGCGGCAAACGCCGATTTAATTTTCTCGATTCTGATGGGGGATAAGGTAGAGCCGCGGCGGGAATTTATCGAAAAGAACGCACGGTATGTGACGAATCTCGATGTGTAACCGGCGTACCGCCGGACGTAATTCCGCCTTGCCGGCGGTTGCTCATAAAAATCACAATCTAAAAGGAAAATAAAATGTTCCAAATCACCTACGACAACAACATCCCCGAAATCAAACGCGCTTATACGCTTTTCCGCCGTAAATATACACTGCGCAAAATGATTGTACCGGTCATTTTATGCTTAATCACCATTGTTTTCGGTGTGGATTTTATCAGAAGAGACGCGGTTGATTTCAAAGGATATGTATTGCTTGCGCTCGGCGCGGCTATGCTTTTTTCGCTTTTTTTGCGTCCTTTTACGGCGCAGAAAAAGCTTGTCAGCACTATTGAGGCCATGGGCGAAGAAAAGTATACTGCAAGATTTTTTGATGATAAAATCGAAGTGGATACAGAGATTATTCCGGAAGAAGCCGAAACCGAAATTGTAGCCGTTACCAAACACGGCGCCTGTGTTGTTGAAAATCCCGAAGTTCTCGAAGAAGCAAAAGAACAGCTCACACAGCCCGAAACCAGCGTTATCGGGCTTGCGACGGAAGAACTGTATTCGGTTGAAGATGAAGAGGTTTTCTGCTTATTTGTAAATAAAGCGTTGATTTATATTTTCCCTAAAAGATGTATGTCTGCGGAGCAAATCACAGAATTACAAAAATATTTTAAGGATAAGGCTATATAATGATTATTATATAGGGGAGGGTTTTTACCATGCAAGTTTATGAAGGTTACTTTGAAAACGGTAGTTTTCACCCGATAGGAAATGTGCTGAGCATACCCGAACATAAAAGAGTTATTGTTACTATTTTAGACGAACCCGTGATACAGGCTGATAAAACATTACCTGTCAGACCGCCGTTTGAATATAACAGTATGTCCGGAAAAATATGGATGGCAGACGATTTTGACGAACCGCTTGACGATTTTTCGGAGTATATGTAATGAAATATTTATTAGACACGCATACCGCATTATGGTCACTTTATGATAAGCAAAAGCTATCGGGAAAAGCAAAATCAATCATTAGTAATATTTCTTTTCCTTTATATATAAGTATTGTTTCAGCGTGGGAAATCGCCATTAAATTAAATATTGGTAAATTGAATCTTACCGGCGGTTCTTCATACTTTCTTGAAAAAATGAACGAAAACGGTGTTCGTTTGCTCGGTTTAGAAAGTTCATACATTAAGCAAGTTGAAGATTTGCCGTTAATTCACCGCGACCCTTTTGACCGGTTACTTATTGCAACAGCAATTGTAGAAAATATGACTATTTTAACGGCTGATGAAAATATTCATCAATATAATATACCTTATATATGGTAAATTTATGGTAAAAAATAATTAAAAAACACAAGGAATATAATTTAATGGAACAAAAATTAATGCACCCCAACGAAAGAATCAAGTTAGTTGACATAGAAAAGGAAATGCGCCGCTCGTTTTTAGACTATTCCATGTCGGTAATTGTGGCGCGCGCGCTGCCGGACGTCCGCGACGGTTTAAAACCCGTTCACAGGCGTATTTTATACACCCAGTTTGAAGAAGGCTTAACGCATGAAAAACCGTTCAGCAAATGCGCGGCTACTGTCGGCGCGGTTCTGAAAGATTTTCACCCGCACGGCGACGGCAGTGTTTATGACGCCTTAGTCAGATTGGCGCAGGATTTTTCCATGCGCTATCCGCTGATAGAAGGGCACGGCAACTTCGGTTCAATCGACGGCGACAAGCCTGCGGCTTACAGGTATACTGAAGCAAGGTTAGCGCGTATGTCGGCGGAAATGCTGCGGGATATTAATAAAGATACCGTAGATTTTGTACCCAACTATGCTGACAGCAAACAAGAACCCTCCGTGCTTCCGTCACGCTTCCCGAATCTGCTTTTAAACGGTTCGACAGGAATCGCCGTCGGCATGGCGACCAACATTCCGCCGCATAATTTAAACGAAGTTGCGGAAGCGATTCAGCTCCTGATTGAAAACCCCGACGCAAGCCCCGAAACCTTAATGAGCGCAATCAAAGGACCCGACTTCCCGACGGGCGGGATTATTATGGGTCATGCGGGAATCCGCTCGGCGTATTATACCGGCAAGGGGAAAATTATTCTGCGTGGGCGTGCGGAAATTCAGGAATTTGATAAGCACGAACGCATTGTAATTACTGAAATTCCTTATATGGTTAAAAAAGAAAACCTGCTGATAAGCATGGGCAACCTCATTCGTGATAAAAAAATTGACGGCGTTTCCGTATTGCGGGACGAGAGCGACCGCAAGGGCATGAAAATCGTTCTTGAGCTTCAAAAAAGCGCGAACGCCAATGTGGTTTTAAATAAGCTGTATTCGTTCACACAATTGCAGGAATCGGTCGGCGTAATTATGCTTGCGCTGGTTGACGGTATTCCGAAAATATTAACCCTGAAACAAATATTAGAGCATTATTTAACATTTCAGGAAGAAGTCATTACAAGAAGAACCAAGTTCGATTTGAAAAAAGCGCAGGAACGCGCTCATATTCTTGAAGGATTTATGATTGTAATTAATCATATTGATGAGGTAATTGCGATTATACGTTCCTCGGACGACCCGGCACATGCGAAATTACGGTTGATTGAACGCTTCGGAATTACCGAAATTCAATCGGAAGCCATTGCGCAAATGCGGATTATTCAGCTTACCAAGCTCGGGCGGATTGATATTGAAGAAGAGCTTAACGCGCTTAATGTAAAAATAAGTGAGCTGAGTGAAATTTTAAATGACCGCGGTAAAATCCTTACGATTATTTCAGAAGAGCTTGCCGCGCTTGTCAAGCGTTACGGCGGTAACGACCCGCGCCGCACCAGCATTGAAGCGGTTAGCGGCGAAGTGGATATAGAGGATTTAATCCCCGTTGAGGAATGTGTGCTTACCTACACGAATAAAGGCTACATTAAACGTCAGCTTACTGAGGTTTATAACCTGCAAAAGCGCGGCGGCAGGGGTGTTTCCGGTATGAAACAGCGTGAGGAGGATTTTGTTGAGGACATTTTTATTTCCTCCACGCATGATAATATTTTATTCATAACCAACTTAGGAAATATGTATAAGCTGAAATGTTATGAAATCCCCGAAGGTTCAAAGCAAAGCAGAGGGACAAATGTCGTTAATATTTTAAACCTTGACGAGGGCGAAAAAATCGCCGCCATGATGAAAACATCGGACTTTGCGGAAAATAAATATTTCGTCTGCATAACAAGGCAGGGATTAATTAAACGCACCGCGCTTTCCGCTTATAAAAACGTGCGTAAAAACGGACTGCGTGCCATTACACTGAACGACGGCGACGAAATCGCGGCGGCGCATTTAACGGAAGGCGACAGCTCTGTGTTAATCGCAACCGCTTACGGCATGTCCATTCACTTTGAGGAAACGCTTCTGCGTTCGCTCGGCAGAACGGCGCGGGGCGTGCGTTCCATCCGGCTGAAAGAGGGCGATTACGTAGTCGGGGCAACGAAAGTTTATGACGAAAACTGCACGATTTTAACCGTCACTGAACGCGGCATGGGCAGACGCGCCGATATTAAATCCTACAGCAAACAAAACCGCGGCGGCAAGGGGCGGCTGAATTACCGCATCACGCCCGAACGCGGGCTTGTCTGCGGAATCCGCGCACTGTATGAAGACGATGATATTATTTTAATCAACGATGAAGGCGTCATTATCCGAATCCGCGCCAATGACCTGCGGACCATGAGCCGTTATGCGAGCGGCGTTAGGGTCATGCGCCTGAATGAGGACGGCCGCGTGGTAACGTTCACGAGAACCGAGCATGACGAGGGAGAAGAATTCGAGGAAGTTGAAATTGTTGAAGCGGATTCTGACAGCGACGAAGAAGAAGCCAAAGCTTTGGAAGCGGCGGAAGCTGATGAACCGGAGGAGGTTGAAGAATTGGAGGAAAGCGAAAAATAATATAATAATCGTTTTTATAAATAATATCTAAAATTATGAATAAATGTTTGCACATTATTGCTATTGACAACTGCTATTATATATGTTATAATAACGGCGTGGATAGTTATCGCTTGTTTTAAGAACATTTAATTATTTAATTACATATTATATATCGGGACGTAAAAAGGAGACGCAATTTGGTGTATAGGCTTGATTTTAGCAAAGAGTTTGATGACGAATTTCATTGGAACAGCCAAAAGAAGGAAAATATAAATGAGATGTTTAATATACTCCAAGCTGTTTACACTGTCGACTACAGAGCGGAAACCGCTTTGGTCGCTAAAAATAAAGGTGAATCAAGCAACTTAATTTATGATTTAGAATCATGTTTTATCATCAGAAACCGGAGCGAGAATTTTGACCCTATTCAAACTGGAAGTGCAATTGATTTTTTCGACCGCGGCGATTCCAAAGTTGTTCTTGTTCATAACCATCCGGAGGGAGCCAATTTCAGTTTTTTTGATATTATAACTTTTATTCATTGCGACTGCGTTTGTGAAATGTTTATAGACTCAGATAAAATTTGGTATTTAAGAAAATATAACGATGCTTATATAAATTTCATAGACAAGGATAAAGCCGTTGATGATTTGAATAAAGTTTTTAAAAATATTTCAAAAAATTATTTAAAAGACTTTGAATCTATTGACGATTTGGATATTTCTCCAGAAGAAAGAGAAGAAAAAAGAAGTAAAATTTATTTAAAGATAAGAAGTGAAGCTTTTTCTGAAGCGGTTAAAAATAATATAATAAAAGCAAGGCTCTCATCAATCAATAAAGTTTAGCGCAGAAAGGGGTGTTTCGCATGAGTAAACCGATTGATTTTGTTGAAAAGTACACCGAACTTGGGTTAAAAATTGGCGATTTATTCGGTTATCCTGTTGACGACGCCGCTATTTATGCGTACGGAATAACCGATAAGGAAATCGAACCTTACATGAAACCTGAGTATAGAGGCGTATCCTGCTCTGTTATTTTAGACAAGATTTTAGCAGACAGAGCAGCAAAAAACAAAACATAAAAATCTACAATTAAAAAACAAGAGCTTTAAGTATCTTGTTTTTTAATTGTAGATTTTTTGAATATTAATACAACTGAGGTAAAAAAACATGAACAGATTCAAAGGCACAAAAACCGAAGAAAACTTAAAAACCGCTTTCGCGGGAGAATCACAGGCGCGCAACAAGTATACCTACTACGCGGGTAAGGCGAAAAAAGACGACTTTGAAGAAATCGCTAAGGTTTTCCTTGAAACCGCCGACAACGAAAAAGAACACGCAAAAATCTGGTTCAAGCTGCTGAACGAGGACGGCGAAATTCCCGCTACAACGCAGAACTTGTTGGATTCCGCGAACGGCGAAAACGAAGAATGGACGGATATGTATAAAAGTTTTGCCGAAACGGCAAAAGAAGAGGGTTTCAGCGATGTCGCCGCGCTGTTCAAAATGGTGGGCGAAATCGAAAAACATCACGAAGAAAGATACCGCGCACTGCTCAAAAAAGTTGAGGGTGAGCTTGTTTTCTCTGCGGACGGCGATGTTATATGGGAGTGCATGAACTGCGGACATATTCACTTCGGCAAGAAAGCACCGGAAATCTGCCCGGTTTGCAGACACCCGAAAAGTTATTTTAAAAAGAACTGCTGTTAATAAAAAATATAAAATAGGAGAACTAAAACATGGAACTTTTATACAAAGGAAAAACCAAAGACGTATACAATTTAGAGGACGGCAACTATTTACTTAAATTCAAGGACGATATGACCGGCACGAACGGTGTGTTTGACCCGGGCGCAAACACAGTCGGCGTAACCGTTGACGGCGCGGGCGTTGCCGGTTTAAAACTTACCAAATTCTTCTTTGAAAAAATCAATGCGGCAGGCTATCCCACGCATTTTGTAAGCGCGGCTCTTGAAAAAGCCGAAATGGTGGTAAAACCCGCGAAAATGTTCGGCAACGGCGTTGAAGTCATTTGCCGTTTCCGCGCCGTGGGAAGCTTTATCAGGCGTTACGGGCAATACGCCAAAGACGGCGAACCATTAGACGCGCTTGTTGAAATTACGCTCAAAGATGATGAACGCGGCGACCCGCTCATTACCAAGGACGCGCTTGCCATGCTCGGGATTCTCACGGAAGAAGAATATGACATACTGAAAGACCTTACACAAAAAATATCCGGAATTATCAGGGACGAGCTTTTCAAAAAAGGCATGGAAATGTATGATATTAAACTTGAATTCGGGCGTGACGATAAGGGAACGATTATGCTGATTGACGAGATTTCCGGCGGAAACATGAGAGCGTATAAAGACGGAAAAAGCGTTGACCCGCTGGAACTGGAAAAGTTGGTTACGGGGTAGAATAAAGTAGGGGCGCACAGTGTGCGCCCGTAATTTTTATTATTATTTCGGGCGGACAGAGTCGTCCGCCCCTACTGCACCTAATATTTTTTTAACCCCTGCATTAACATCATTGCCCCGAAAAAGAAGCTGTTATATAAAATCACGCTTGTGGAGGAAAATGCGTTTGTATCGGAAAAAACAGTGAAAATGAGTGCAAAAATCACCGCAAGGAACAACCCTGTAAAAAGGGAAGAGGACGATAAAATAATATTGTGTATAATCTTTTTTGCCGCGACAATTGTGCTCGCGAAAGAAGAAAACGTTCCGGAACAAGATGCGCCGCCGTCCCCGCGGGAAGAATATTTCGTGCAGTCCTCAAATTTGGCGTGCAGGTCAAAAGGAATGATTTTGAGGTTTTCGGGCGCAAGCTCAAATGCTTCAACCAACGAATTCACGGTGACAATGGAATCCTTTGTCCGCACAATAACCGAAACGCCGTGCTTTTGCAATGCTTGCAGAGAACGCTTAATTTGCTCGTTAGGGACAATCTTAAGGAAGAACATCGCAATCGTTTCGCCGCCGACCGCTAAATACACCACATCGCCGAATTTATTGGAATACTGCTGTTCTTTCTTGTAGTCAGGTACTTTTATGCCGTGGTGCTTCATCTGCTCGCGGTTGCCGAGCATAACGCGCTTGTTGCCCATCCAGCCGGAAATTCCCATATTCACTTCGTAAATGCAGTTTTCAATATCGTACAGGAGGTCGTTTTTCCCCGCAATCATATCATAAAACATTGAGGTTAAAATCGAACCGCTTTTAATGGCAAGGCTGGCGGCTGTGATAATCGCATCGTCAATGGCATAACCGATAAGGGAGTTCGGCGGCTGACATCTTTTCAACGTCCTGAAATCTACGCTCCCCGCCGGAAACAGGGACGAAGCGTCCACAAGCACCGAATTTACTTTTGAAAACTTCTCCGCCGCGTTATAACCCAAAACAACCGAATCGTTCTTGGCGAGTGCCTTGGAAGCGCGCAGAAGCGGATTATTCACAAGGAACATAATCGAAAGGGGCGAAAGCAAGCAAAGTGCCGCGTTCGCCGCAGTCAATGCCCAGAAAATGTTTCCTTCAAGCTGTGTGTTAGAAGAATAAGGCAGGAACATGGACGCAAGCCCGATAACGAGTGCCGCGCCGAAAGCCGCCGGCGCAAGAAAACGGCAGAGCTGGTCTGCTTTGTCATTGCAGTAGCTGTTTTTTAAGAAATCGGTTAAAAATTCAGTCTTCCTCATGCCGCAAAGCACCGGAAGTTCATAAGTGACACCCTTTGTGAAAGCGCGGGACACCTGCTCGTCTTCTATAATTTCCGCGTAATATTTTTGATTGTCGCCGCTGATGAAGCGGAAGTTTCGTTTTGCTCTTGACATCATAATGAGCTTTCCCGCCGTGTTGAAAAAAAGCCCGAAAAGCCCTGCCGCAACAAAGATATTCGTGAACCTTTGCTGGAAGAAGCCTGTTCCGTTCAGCATGGGAACAACGCTCAGCGTACTCACGACAGCGGGAACGGCGCATAAGCTGTCGCAGTCGGCGCGCCCCGTAAAAAGCTTAGCGAAGCCGCCTTTAACGACGGTTGTGCAAAGCAGAATTCCTGCCATACCCAAAATGAGGTTAAGATACAGGAAACCGGCGGGGTCTTGAACTTTATCCATGAAATAAACGTCAACCCCTAAGATATTGTACGCCATGTTGAAGCCCATATCATTCATAAAGGTGACGCCGGTCAAAAATCCGGTGATGATTAGAAGCAGAAAAGCGCGTATTTTAAGCCCTTTATGCGTTTCACAAAGGTCGTTCCAAATCTGCCCCGACGTATCGTAATTATCGAAATCGTTTTCATCGTATTCTTCGCTGTAATCGTTCAAAGCTGATTCGTCGTCAATATCCTCAAGCACGAAGTCGCGGATTTTACGTTTGCGTTTCCCGGCAAGTTCCTGCATTTTCTGCTCAATAAATTTAGGGTCTTCGTGCAGGGGTAATGATGTATCGGTTAAAATCTGTTTTTTATAATCAATGTTAAGCCCGTGCGTTAAAGGCTGATTGGCGCGGGGCTGGCTCACACCGGTTGAAAGCGTGCGGTACGCGCTGACATCGCTTGCCCGTTTTTCTTTCAACGCCTTGTTTAAGGATTCTATCAGCGCGGTGTTGCTGCGGCGTTCCTTTTCGCTTAAAAGGGTAACATTTGCCGGATGCTCGGCGGGTTTCTCCTTATGCTTGGATTTAGAAACAGACGGAATATAGGTTTTTATAACCTCTGCGGTTTTTTCGGGGTGCGGCTTGTCGGCGGTTTTTTCCGCTAATTTTTTTAAGTCGCCGTCTGCAATGCCGTTCGTATCGCCTGAAAGCAGAGAAACGAATTTTTGGCTTTTTTCCCCGTTTAAACCTGAACCGACCGGTATAGTATCGTCGTCGGTCTGCTCTTTGTCCTTATCTGAACGCGGTTCAAGCATGTCGTAAGGGTTCAGCGCGTCAATTTGCTCCAAAGGATTATCAAGAGCCAAATCCCGTTCAAGCAATGCTTCACCGCGCTTTTTAAGTGCTTCTTCCGCAGGGGTCAGCGGTTTTTCTATAACCTGCGTATCATTCAGCTTCGGGAAATCAAAACCTTCAGCTTCCTTTTTTTCTTTTGCAGGCTTCGGCGCAATCGAAATTGCTTCTCCCCGATTGGCGCGGGTTTGTTTTTCGGGTTTTTCGGGTTTTTCCGGTTTTATACTTTCTTCTAAATCGGGGTCAATTTCTGCTTCAATAATCGGCTTAGGAACAATCTTAGCCTTATGAAAAGCAAAGTCTTTATGTTTAGGTTTGGGTTCTTTTTCTTTCCGCTCTTTTTTTCTTTTGGAAGGTTTTATATCATGGATTTCTGATGTTCCGGAGAAATCAGGCGTATACGTTTTTTGGGGTTGAACAGCTGTTTCAGCGGGTTTTACCGGTTGAATCGGTGCGGGTGGTTTTGGCGGTTTTGTTTGTTTAGGGGTTTCAAATGTCTGAACTGTTTGGACTGTCTGAATCGGTTTTTTTGTGGGAGGAGGTGAAGTTTTCGGCGCGGCGTCAAGGATTTGCGTAACGCCTATATCATTAAAATCTTTCGGTTTTTCGGACGCTT
>WRJM01000056.1 GCA_009782265.1 Oscillospiraceae bacterium | reverse complement strand
GCGGAATGCGCCGTCGTCGAGTACAAACGCGCCGGTCAGCGGTCCGGCGGCGTTGAGCGCGAGTGTGCCGGCGCCGGATTTTACGAGCGCGCCGGGACCGGTAACGGGGGAGTTGCAGACGAGCGTCGCGCCGCCGGCGACTTCGATTGTGCCGCCGTTGTGGTTGATGTGCAGCGCGCGTTGTGTTGCGAAGCCGGCGGGGATTTCCAACGCGCCTCCGTTGAGTTCGACATTGCTGCGGTAAACCGTGCCGCCGCCGACATCGTCCGCGCCGAGGCAATCGTCGGCGGGAACGACGAGCGTTCCGCCGTTGATGTAGGTGCCGAACGGATAACCCGCGCGCGCGGAATACGAATTCGCGGGATTTGCGAGCACGACGCGCCCGGTGCCGCCGAGCACGAGGCGGACACCGTCCCATTCACTGCAAAGGGGAGTTGCCAGCGTGAGCGTGCCGGCGCCGAAATGGTGAATGAAAAGTTGCCCCGCCCAACCGCCGCTGCCGCGCATTTCCGTGCCGCCGGTGATGGTGTAATCGTTGTCGCCGACAACGAGCAGACCGCCCTGGCCGATGTGGAAATGCTCGTCCACGGTGAGTGTGCCGCCGCCGGCGGAGGTGTCGATTTTTAGATTGTTGACCCCGACGCCGCCGACGAGCGTCTCGTTGCCGGAGAGCAGAACTTGCCGGTTGTTGTCCCACATGTGGGCGAAATCGCGGTAGTTGGTGAACGCGCGTATCACGTTGGCGCCGTCGCGCATGGCGAAGTTGGAACTGTCGGTTGTGATGTACGGGATCACATCCCCGGGGTTTTCGGAAGTGATTGTTACGGCGCCGGGCTCGCAATCCAGCGTGCCGCCGCCGCCCCATGCGGTGATGTCCCCCAATTCGAGCACGGAGGATCCGCCGTCCCTGCGGATGCGGTTGGCGCCGGATTGGAAGCGCGTGCCTCCGTGCTCCACCCCTTCCAAGCCTTTGTTGAAGTCGATGCCCTGAACGAAATCGCCGCCTTTCAAAACGATGTCCGCGCCGCCGAGTTCAAAAGTCACCGTCGAAGTGCCGGCGACGAGTTTGTTGTCGTTGGCGGAGGCGTAGTCGAGGATGACTTTTCCGCCGATGAAACGCGTGGCGCCGGTGACGATGTCCGGGACGGTCGTGCCGGAATGAATAAACGTGCCGGAACCGTATTTCAAAAACTCCGGTCCGCCCCAACTGTTGTTTTTGATGAAGAGCGGCGTGCCGGGCGCGATATGCGTCGTGCCGGAACCGGTGAAGTTGAAATTCGCGTATTGGGTTTCGTTGGAGAGCGCGCCGCCGATGGTGAGCGTGGCGGTCGAAAGGTTGTCGATGCGCCCGCCGCCCTCATCGGTTCTCAACGCGACACCCGACGAGAGCGTGAGGTCGTTTTCGCCGGTGAATCCGACTAGGAAACAATATCCGCGCGTCGCAAGAATGCGGTTGGGGAGAATCAGGCCGTTTTTCAGCGCCTTGAAATAATACGTCTCGTTCGTTCTGCAATCGATGCGGATGTCGCCGGAGCCGAACGCGGTGGCGATGTCGTCGGCGCCGTCCAGCGAAACCGTGTTGAACCCCTGCGTCCCCTCGATGAAAAACGCGGCGGGCGCAACGCCGTGCGCGCTGTCGTGCACGCCGGAAAACGCGATGTCGGCGTTGAAGCCGGTGAAGACGACGCCTAATACGCCGTCGGATTCGTTGTAACCGGTTTCGTAAAGACCGCCGTTGACCGCGAGGCGCGTCCCCGCCCCCATGTCGATTCTGTAAGCCGCCGGTATGGGGTTGTTGTAGAGGATTCTTCCGTTGAGCGCGACCGGCGCCGTGTTGCGGATTTTGAGTATGTGGGTGTTCCACCAATTCCACGAGGCGAACTTGTACGCGTCGCCGCCGGCGGGTGTTATTGTAACGGGCGCGTCGCCCGTGAAACTCCAATCGTCCGCCTCGCGCAATTGCGCGAAACCGTTGGCGAACGCGCGCGGGAAATCCTCGACATGCAGCGCCGTCGCCCTCGCGATTTCCACCGTCCCGGTTCCGAGCGCCGCGTCGCGCCCCGCCGTGATGATCGTCGGATAATCGTCCCAAACGCCGGGAGCGTCGTCCCCGAAACGGATCGCGCCGTCGAAATCGACATTGCCCGCGAAATGGAAGCGGCCGCGAAAAGTCAGCCCCGGATAAGAGTCGTAGGGCCAGCCTGTTCCCTGTGCGCCCGAAATGAGATTGTGGAACACAACCGCGTTCGCGCTCTGATTGCAAATGTATTTGTTGGGAGAGACGAAAATATTGACGGCGTTGCCGGGTTTCGGCGAACCGATGACCAGCGGTCCCGCGCCCTCGTCCACAAACAAACCGGTCCCCCAGTTTATATTGCCGCCCAAATGCAGCGTCGCGTCCGCCGCGCCGCCGGACAACGTCACGCCTTCCGTCGCGGTTTCCCTCACGACCAACTGCATGATTCCCCGGTCGGCGTCCAGCGCGACGTCATTGCCTCCCGGCTTGTCGAAAACGGCGCCTTCGAAATAGCCGTGAATGCCCTCGTCCGGCACATCCCCCGACCACTTGCCGCCATTGCCCCAGGAACCCGAACCGCCCAGCCAAGTCGAATCCGCCAACCCGACCATCGCGGCCGCCAACATAACGCATGTCGCACACATTATTGTTTTCATAGCGCTTCCCCAACTGTTTTGTGATTTCGGCGTCGCGCCGCCCGACGCAACGTGTCAAACGACACATGTGCCAACCGACAGACCCACACGGAATTATACGCCTGTTTTTTTCCGATTGCAATACGAAAAGGCGGGATTGCGGAAAATAATTCGCGAAACGGGCGTTTGACAATTCCGCGCGGTTTCTGCGAAAATACCCGCATGGTCAAAACGCCGTATTTTCTCATCGACGAGGCGCGCCTCGTACGCAACCTCGAAATTTTGTCTTCCGTTTCCGAACGCGCCGGTTGCCGGATTCTGCTCGCGCAGAAGGCTTTTTCCGCGTGGGCGCTTTATCCGCTCATCGGAAAATATCTCGCCGGCACAACCGCCAGTTCGCTCTTCGAGGCGCGTCTTGGCAAAGAGGAGATGGGCGGCGAAACGCACATCTTCAACCCCGCGTACACCGACGAGGATTTCCCCGAAATTTTGAAAATCTGCGACCACATCGTATTCAACTCCGTGGCGCAGTGGCGCAAATTCAGGCCGTTGATTCAAAGACAAAAAAAGGGACAACTGTCCCTTGGAATCCGAGTGAATCACGGTTATTCCGAAGTCGAACGCGCGATATACAACCCATGTGCCCCAGGCTCGCGTCTGGGCTGTTCGCGCAAGTCGATGACCGACGCTGATTTGGACGGAATTTCCGGTTTGCATTTCCACACAATGTGCGAACAGGATGCCGGTGTCTTGGTCCGGACCCTGCCACATTTCATTGAGCAATTCGGGGAGTTTTTCCCGCGTTTGGAATGGGTGAATTTCGGCGGCGGACACCACATCACACGTCCCGATTACGACGTTGATTTGCTGTGCGAAACGATTTTGAAATTCCGCGCCGAATATCCGCACCTGCGCGTTTATTTGGAACCCGGCGAGGCGGTCGCGCTGAATGCCGGGACGCTTGTTACGAAAGTGTTGGATGTGATTGACGAGGATCCGCGCCGCGCGATTTTGGATTTCTCGCCCTCGTGTCATTGTCCCGACATAATCGAGATGCCGTTTCGCCCTGTGATTGAGGGCGCGGGCGAGCCGGGCGAAAAACGTTTCACATACATTCTCGGCGGCCCCACGTGTCTTGCCGGCGATGTCGCCGGGACGTATTCGTTTGATGAGGCGCTCACGCCGGGCAGGGAGTTGATCATCCGCGACATGGCGATTTATTCCATGGTAAAAAATAATACATTCAATGGCATGCCACTGCCGTCAATCGCAGTTTTACGGCAGAACAGCAAATTAGAAATAATTAAACAATTCGGGTATGAGGATTTTAAAAACCGGTTATCATAAAAATATCAAAAGTAAGGGTGCACATTATGCACCCTTGCATTTTTTATTAAAAAATAACAAATATTACTTGACTTAAAACATGATTTATAGTACAATTATAAAAATGAGGTAATTTAAATTTAAAATGGAAGGGGTGGTAAAAATAAAAAACATTTACACAAGATTAATGTATAAAATACACCTGAAACTTCCGCATCATAAAAACGCCGCCGAAGTTCGCACTAAAAAAATGGATTTACCTGCGCATGTGATTGTCGGCATGTCGCACGGTATCGGCGCGCCCTGCATTCCCGTTGTCAGCGTGGGCGACAGGGTCAAAACCGGTCAGCTCATTGCGGACAGCGACGCATTTGTTTCCGCACCGATTTATTCGGGCGTAACAGGTAAAGTAACCGCAGAAAAGGAAATCATGGGCTTAAACGGCAGATTAAATAAATCCCTTGTCATTGAAACGGAAAACAATCAGATTTTTGATGAAAATATAACCCCTCCTAAAGTTACAAACCGGGATGATTTCATTAAAGCAATCAGGAAAAGCGGGCTTGTGGGGCTTGGCGGCGCGGGCTTTCCGTCGCATGTGAAAATCGGTTACGACCCCGAAAAGTATAAAATAGACACCTTGATAATAAACGCCGCAGAGTGCGAACCGTACATAACCACCGATTACTGCGAAATGCTCGAAAAAGGCGACGATATTATAAAAGGCATAAAATTAATCATGCAGTACTGTGAAATTCCGAAAGCCGTAATCGCCATTGAAAAAAGCAACCCGAACGCCGTAAGACATATGAAAGAGCTTACAGAAACCGAAAAAGATATAAATGTTTGGAAACTCAAAACCGAATTCCCGCAGGGTGCGGAAAAAGTCTTGATTTACAGCATTACCGGCAGGGTTGTAGAAGAAGGCGAGCTTCCGCTTTCGGTCGGCTGTTTAATTGTGAACGTGTCAAGCGCGGCTTTTATATCGCGTTACATGGAAACAGGTATCCCTTTGATTTCCCGCCGGATTACCGTTGACGGTAATATTGTAAACAAACCCTCAAACATCATTGTACCGATTGGCACGCCTTTGAGCGAATTGATGAAAAAAATTGATTTACGGCTTCAGCCCGACCGGATTATTTTCGGCGGCCCTATGATGGGGCACAGCGTTTTTGACCCCGATACCCCCATTTCCAAAACCACGGGCGCGGTGCTGTTCTTCAAGGATATGCCGCGTCATAAAATGACCGCTTGTATACGCTGCGGAAAATGTATCAGGGTCTGCTCTATGAGATTGTTGCCGACAGAGCTTGAAAAAGCTTACGACATGCGGGATTTGAAACGGCTTGTCAGATTAAGCGTCAATTCATGCATGGAGTGCGGTTCATGTTCTTATATCTGCCCCGCGAAGCGGAATATGGCGGAAAAAAACAGGCTTTCAAAAGAATTGTTACGGGATAATCAAGAAATAAATAAGAAATAAATAAATAACAAAAAAGAAATATAAAAAGGAAAGAAATTATTTGAGAGAAAAGCTGATTGAAACAACCAAAGGCGCGTTAGTTTCCGTTCTGCCCATATCGGCGGTCGTGTATATCTTGAGTGTTACAATCGTACCGATTCCCATAGGAACATTGGCTTTATTTATATTCGGGGCGATTCTGCTGATTGTGGGAATGGGTTTATTTATCCTCGGCGTGGATATGTTTCTTGTAACGCTTGGAGAAGACTTCGGCGCGACCATGACGAAATCCAAAAAAGCTATTTTAGTTGTAATCGTAAGCTTAATCATGGGTTTCATCATAACCGTTGCCGAACCTGCTTTACAGGTACAGGCAAAGTTAGTGCCCGGGATTCCCGATATGACGCTTATTTTTACGGTTTCGGCGGGTGTGGGTATTTTTCTTCTGATTGGCGTGTTCAGGATTCTTCTGCGTATTCCGCTGTCGATTCTTTTAGCGGTGATGTACATAGGCGTTATGATTCTTTCTATTTTTGTTCCGGATAATTTCGCGGCGGTTGCTTTTGATTCAGGCGGCGTAACAACAGGACCTGTAACCGTTCCTTTTATTATGGCGATGGGGCTGGGTCTTGCGTCTGTCCGCGGCGACAAGGAAGCGCGGGAGGACAGCTTCGGGCTTGTCGCGCTCGGCAGTATCGGTCCGATTATATCCGTGATGATTTTAGGGTTGTTTTATAAACCGGACAGCGTGAATCCGGAATTAGCGGTGATTCCGGAAGTGCAGATGTCACAGGATGTGCTGATTAAATTTGCGGCGGAAATCCCGTCCAGCTTTTATAACGTAGCAATGGCGATGTGGCCGATTTTAGCTGCACTGATTGTATTTCAGGGTTTTACAAAGCGTTATCATAAACGGGATTTAGTGAGAATTTTTATCGGGTTTATTTATACCTTTGTCGGATTGGCATTATTTTTTGCGGGCGTGGACGTCGGTTTTATCCCTATCGGTCAGTTTGTAGGGAAATACTTGGCAGAATCAAGCATGAAGTGGCTCTTAATACCGCTCGGTGCGGTTATCGGCTATTTCATTGTGGCGGCTGAACCCGCCGTGCATGTTTTAAAAAAGCAGATTGAAGAGGTTTCGGGCGGGGGTATTCCGGGGAAAGCGGTTCTGCGCTATCTGTCAATCGGAACGGCGGGTGCTTTGGCAATATCCATGCTCCGCGCATTGACAGGGATTTCACTGTACTGGTTTCTGATTCCCGGGTATGCTGCGGCGATTATTATGACCTTTCATACACCGAAAATCTTCACCGGTATCGCTTTTGACTCCGGCGGTGTAATCACAGGACCTATGATTTCCACGTTTTTGCTTCCGTTTTCAATGGGCGTCTGCCTTGACCCGTCGAAAATTATGACCGACGCATTCGGCTTGGTGGCGATGATTGCGCTTACGCCGCTGATAACCCTGCAATTAATGGGAATGGTTTATAAAAAGCGGATTCAAGAAGCGAAGAATATAGACCTGCCGCAGGAAGAGTTTGTGGAATTTGAAGAATTCGATTTCGATTATGATATAAAAGATGACCCGCGCAGATAAATTTGTTAGAAAGAAAGGTATGTAACATGTCAGACAGTCAAGTGCGTCCTCCTGAATTAAAACTGCTGATGGTTGTAATCGAGCAAAGCGATACAAGCAAAATGGAGGATTTTCTTAAAGAAAAACAAATCCGCTTTCATTATATGATTAGCGCGAAAGGAACGGCGCGAGGTGATATTTTAAGTTCATTGGGATTGAATAAATCAGAAAAAACGATTTGCGCTTTTATGACCAGGGCGGAAACAACAAGCACGCTGGTTTCTTCTTTAACCGACCGCTTTTCTCTTTATAAACCGGGGAACGGGATTATCTACTCTCTTCCGGTTTCGGGCATCAGCGCGGTGGTATTGGAATTAATCAAAGGCGGCAATAACGAAAGGATGGAATCTTTAATGGAAGGCAACGTGAAAGAAAAGAAAGAAGAAACAACTTATTCCTTGATTATTTCGGTTATTAATCAAGGATACAGTGAAATATTAATGGACGCGGCGCGTTTCGCCGGCGCACGCGGGGGAACTGTAATAAACGCAAGGCATGTGGGCATAGAAGATTCGGTTAAATTTTTCGGCGTTACCTTACAGGCGGAAAAAGAAATCGTGGCAATTGTAACTTCAACAGAGCATAAAACCGAGCTGATGAAGGCAATCAGTCAGGAATGTGGGCTTAATACCGATGCACACGGGATTATTATTTCAGTACCGGTTGAGAACTGCGCAGGTTTTGAAATCCCTAAGTAGACAATTCAACCATTCAGGAGATAGCGGAAATGTCTAATAATAAATTAAGGAAACCGGAATATGAATAAACTCATCGTCGAAAACTCTCCGCATATAAGAAGTAAACACACCACAGATAAAATCATGGCGCGTGTGCTGATTGCGCTTTCGCCCGCTTTGATAATGTCTGTTTATCTGTTCGGGCTCAGAGCGTTCGCGCTGAGCGTGATTTGCGTGCTTTCCTGCATGGTTTTTGAAATCCTTTACAGGCGGTTCATTAAAAAAGACAAGGAAATTGACCTTTCTCCCGCCGTGACCGGTCTGCTTTTAGCTTTTTGCCTGCCGGTTACGTTTCCGTTTTATATGGCGGTTATCGGTTGTTTTATCGCAATCATTATCGTAAAGCAGTTCTTCGGGGGTTTGGGGCAGAACTTCGCTAACCCCGCCGTAACCGCCCGAATCGTATTATTTATTTCGTTTACCTCTGAAAGTACATACTATGTAAACGCATTCCATCATAAAGAAGCTGTAACAGATATTACAACGGGCGCAACCCCCTTAATATCAGGCGCAACGCCGTTAGCTCTTGAAGCGGGGGAAGAAATACCGGATTTAATTCAGCTGCTTCTCGGGCGGCACAGCGGTATGCTCGGCGAAACCTGCGCGCTGGCGTTAATTATAGGTTTTGTGTACATGGTGATGACAAGAGTAATCCGTCCGGTAATCCCATTGGCGTATGTAGGAACTGTCGCGCTCGGTGCTTTTTTGGCAGGCGAAAATGTTCTGCTTCATGTTTTAGGCGGCGGATTAATTCTCGGCGCGGTTTTCATGGCGACTGACTACGCCACCACGCCTGTTTCCATTCAAGGGAAGTTCGTTTTCGGGGTAGGATGCGGGCTGATTACGCTTGTAATCAGGTTTTATTCGGATATGCCGGAGGGGGTTTCCTTTGCAATTTTAATTATGAACATACTTACGTTTTACATAGACAGATTTACAACACCGCGTGCTTTCGGGTATAAAAAACCTGCTCCGAAGGAGGTAAAGCAGAATGGGAAAAGCTAAAAAAAAGCCGACTGTCAAAAAGCCCGCTTCCGCCGTAAAACATGAAACAAGTAAAAAGCCTGAGATAAAAATATCAAATAAAAAAGAAAAATCAATTACAAATTTCAATTTTAAACCGACTTTGATTTTAGCCGTAATCACTGCCGCTATTACTTTACTTTTGGTTTTAGCGCAGCATGTGGCAGAAATTTACGCGGAAGACGAAAACATTTTAACCGGAAAGCTGAAAGAAAAGTGCGCCGAGCTTATGGGCGAGGGTGAGTTTGAGGTAATCCTTGACTGGGAAGAAGCGGGGTATTCCGCCGCAAGACCCAAAGAAATACTGAAACTGATTATAAAAGACGAAAAAGATATTGCTTTTCAAGTTACGGCAAAAGGATTTAACGAAAACGGCTTAAATATACTTGTTGTTATGAATAATGACGGAAGCGTAAAAACCCTTGCGGTAATTGAAAATAAAGATACCAAAGGAATCGGCGATAAGGTAGAAAACGAAAGTTTTCTGAACAGTTTTATCGGTAAATCTGCGGAAGTGAGGATTATTAAAGGCACGCCGCGCAGCGACAGCGAAATCGCGGCGGTTACGACCGCGACAAAATCTTCAAAAGGCGTGGCGAACGCCGTGAACACGGCAATAGAAGCATATCAAATGATTTTCGGGGAATAGAAAGGGGATTGGGTTTGAAAATGAATTATCTTTCGGTTTTCACAAAAGGGATTATTAAGGAAAATCCGGTTTTCTTCATGCTGCTTGGCATGTGCCCGATTCTGGCATTGACCTCTGCGGCACAGAATGCGGTCGGAATGGGTATTGCGACCATGTTTGTGCTGACTTGTTCCAACATCATCATATCTTTATTAAAAAAAGTAATACCGGCGCAGGTAAGGCTTCCATGCTATATCGTGATTATCGCCGGCTTTGTTACGTTTGTAACTTTATTTTTGAAAGCGTTCATACCGCCGCTTTATAATGAACTGGGGATTTTTTTAAGCCTTATTACAGTCAACTGCATTATTCTCGGACGTGCGGAAGCTTTTGCCAGTAAAAACAATGTTTTCGCGTCCGCGCTTGACGGATTGGGAATGGGGTTGGGTTTTACGCTTGCTTTGTTTATAATCGGCTCAATCAGGGAAATTTTAGGTGCGGGAACATGGTTCGGAATCGTGCTGTTTCAAGAGCAGATTTCGCCGATGATGGTGTTTATCCTGCCGGCGGGGGGATTCTTCACGCTCGGCGTTGTTATTGCCGTGATTAACAGACTGCTTAAAAAACGCCCTCACAATATAAGCTGTGATAACTGCCCTGTAAAAGGTATGTGTAAAAGAGGGGAGTAGTTTGAAAGATAAATCTTTCAAAAAAATTCGCAGAAAGAAATGGGTATATAAACATGGAAATTACAAAAAGTCTGCTGATTATATTAATCACCTGTGTTCTGACGGAAAACTTCGTGCTTTCGCAGTTTCTTGGGATTTGCCCGTTTTTGGGCGTATCTAAGAAGGTTTCAAGTGCGGTCGGTATGGGTGCGGTTGTAATATTCGTCATGGTCTGCGCGACGGTTTTAACTTATCCGATTTATTTTTTAATTCTTGAGCCTTTGCACATTGAATATATGCACAATATTGCGTTTATCCTGATTATAGCGTTATTCGTTCAGCTTACGGAAATGATAATGAGAAAGCATTTCCCATCCCTGAATAAGTCGCTCGGAATTTTTTTGCCGCTTGTCACCACGAACTGCGCGATTTTAGCTGTTACCATACTGAATGTTACCAGCAATTACGGCTTTTTGGAAGCGGTATTCAACGCCTTTTGCGCGGGGTTGGGGTTTTTATTGGTTCTGCTTATATTCTCGGGTGTAAGAACGCGCATGGAGCGGTGCGATATTCCGGACGCGCTCCGCGGCATGCCGATAACGTTAATTGCGGCGTCGATTGTTTCGCTTTCGTTCATCGGGTTCGGGGGCATGGTTGAGGGGATTTTCGGCGGGTAGGGAACGGATTTATCCGTTCCGAAACGGTATGTCCGCAACGTTAATCACAGAACGCATAAATGCGTTCCCTACATTCGCATTTTTGTATTAATTAAAACGAGGGTTATATTATGGTAATCGAATATATCATACCTGTAATTATATTTTTAGCCGTCGGGGGAGCCGCCGGTGCCGCGCTTACGTTTGCTTCTAAAGCCTTTGAGGTTGAGCTTGATGAAACAGTTGACCGAATCCTTGAACAGCTTCCCGGGATTAACTGCGGAGCTTGCGGCATGGCAAGCTGCGAGGATTACGCGGAAGCCGTTAAAAGCGGAAACGCCGAGCCGAACCTGTGCAAACCGGGCGGACCTGACGCCGCGAAAGGAATCGGCATGGTTCTCGGAATAGAAGTAAAACCGCAGGAGCGCGAAACCGCGTTTGTACACTGCGCCGGTATTACAACGGAAGATAAATACCGATACAACGGCACGCAAACCTGCGCCGCCGCAAGACGTTATTACAAGGGTAGGATTAACTGTGAAAGCGGTTGCTTGGGTTACGGCGACTGCGCAAAGGTGTGCGGTTATGACGCTATCAGGATTGAGAATAATGTAGCCGTCGTTGACCCGCAGAAGTGCTGGGCTTGCGGTATGTGTGTCAGCGAGTGTCCGAATAAAATTATAACCCTCCGCAAACACAGCGAAAGGATAAAGGTTAAATGCTCGTCCAAAGACACCGCGCTTTTGACAAAAGCCAACTGCAAGCACGGGTGCATGGGGTGCGGGCTTTGCGCGAAAAAGTGCATGAAAGACGCAATAAAAGTAGTAGATAACTGCGCGGTGATTGATTATGATATTTGCACGTTCTGCGGGGTCTGCGCAATGGTTTGTCCGGCAAAGTGCATTACCGTGGAGGAGAGGAAGAGGAGGGCGGAGTGAAAAAAATAAAAGCAATTATTTTAACAGTTTTATTAATTTTAAGTATAACAGTTGGTTGTGATGTTAAAGATGAATCGGA
>WRJM01000055.1 GCA_009782265.1 Oscillospiraceae bacterium | reverse complement strand
TGGGATTCCGTGGTTGATTTCGGGGTCGGCGTGATAAGGTCTGCCGGCAAGGATAATGCCCTTTTTGCCGGTTTTTCGGAGAAGTTCTAAAACTTCTTCCCCTTTGCGGCGAATATCGCGTTTAAATTTCTCGTCTTCCTGATAAGCTTTTTTCAGCGCGTTTCCGATTTCTGTTCCTGTAATCCCGAAGCATGAAAATTCATCAACCAGCCGTTCAGACATGCGTTCCTTATCATAAATCGGCAAAAAAGGATTCATAAAATTGATTTTATGGTCGCGCAGTTCCGGAACAGAATTTTTAATAACCTCGCCGTAAGTTGCCACGACAGGGCAGTTATAATGATTATCCCCGCCGGATAAACCGCGCTCGTCCATTTCATACGGCAGGCTCGGGTAGAAAATAAATTCAACGCCGTCATTCAGCAAAGCGGTAATATGCCCATGAAACAGCTTTGCGGGGTAACAAACCGATTCAGACGGCATGGTTTCAATCCCTAAATCGTAAATCTCACGGGAAGAATTCGGCGATAACTTCACCGAAAACCCAAGCTCTGTAAAGAACGTAAACCAGAACGGGTAATTTTCAAACATGCCGAGAACGCGCGGAATCCCGACAATACCGCGTTTTGCCTGTTCTTTCGGTAACGGTTTATAAGCTTCAAAAAGCCGCTTGTATTTCCATTCATATAAATCCGGCAAATCTTCTTTTTTGTTTTTCTTGCTTGTAACATCGCCCTTTTCACAGCGGTTGTTCGTAATATACATGGAGTTGTCGGAAAATTTGCTAATCGTTAATAAGCAGTTATTGGGGCATTTTCCGCAACGGGCAGTGGTTTTCTTGACGGTCAAGTTTTCTAATTCATCTTTACTGAGAATGGTTGAACCGGCATTACTGCCCTTTTCAAGAGCGGTCAGTGCCGCGCCGTACGCACCCATTAAACCTGCTTTATCGGGACGGAAAGCCTCTCTGCCGGTCGTCAGTTCAAAGGCGCGCAGAACCGAATCGTTCAGGAAAGTACCGCCCTGAACGATGATTTTCTTGCCAAGTTCCTTGCTGTCGCGGATTTTAATGACCTTGAAAAGTGCGTTTTTCACAACCGAATACGACAAGCCCGCCGAAATATCCCCCACGCTTGCGCCCTCTTTTTGCGCCTGTTTTACACGGGAGTTCATAAAAACCGTACAACGTGAGCCAAGGTCTACAGGAGCGTTCGCGTCAAGCCCGATTTTTGCAAATTCCGCCGCGTTCATATCAAGCGCATTTGCGAAATTTTCAATAAACGAACCGCATCCGGACGAACAGGCTTCATTCAGCAAAACCGATTCGATTTCGCCGTTTTTCACCTGCATACACTTCATGTCCTGTCCGCCGATGTCAAGAATAAATTCAACGTCCGGAAGCAGGTGTTTCGCGGCTTTATAATGCGCCATGGTTTCAATTTCACCGTAATCAAACCCCAATGCTGCGAGCACTAAATGTTCGCCGTAGCCTGTAGCGCAGGTTTTCGCGATTTTTGCGCCCTCCGGCAGTTTCCCGTAAATATCTTTTAATATATTCGTAACAGATTTCAAGGGGTCGCCCATGTTGTTGCCGTAATGGGAATATAGAATTTCGCCGTTTTCGCTGATTAACACGGCTTTCGTAGTGGTACTGCCCATGTCCGCGCCAAGGTAGTATTTGCCTTTATAAACGCTTAAATCCGTTTCCGGAATAATATTCTTTGCATGTCTTTGCACGAATTCTTCGCGCTCCTGCTCATTTTTAAACAGCGGTGCTAAACGCTCAACCTCATGGACTTCAACCGAAGAAAGCCCGTCTACCTTTTTCCTTAATTCCTCTGTGTTCATCTCCGACGCGCTGTCGGAAACTGCCGCGCCCATTGCCACAAAAAGATTGGCATTTTCCGGAAAAATCGTCGTTTCTGGCGTTAAGTTCAGCGTTTCCGTGAAGCGTTTGCGCAGTTCCGGCAGGTAATATAAAGGTCCGCCGAGAAACGCGACTTTTCCGCGAATCGGTTTCCCGCAGGCAAGCCCGCTGATTGTCTGATTCACGACAGATTGAAACACAGATGCCGCAATATCCGATTTACGCGCACCGTCATTCAGAAGCGGCTGAATATCGCTCTTAGCGAAAACCCCGCACCGCGACGCTATCGGATAAATGGTTTCAAAATCCTTGGCTTTTTCGTTTAAGCCCGCCGCGTCTGTATTTAATAAAGCCGCCATTTGGTCGATGAACGCGCCCGTTCCGCCGGCGCAGGTGCCGTTCATGCGCTGTTCAAGCCCGCCCGTTATGTAGGTGATTTTGGCGTCCTCGCCGCCAAGCTCAATCGCTACGTCGGTTTCGGGAATGAAACGCTTAATGGCGACCGCGCCCGCGCTGACTTCCTGCACAAAAGGTAAACCTAACCAGTTCGCGGCGTTAATGCCGCCTGAGCCGGTGATTGCGAATTTAGCGGTTTTTTCATCACCGACAACCGATAAACCCTCGTTCAAGACTTCCGCAAGCGTTTTTTTTATATCGGAGTAGTGCCTTTGATATTTGTTATGTAAAAGCTCGCCGTGTTCGTTCAGAACAACGATTTTAACAGTCGTTGAACCGACGTCAAGACCTATTAATTTCATTTTTTATTTCCTTGCTTCATATAGTTTTTTACAAAAATTGCCGGCGGTGGTTCGCCGCTACAAAGAAATTATACGTCAGAATTTTTAAATTTTCAAGTTAAAATTGTTTCCGTAAATTTTTAAGTTTTATTCCATTAATGAGCCGCCGCCGATAAATTCACGCACAAGCGACCATTCCGGCACAAAATCGTCGTCAAATCCTTCCAATTCTTCCAAAATCATCCTAAGTTCGCTTGCGAGCAAGCCGCTTAATTTTCCGGCAGCTTTTAAATCGGGCAGTATGTACTTTTTATAAACGCAGGGTTCATATGGGATAAATGTGTCAATATCGAATTCGGCGTGCTCTTTATACGGCATAATATAAAGTTCCTCGCCGCGTTCCACGCTGTCAAAATTTTTCATGGTCTGCGAAAACGAGCGCGCTCTGAAAAGCTTATCACGCACAAAACGGCGCATAAGCCTGATTTTGGACGGGTGCAGGGTTATACCCGACGAATTCCCCTTTAACCTTGTGCGGACGCTGACGTAAACTTTATTCGCACTGTCGGAGAGGTTTCCGGAAACTTCGGGGTTCAGCGCGTGTATACCCTCAAAAATCACCAAATCATTTTCACCGCGCTTGAAACGCATACCGGTGTTTCTTTTTTGATTTGCAAAGTCGAACACCGGAAGTGTGATTTCCTCACAGCGCAGAATTTTTTCGGTTTGTTTTTGAAATAAAGCCGCGTCAACACGCTCGGGGGATTCAAGGTCAACGCCGTCAATATCGTTTCCGAGCGGGATAAAATAATTATCCATGGAAATAATATGTGTAATATAACCCATTTGAATCAGCTCATTCTTCAACCGGTGCGAAGTGCCCGTTTTCCCCGAACCGGATGGACCGGTAACGAGAATAATGGGCTTGTGAGGCTTTGAGGTTATGCTCAGCGCGCAGTCTATAATCCCGCTGAGGTATTCTTCTTCTGAAAATTCTATAAACGGTTCAGGGTCTTTTACTCTGGTGTTTATGCTTTTTACAGGGATAATTCTCATAATAATTCCTTATTTAATAATTCAATTTTTCATACCTTGTTTTATTTTATCATAAATCGCTTTATTTTGCAAGGACAAAAATTGTATTTTTTTCAATAAAACTTGTATTTTTTTCAAAAAATACTTGCAAATGCAAAAAAACTATGTTATAATAAAATTTGCGTCGGTATCAATCAACGCATAACGTAGAAAAGGAAAGGCAAAAAAATGGGAATACTTGAGATTGTAAGCGCGATTTTATTAATACTGTCCTGCGTATTTATTATTTTAATGGTACTCATGCAGGATTCAAAGAAAGGCATGTCGCAGGCGATTTCCGGCGGCAGTAACGATAATTTTTATCAGCGGAATTCGGGACGCTCCAAGGAAGCAAGGCTTGCCCGCGCAACGAGAACGGCGGCAATCTTGTTTTTCGTGGTTACGTTAGCTGTGAACGTTTTTGCGATTTACTTTTCCGGCGAGAATAATAATACAGGCGGAGCGGGTACATCCGATGAAGACGATTATGATTTAGATGACTTAGACTGGCTGAATGACCTTTTAGGTGAAGATTTTGAAGGTGACGGTATTGAAGATGCCGGCGAAGAAGATGCCGCCGGCGAAGGCGAAGAAGAACCTGAAGACAATGAAAACGATTAATATAATATAACTCTGAACGGGCATAGCATTTTATAAGCTATGCCCGTTTTTATAACTTTCATAAAGGAACACAACATGAAAAAATCATTAACAGAAAAAGTTATTAAAGCTTTATTCAAAGCGGAAAAACCCTTGAACACTGCAGAAATCGCTAAAGCCGCCGGTATAAAAAAGGTAAACGAGTTAAAACCGGTTTTAGCGGATTTATCGCGGAAAGGAATAATTACACAGACAAAAAACGGCGGAAAGTCCGCTTCTGGGTGGAAGCCTGCGGGAGCAGGTTTCTTCAAGGCAGAAGTCATGCGGGTTTTCCGTGCGCACGGGTTCCTTAAAAACATAAAAACCGAAGAAGAATTCTTAGTACCCGGAAAAAAACTGCTTGGGAGCGTGCCGGGGGATATTGCGATTGCGCGGGTTACGAATCGGGAACGGGGTGAAGGGCTTGGCGCAGTGCGCAGTGCGGCGGCTGAGGTTATACTTATTGTCGAAAAAAGCGATAATATACTTACAGGCACGATTATCGAGGAGAATAAGAGCTTTTATGTATTACCGGACGGGTTTATTTCAGAACCGCTGATAATCCGTAGCTGGGGCGGCTTTAAGCTGCGGGCAGGCGACAAGGTCGGTTTCGCACTCCGTGAACGCGGCGAAAGGCACAGCGAACATACCGCGGATATAACAGAGGTTTACGGGGCGGCGAATTATGCGCGGGTTTGTGTCAGCGCGTACCTTGACGAGAAAAATATTCCGCTTGAATTTTCGGAGGAAGCGCGTACAGAAGCCAAAAATATTTCCGAAAAAGGCATAAAAACTTCGGAAATTGAGAATCGTTTGGATTTACGTGAGGAAATTATTTTTACAATCGACGGCGCGGATACCAAGGACATAGACGACGCAATCAGCGTACAAAAAACCAAAACCGGTTATAAATTAGGTGTGCATATCGCGGACGTTTCACATTATGTAAGGAAAAATTCCGCGCTGAACAAAGACGCTTTTGAACGCGGAACAAGTGTTTATATTGCGGATATGGTGATTCCGATGCTCCCGAAGGAGCTTTCCAACGGGATTTGTTCATTGAATCCGAAAGAAGAGCGGCTTGCGTTCTCATGTCTTATGGAACTGAATAAAGAAGCGGAGATTACGGCTTTTAAATTCACAAAAACCGTTATTAAATCGCGCTTGCAAGGGGTTTATACGGAAATAAATGCAATATTTGAGGACAGTGCCGATAAAAATATAAAAGAAAAATACAAGGAAGTTTCAAAAATTCTGCCTGTTATGAGGGAGCTTGCAGAAAAATTGCAAAAAAACCGAAAAGAACGCGGCGCGCCTATGCTCGGAACAAGCGAAAGCAAAATTATATGTGATGAAAACGGCGTTTGTGTTGATATAAAAGAGCGCGGAACGGGAATATCCGAGAATGTGATTGAAGAATTCATGCTTGCGGCGAATAACTGTGCGGCAAAGTTTGCTATGGAGAATGAAATTCCTTTTGTGTACCGCGTGCATGAAAACCCCGCGCTTGAAAAAATCGAAACGCTTCGGGAAACATTAGGCTTAATCGGCACGGAGTTTAATTTAAAAGGAAGCGGCGCGGCTGATTTGTCCGGAATCATCGAAAAAGCCCGTAACACAGAAAAAGCCGGTGTAATCAATATGCTTATTTTACGGGCGATGATGAAAGCGAAATACGCAGACGAGCCTTTGGGGCATTTCGGGCTTGTAATGAAAGAATACGCACACTTTACGTCGCCGATTCGGCGGTATCCCGATTTGGCAATTCACAGAATACTAAGCGAGTTAATTGTAGGGGCAGAACCTGTTTCTGCCCGCAGTAAATCCGCCATCAAGAAAAAACACGGTAAATTCGCGCAAGAAGCGGCAATTAAATCTTCACACGCGGAGCTTCGTGCGGTTAATGCCGAGCGTGACTGCGAAAAATTCTTCATGGCGGAATATATGCGGGCGCATATCGGCGAAGAATATGACGGGATTATTTCCGGTGTTACGCAGAACGGCTTTTTTGTGACCTTGGAAAATACCGTTGAGGGCAGAGTGAGCGGCGAAAGCTTATCGGAAACAGGGATTGTTAGCCTTGTGTCCGATAATATAAGCCTTACGGAACAGATTTCGGGCAGAAGATTCGCGCTTGGTGATAAAGTCAGAATTAAATGCGCGGACGTGAATGTTCCGCTCGGTCAGATAAATTTTGTTGTAATATGAATGTAGGGGCAACCCTCGCGGTCGCCCTCACTATTACGGGCAACCGCGAGGGTTGCCCCTACATTTGTTTATTCAATTTTTTCAGCAATTCAGAAAGCGGGAGGATTAAAATCCCCGTACAAAAATTACTGAACCCGTGGGTTATATCAAAGGGTAGCCCCGCGATTATCCAAGCAATCATACTTTTAAAGCTTAGCCCGAATATAAGTGCCTGAAAAGGTGCGTACAGCGTACCGAAAGCCAAGCCGTGCAGTCCGCACAAAAACATATAAAACGGGATTTTTGCCTTAGCGGGCAGATTAAATCTGCCCGCAAGCATAAACATTCCCCAAAGCGGTAGCCATACGTACAAATACGGCAGCCACCAGATATTAAACCCGTAGAACGCGCCGTAGAGCATGATGTAAACATACAGCGGTATTAAAGCCTTTAAGCGGTACGTCAGCGTGAACGCCGCGATGAACAGCCCGAGCAGGTGAATATTCGGAAGCCCCTGCATAGCGATTTGCGACGCGCACATCAGCGAACCGAGCATGGCGAATACCGTCAGGTCTTTAAGCCGGTGTGTAGACGAACGCATAGGTTTTACCCGCTTCAATGTCGGTGGAATCTACACCGGTCATGGCATATTCGCCGTCAACGTAAAAAGCCCAATAAGCCTTGTCTTCGTTAAAATCAGCTCTTATTCCGTTCACGAACAGAACCTCCAAGCCATACTCTCCGACATCGCCGCTAATCAGTTCAGCTTCAAGCAGTGCCGCACCGATTGTGATTTCGTTTGTGCTGACGTTCCAAACAAGGGTTTCTTCCTTATCGTCCGTGACTTCAAACCGGAAGTTTATTTTGCCCTGTCCGATTTCAACTGCCGTAATTCCCGAAGCGTCGGGCGGCTTGCTTTCGCCGCATGCCGTTACAAAAAGCAGGAACATGAAAATTACCGGAATAAAACCTTTTACCTTTTTAAATTTTTGCATAAAAAATTGCCTTTCTCCGCCAATCGCGGGCGGTAAGGTTTAAATTTACTTTATGATAAGTATTCTGACTTATGGTTCATTGCATAGCACTTGCCTTCCCGGTTTCCCAGTGACTTGTAGCTTCAGCTAATAGCTAAAGCTATTAGCTGAAGCTACTGTAAGGCTTGCTCCCCAAATACAGCGACGCGTTCGCGCAGGATTCGCACCTGCTTCCATACTCATATAAGTATTGTACGAATTTTTACTTACAGCAAAAATTCGTAATTAAATTATATCATAAAATTTCCCAAAAGTCAAATTTGACATTCTGATAAATTTAGGGTAAAATTGTTATAGGTGAATTTTATGACAATCATTCTTCTTATTGGAATTTTATTATTCTCTGCTTTCTTTTCGGCAAGCGAAACCGCGCTGACTTCCGTTTCGCGCATTAAACTCAAATACAAGGCGGAGCAAGGCTCACGCAGTGCCAAAAACGCGCTTGCGCTGCTTGATAAATATGATAAATCACTATCCACATTCCTGATAGTCTACAATGTGGCAAATATCGCCATGACTGCGATTGCAACGGTTTTAATCTTAAGCCTTATGCCGCCGGAAATTGCTGAGCGTTACGGCGTTTTAACCACTACGGCTATAGTTACGTTTTTTTCGCTTACGTTCGGGGATATTGTGCCCAAAACCATAGCGCGTTTAATCGCCGAGAAATACTGTCTTGCTTTCAGCGGTTTCCTGCGCGTGCTTGTAATGGTGATGACGCCCGTGTCGGCGGTGTTTCTGCTGATTCAACGCGGGGTGGCGAAAATCTTTTCGAGCGGCGAAAAGCACGTCAGCGTAACGGAACAGGAGCTGCTTCATTTTATAGAGGAAATTGAAGATGAGGGCGTATTGGAGGAACATGAATCCAAGCTTGTACAAAGCGCGCTTAATTTTGATGAAACCACGGCGGGCGAAATTTTAACGCCGCGTGTAAATATTGTGGCGGTTTCGGTGAATGAGGATATTCACAAAGTCCGCGATGTATTTTTAACGGAGGGGTATTCGCGGATTCCGGTTTATGAAAAAACTGTTGACCATATTTGCGGCACACTGCACATTAAAGACTTTATGCGCTGTTATGTTCCGACCGAAAGCGGAGAGTCCGCCACAGGCGGAAAGTCCGCCCCAGGCGGAAAGTCCAACTCAAGCGGAAAGCCCGATATAAACTTTTCAATACGTGAAATTATGAAAGAAACCATGTTTGTAGCGTCATTGATGAAAATATCGGAAGTGCTGAAGCTTATGCAGAAGGAGAAAATTCATCTTGCGATTGTGGTTGACCAGTACGGCGGCACGGAGGGTTTAGTGACGCTTGAGGATATACTGGAAGAATTGGTGGGCGAAATCTGGGATGAGGACGACGAGATTTCCGCGCCGGTTATTTTTACCGCAGATAATATTTTTGAAGTTTCGGGTGAGCTTGCCGTGAATGATTTTAACCGGTATTTTAAAAAGCGGGAAATGAGTTTTGAAATCATTTCGGACAGCAATACCGTTGGCGGCTGGGTTTTCGAGATTTTCGGCAAAATTCCCGAAGAAAAAGAAAAAATAGAAACCGAAAGCTTTATTATAACGGTCGTTTCCATGACGGAGCGGCGCATTAAAAAGCTTCGGTTTGAAATTATAGAAAAAGCTGTAAAAGTATGATTTATTTTTATTTGGTTTGGGCAGTATTAGCCGCGACGCTTTTAATTACCGACATGGTTTTGCTTTACATGGTCAAAATGAAAAGCTTCGGCTTGGAGCGGAAGCTTTTTAAATTTAAAGTTAAAACCGTTCCGCTTGAAAAGTTCCTGCCGGAGAATTTAACGGTGCTTTTTGCGGCTTTGCTCTGCATGGGGATAAGCGGTATTATTTTTGATGTTACCCAATTAAAATGGTACATGTCGCTTCCGGTTGCCATCACGTCCGGTTTTGTGCTTTGCTTTTTCTTGCAGTATTTCTTAAAAAATACAGTTGATAAGCACACGGACAAAACATTGCCGCTCGGGGACGCGGCGGCGAACGCGAACGGCTGGGTTGTTGAGGAAATTGACGGCGTAAACGGCGATTACGGGCTGATTGAATTTGAGTATAAGGAACTGAAATTCCGTGCACCGGCAATGTCCGCAAACGAAACAAAAATACCGGAATATGAAAAAGTGATTGTGCTTTTTGAAGAAAACGGGTTTTATTTTGTGCAGAGCATTAAAGAGGTTTATACGGGGCTTAAAGATGATATGTAGGGGCGAACAGTGTTCGCCCGAAAAATCCGCAGAAATCATTACGGGCGTACATTGTGCGCCCCTACACTTGTATTTTTAAAATCACTCCCCGATTAAAAGCACAAAATCATCAACATAAATATCACTGGTGTTCGCGTCGCCGTCCCCGTTCGTTTCTATATAGGTGAAAACGCTTGTATACAAGCGTTTATCGATTTCCGCTTTACCGCGCAGTAAAATCCAGCCGTCTTCGGTGGTGTAGCCTTTAGGATAATCTGTTTCCCACGGTTCTGCGGATTCGTCCGCGGGCGCGTTTAACGGAAGCCTGTATTTTGATAAAATATTGCGGTAGTCGCAGTAATCGTTCCATTGCCCGAAGTGCGGGAATATATCGCCCGACGACATTTTTTCGTTGGTTTCAAGCGACAAATGCACCCTGCACGGTTTTGCGTTATCAGGAATTTTAACCCAAACCATTGCTTCGTATTTCAAAGTATCGGTACGCAGAAAATCAATAATGTTTATTGTTGCACCGTTCCATCCGAACTGCCGTCCGGAGATTTTCATACATTTAGTGCCGCTGTGCTTTTCTTCGGCGGTTGTTTCCACTGTAATGCTGTATTTACTTTGGTCGTAATGGTCTTTTCCGGGTCCGCGGTCAATCCAGCCGTTCAGCTCGTCTTCAAAATTATTTTGATATAAAACACGCGATTCGTCATACTCAAATGAAACAAATTCGTTTTCTTGTTCTTGAATTTGAACCGTTTGCGTTTCTTTCTTTTTCTTTTTAAAAAACATCGTGAATCCCTCCGAAAAATATTTTGAAAATATTCCGTGCGCCCGATGTTTTAAAATTACTTCGTTCCGAAAATCCTGTCGCCGCCGTCGCCTACGCCCGGCGTTATATACAGGTCTTCCGTCAAACCGTCGTCTAACGCGCCGCAGTAAATATGCACATCCGGATGTTTTTCGGAAAGTGCTTTAACGCCTTCCGGACAAGAAATGACGCACATGTATTTTATGGACTTACAGCCCGCTTCTTTCAGCTTCTGAACCGCCGCCGCCGCACAGTTACCGGACGCAAGCAATAAATCCATGACGATTGCGTCACGCTCGGCAATATCAACCGGAAGCTTACAGTAATATTCGGTAACGCCGCCGTTTTTTCCGTCGCGGGCGGAGCGTCCGCTGCGACAAACCCCCACGTGCCCTATCGGAGCGGCGGGAATCAATGTCAGCGCGCCGTCAACCATACCCAGACCTGCCCGCAGAATAGGCACTAATGCAAGTTTTCTGCCGGAAATTAATTTGGTTTTAGCAATGGCAACAGGGGTTTCCACTTGAACTTCTTTTAACGGCAGGTTGCGGGTTGCTTCATAAGTCATCAGCATGGAAAGCTCGCTGACAAGCTCACGGAATTCCTTTGAACCTGTGTTTTTATCGCGCAGTAATGAAATTTTGTGCTGTAATAAAGGGTGGTCTAAAATGGTAAGGTTGTTCATGTTGCTCTCCTTTTTATAATATTTATGTAGGGGACGCCCTATGTGGCGTCCCGCCGGATTTATAGGGGCGACCACGCAGGGTCGCCCCTACAGTATTTCAATTTTTTCAACGCGGGGAATATGCCTGCCGCCGTCAAAATCAGTGTTTAAAAACACATCAAGCAGTTCGCACGCAAGCCCCGGACCGGTTATGTTATAACCGAAGCAAATCACATTCGCGTCATTGTGCTTGCGGGCATATTTTGCCGAGTAACAATCGCCGCAAAGAACCGCCCGTATACCTTTTATTTTATTAGCCGTCATAGAAATGCCGATTCCGGAGCCGCAGACTAAAACGCCTTTACTGTCCTCATTTTCAAGCACCTTTTTGCAAACGTCTTTGGCTATGTCGGGGTAATCCACGGTTTCGCCGTCACAGCCGCAGTCGGTGAATTCGATGTTATTTTCGCTTAAAGTTTCAATCAGCTTGGTTTTAAGCGGATAACCGGCGTGGTCTGAGCCGATGTAAATCATAATTCTTGTTCCTTTCTGTAGGGGCGACCCTTGCGGGCTCCCCAAAAAAAAAAAAAATTTGTAAAGGGGCCCGCCAGGGGGGCGCCGCCATATTTTTCTCTCTCTC
>WRJM01000054.1 GCA_009782265.1 Oscillospiraceae bacterium | reverse complement strand
TATAACACCAAAAACGGCTTAAGTCAACTTTTTCCGCGATTAATCGGAAAATTTCGGTACTTTTGCCGTTTTATCGGTTTTAATCCTTAGCAAATTGTAACTTTTAACGTCTAAAACACGTTTTCATATTTATGCATACCTGTTCCCGCAGGTATCAGCTTTCCTATAATGACGTTTTCTTTCAGTCCCAGCAAGGGGTCAATTTTACCGTGAATCGCGGCATCGGTCAGCACTCTTGTGGTTTCCTGGAATGACGCCGCCGAAAGGAAGCTGTCGGTGGCAAGAGAAGCTTTTGTAATACCGAGAAGCAAGGGACTTGCTGTCGGGTATTCAATTTGCTCACCTTTATGCTCACGGATTCTCAGCTCGTCAATCACGCGCTGGAATTCGTTTTTATCCACGGGCGAACCGGGTAAAAGATAGCTGTCGCCGGGGTTCTCGACCCTAACCTTACGCATCATCTGACGCACAATAACTTCGATATGCTTATCGTTAATGTCAACGCCCTGTAAACGGTACACTTTCTGTACTTCGGCAATGATATAGTTTTCAACCGCCTGCTCACCTTTAACCATGAGTACGTCGTGCGGGTTTATGCTTCCCTCCGTAATCGGGTCGCCGGCTTCAATCAGTTCTCCGTCCTCAACTTTTAATCTGTATCCGAAAGGAACAGTGTAGGTTTCGGATTCGCCGTCAACCGTCGTTACTGTTAGATGGCGGGTTTTCTTGACTTCCTCCACTTTTACAGTGCCGGTCAGGCGTGACATAATCGCACTGGATTTGGGCTTACGTGACTCAAAAAGTTCTTCTACACGCGGCAGACCCTGCGTAATATCCTCCGCAGAAACAATACCGCCGGTTCTGAATGTTCTCATAGTGAGCTGTGTCCCCGGTTCGCCGATAGACTGCGCGGCGATAATGCCCACCGCTTCGCCGATGGTAATCGGGTTTCCGTTGGCAAGAGACGCGCCGTAGCACTTCACGCAGACGCCGTGCTTAGCTTCGCAGGTCAGCACAGAGCGGATATTTACCTTTTTCGCACCGGTTTTAAGGATTTTATTAATGTCATCTTCACCGAGAAGCTTATTTCTTGAAACAATCACCGCGCCTTTTTCGTCCGTAAAATCACCGACTAAATAACGCCCCATTAGACGCTCCGGCAACGGCTCAATCAGTTCTTTGCCCTCTTTGATTTCATACACTTCTATGCCTGTTTTCGCGTAGCAGTCTTCTGTTCTGATAATCACTTCCTGCGAAACGTCAACCAAACGGCGGGTTAAATACCCTGAGTCGGCGGTTCTGAGCGCGGTATCTGCCAAGCCTTTTCGCGCACCGCGGGAGGAAATGAAGTATTCAAGCACGTTCAGCCCTTCACGGTAATTAGCTCTAATCGGGATTTCAATGGTTTCACCGGACGTATTCGCTATCAGCCCGCGCATACCCGCAAGTTGACGGATTTGGTTGATGCTTCCGCGTGCCCCGGAGTCTGCCATCATATAAATGGGGTTGTACTGGTCAAGGTTTTCCATAAGTGCTTTTGAAACTTCATCGGTTGATTTGTTCCAAATGTCAAGAATTGCTTCTTTGCGTTCGTTGTTTGAGAAAAAACCTTGTTCGTAGTAATTGTTGATTTCTTCTACTTGTTTGTCCGCTTTTTCAAGTACAGTTTTCTTCTGCGGCGGAATCGTCGCATCCGTAACTGCAACGGTTATCGCGGACTTCGTGGAATACTTAAAACCGAGTGCTTTTACTTTATCAAGCACGCCCGCGGTAATCGTTGTTCCGTGTATTTTAATGCAACGGTCAATGATTTTTCCAAGTTCCTTGTTTCCGACCTTGAAGCCTATTTCCGGTTCAAGCGCCTGTTCGGGAGATGTTCTGTCAACGAATCCCAAATCCTGCGGAATCGGCTCGTTGAAAATTAATTTCCCTACAGTTGTATTAATAATTTTCTCAATGATTTCATCGCCCATGTTTCTGGTAACACGCACTTTTATTTTAGAATGAAGCGTGATGATTTTTTCGTGGTATGCCATAACCGCTTCATTCGCGTCACGGAAAACCTTGCCTTCGCCCGGTTCGCCGTCTTTTTCAAGTGTGAGGTAATACGCACCGAGCACCATATCCTGCGTCGGAACGGTTACAGGGCGTCCGTCGGAAGGTTTCAGCAGGTTCTTCGCCGCCAGCATAAGCCCGCGTGCTTCGTCCTGCGCTTCCGTTGACAGCGGTAAATGCACTGCCATTTGGTCGCCGTCAAAGTCCGCGTTGTACGCGGTACAGACAAGCGGGTGAAGCTTCAATGCTCTGCCCTCAACCAATACCGGCATGAACGCTTGTATACCGAGCCTATGAAGCGTAGGCGCACGGTTCAGCAGTACGGGGTGTTCTTTAATTACATCTTCTAATACGTCCCATACGTTTTCATTGGCGCGCTCAACCATTTTGCGCGCGCTTTTTATATTGTTGGAAAGCCCTCTTGCCACAAGCTCTTTCATAACAAAAGGCTTGAAAAGCTCAATCGCCATTTCGTTAGGAAGCCCGCACTGGTCTAATTTTAAGTCGGGTCCTACCACGATAACAGAACGCCCCGAATAGTCCACGCGCTTTCCGAGCAGGTTCTGACGGAAACGCCCCTGCTTACCTTTCAGCATATCGGAAAGGGATTTAAGCGGACGGTTGGACGGCCCTGTAACGGCTTTACCGTGCCTGCCGTTGTCAATCAGCGCGTCTACAGCTTCCTGAAGCATACGTTTTTCGTTGCGGATAATAATTTCAGGTGCGCGGAGCTCAATCATCTTATTCAAGCGGTTATTACGGTTAATCACCCGTCTGTAAAGGTCGTTTAAATCAGAAGTAGCGAAACGTCCGCCGTCAAGCAGAACCATAGGTCTTATATCAGGCGGGATGACGGGAATCACGTCCATAATCATCCATTCAGGCGCATTGCCCGAAAGGCGGAATGCTTCAATGACATCAAGGCGTTTAAGCAGTTTCAGGCGTTTCTGCCCCTGCTGTGTGTTGGTTAATTGCTCTTTTAAATCATTGGCAACCCAAACGATATTATCTGTCCATTTATCCTTGGAATGTTTTGCAATATACTCATTATCGGGGTTTTCCTCTGCCGCAATATCAAACAGCTCTTCGATATAAGACGAGCCTGTTTTGGTTTCAACGGGTGCAAGCCCCTCACGGGTTCTTCTGATATTGAGCGGGATAATCACTTCTTCGTATAATTTACGCGCAATAATCTGCCCCTGCTCGAAATCGCGTTCACGCTGGGAATATTCCGGTTCTTCCTTTTCACCGATGACGCGCTTCCGGTCATAAATATCCTGCGGGAATTCGCTGATATAGCGGAAACGCTTGTTCAGATAATCCTCAATCTGCATTTTGTTCAAGCCGATAATTTTAGCGAAATCGCCCGCGTTTGCCATGATATAATAATCATACCTGTCCGAACCGTATTCGGAGAGAAGCTCTTTAATAGCTTCCGCACCCATGCGGGCAAAGAAGTCGTCTTCATACCGCTCCCGCATGTCCGTATATTCTTTTTCAGTCAGGAGCTGGCATTTTGTAAGCGCGGTGTCGCCGGGGTCAATCACCACATACTTTGTAAAATACAGCACTTCTTCAAGGCGTTTAGGTGAAATGTCTAAAACCTGTCCGATTCTGGACGGCGTGCCTTTAAAGTACCAAATATGCGAAACCGGCGCGGCAAGCTCAATATGCCCCATGCGTTCGCGGCGCACTTTATTGCGGGTAACTTCCACGCCGCAGCGTTCACAGATTTTACCCTTGAAGCGTATACGCTTATATTTGCCGCAGTTACATTCCCAGTCCTTCTGCGGCCCGAAAATCTTTTCGCAGAACAAACCGTCGCGTTCCGGTTTCTGGGTTCTGTAGTTAATTGTTTCAGGGCGTTCCACCGGACCGTAGCTCCATCCGCGGATTTGTTCAGCGGATGCTAATCCTATTTTCATTGACTCAAAAGTATTAAATCCCAAAGTAAAACCTCAATTCTGTTTTTTAGTTTTCAAGGGTTTGGAGATTGTTTAGTAATTCTGAGCGAATTACTAAATAAACTCTTTTTTATTCCGTTTCTGTAACCGCTTCTTCTTCATCATCGTAAATATCGGTTTCCTCGTTTTCTTCATCGTCTTCTTCTTCATCTTCAAAATCATCTTCATCGTCGTCTTCATCGTTCGTGAAGAAATCGCTGTCTTCAATATCGCCTGTGATATAAGAGGATTCAAGCTCTTCATCGGCAACATATTCAAAGTCGTCAGCACTGACAATTCCGACATCGTCGTCTTCGTCAAAGGTTTGTTTCAGGTCAATTTCGGAGTTTTCTTCATCAAGTACCTTCACGTCTAAACCAAGCGATTGCAATTCTTTAATTAAAACTTTAAAGCTTTCGGGAACGCCGGCTTTCGGCACGTTATCCCCTTTAACAACGGCTTCATAGGTTTTGACGCGCCCAACCACGTCGTCGGATTTCACGGTCAGAATTTCCTGCAAGGTATAAGCCGCGCCGTATGCTTCTAATGCCCAAACTTCCATTTCTCCGAAACGCTGTCCGCCGAACTGCGCCTTACCGCCGAGCGGCTGCTGGGTTACAAGCGAGTATGGTCCGGTTGAACGGGCGTGGATTTTATCGTCTACAAGGTGATGCAGTTTTAAATAATACATGTACCCGACCGTAACCGGACTGTCGAATTTTTCGCCCGTGCGCCCGTCATACAGCTCGGTTTTCGCGTCCGCGCTCATGTTTGCCATTTTCAGCATTTCCTGTATATCGGCTTCATGCGCGCCGTCAAATACAGGGGTCATAATGTTCCAGCCAAGAGCGCGCGCCGCGTAGCCCAAATGCACTTCAAGCACTTGTCCGATATTCATACGCGAAGGTACGCCGAGCGGGTTCAGAACAATATCAAGCGGCGTTCCGTCCGGTAAAAACGGCATGTCTTCCACCGGTAAAATCCTTGAAACAACGCCTTTATTTCCGTGTCTGCCCGCCATTTTATCACCTACGGAAATCTTGCGCTTCTGCGCAACATAACAGCGCACGACCATATTCACGCCGGGTGATAATTCTTCGCAGTTTTCACGGGTAAAGACTTTTACGTCTACCACAATACCGCTTTCGCCGTGCGGGACTTTCAAGGAGTTATCGCGGACTTCGCGCGCTTTTTCGCCGAAGATGGCGCGTAACAGGCGTTCTTCCGCTGTGAGTTCTGTTTCGCCCTTCGGGGTTACTTTACCGACCATGATGTCGCCCGAATGGACTTCCGCACCGATTCTGATAATACCGTACTCGTCAAGGTCTTTGAGCGCGTCCTCCGACAAGTTAGGAATTTCGCGGGTGATTTCCTCCGGCCCGAGTTTGGTGTCACGACATTCAAGCTCGTATTCTTCTATGTGTATGGACGTAAAAACGTCGTTATAAACCAATTTTTCGCTGATTAAAACCGCGTCCTCGTAATTATAGCCTTCCCACGTCATAAAGCCGATGAGTACGTTTTTACCAAGCGAAATTTCGCCCTGATTGGTTGCCGGCCCGTCAGCGATGATGTCACCTTTTTTGACTTCAGAACCTTTTTCGATTATGGGTTTTTGATTAATACAAGTTCCTTGGTTTGAACGGCGGAATTTTACCATTTTATATTCGTTTTCCTGCCCGTTTTCATCTGTAATGACGATTTCATCAGCAGTGACTTTCGTCACCGTGCCGTCCTGCTCCGCAAGCACCACAACGCCCGAATCCACGGCGGCTTTATATTCCATACCCGTGCCGACTATCGGGTTTTCGGTTATCATTAAAGGCACTGCCTGACGCTGCATGTTCGCGCCCATAAGTGCGCGGTTGGCGTCGTCGTTTTCAAGGAAAGGTATCATAGATGTCGCCACGGAAACAACCATCTTCGGGGAGATGTCCATGTATTCAACGGTTTCGCGAGCAACCTCAATGATTTCGTCCTTCCAGCGGCCTGTAACACGGGGACGGAGACGCCCCTGCTCGTCAATGGGCTCGTTTGCCTGTGCGATTGTATAAATATCCTCAACATCAGCGGTCATATAAACCACTTCGTCAAGCACCTTACCCGTACCTTTTTCTACTTTTCTGTACGGTGCTTCAATAAAGCCGTATTCGTTAATGCGGGCGAATGAAGCCATGTAAGAAATCAAGCCGATGTTCGGACCTTCCGGCGTTTCAATCGGGCACATTCTGCCGTAGTGGGAATAGTGTACGTCGCGGACTTCAAAGCCGGCGCGTTCACGGGATAACCCGCCGGGTCCCAAAGCCGAAAGTCTGCGCTTGTGCGTAAGCTCGGCAAGCGGGTTGTTCTGGTCCATGAACTGCGAAAGCGGAGAAGAACCGAAAAATTCTTTGATTGCCGCCACGACGGGGCGGATATTAATCAGAGAGTTGGGGGATACTTTTTCCATATCCTGCGCCTGCAAACCCATGCGCTCACGAATGACGCGCTCCATACGCGCAAAGCCGATTCTGAACTGGTTCTGAAGCAGTTCGCCGACTGAACGAATCCGGCGGTTGCCTAAGTGGTCAATATCGTCAATATTGCCGACATCTTCGCAAAGGTTAATAAAATAGCTGACCGACGCATATATATCGTCAAGCGTAACATGCTTAGGAACTAACTTGTCCGCATTTTTTCTAATCGCTTCTTCAATTTCGTCCTTCTCCGAAAACTCTTCAAGAATTTCACGCAGAACAGAAAAAGATACCTTCTCGTTTACACCGCATTTAAGCGGGTTAATACCCTCCGGCAGATACGGTCTGATGTCAACCATACCGTTCCCGACGACTTTAACTTCTCTGCCTTCTATTAAAAGAAGGACTTCCATGACCCCCGCCTGTTCGATTTCCCGCGCTTTTTCAAGCTTGATGTATTCACCGGCTTCAAGCAGCAGTTCACCTGTCAGCGGATTAACAATATTGGAAGCGGTTTTATGCCCGACTAATCTTCCGGAAATACCGAGCTTTTTATTATATTTATATCTGCCGAAGCGCGACAGGTCATATCTTTTAGCGTCAAAGAACAGCGAATTAATATGATTCTGTGCCGACTCGACCGTAGGCGGTTCGCCCGGACGAAGCTTTTTATACACTTCAAGCAGGGCTTCTTCCGTATTTTTGGTAATATCCTTTTGGGTGATGGTTTGCCGAATCCGCTCGTCTTCACCGAAAAGGTCGATAATATCTTCGTCCGTGCCTTTTCCTAAAGCGCGGATTAACGTAGTAGCGGGGATTTTCCTATTCTTGTCAATCCGGACATAGAAAATATCGTTGGAATCCATTTCGTATTCAAGCCAAGCGCCGCGGTTCGGAATAACCGTGGTTTTAAAAAGCTTTTTGCCTGTTTTATCATAATCAAAGCCGTAATAAACGCCGGGCGAACGCACAAGCTGGGAAACAATGACGCGCTCCGCGCCGTTAATAATAAAAGTACCGTTATCGGTCATAAGCGGAAAGTCACCCATGAAGATTTCGCTTTCAACGACTTCACCGGTGATTTCATTCTTTAAGTGCGCTCTGACCTTTAAAGGGGCGGCGTAGGTTACATCGCGCTCTTTACATTCCGCAATGGTATATTTGGGTGTTTCGTCTAAGCGGTGGTCAATAAAGGTAAGGATAAATTTTCCGTTTGTATCGGTGATTTGCGAAACGTCGCCGAAAACTTCTTTGATTCCTTCCCTGACGAACCATTCATACGAGTTCTTTTGAATCTCAATGAGATTCGGCATTTCAAGAACCTCTTCAATTTTTGAAAAGCTCTGCCGCTCTACTCTGCCTAACTGTACCGGCTTGACATTCACCATAGGCTTGACCACTCCTTAATTGTTCAATTTAATTGTATCGGAAAAAAGCATATTTATCCATTGTGACATTATATCAGTATATTATAAATTAAATAATTTGTCAAGCATTTTTTTGCAGATTTGTCATAAATTATAAAAAAAGTGTTGACATGGTTCGTACTTTATGTTATAATTTATATTGCGTTTGACTTTATTCGTGATTTTTTGCTTTCTTTTAAATTGTATTGCTTCTATAGCTCATTCGGCATTGAGTGTTGCGCTCTGCCGAATAACATTAATGCTCGCTTCTATTTGCTTCTGTAGCTCAAACGGCAGAGCGCATCCTTGGTAAGTATGTGCTCCAATTCATAAACCTCTCCGTAAACTCGCTTAAACGGCGTTTTCACGGAAAAGTAAATTTTGAAATTAAAAATTTTACCCATTGTAATACCCATTGAGAAAAAAATCGGATTTTTTGAAAAATTTTATCATACCCAACACAATGGGTACGGAAAAATGAAAAATCAAACCTTGTAAATCCGCATAAACACTGGCTTGCTTCTATGGCGCAGTCGGCAGCGCGCGTCCTTGGTAAGGACGAGGTCATCGGTTCAAATCCGATTAGAAGCTCACGGTAAACCCGCATTGTCATTGACATTGCGGGTTTGTTATTTTTTGTCAATGGGTAAAAAATCGTACCCATTACAATGGGTAAATAGATGGGTTGCTTGAAATCCATTAAAATGGATTTCAAGCCGTGGACAAGGCTCTATTTTTTCTCTTATAAATCAAGGTCATTGCGATTCTTGGATTTTTCCGGCGGTGGTTTTTCTTCCGTTTTTTCTTTTTTCGCTTCCCTGTCCTCTGCTAAGCGTTTTTGTATACTTATGCCCTTTGGAGCGGTAGAAAACTGCGGGGTTTCATCTTTTTCAATAAATAAGTCATTGATTTTAGCAATTTGCTCGTGTGCTGTTGTTCCTACAACGTGCGAATACGTGTTAAGTGTCGGAGTTACATCGGCGTGTCCTAAAATATCTTGAACGACTTTTGCGGGGACGTTGGCTTCCAACATTCGGGTAGCGAAGCTGTGACGCATCGCATGAAAAGTGAATTTTTCAAGTCCTGCCGATTCTGCAATTTTATCCATCGTGGTGCAAACTCGGCGCGGCTCTAATATAGTACCTACGTTTGAACAAAAAACGAGGTTTCTTTCGTTCCACACCGACCCTGCCTGTGATTTTTCGTTGTCTTGTCGCTGTTTATGCGCTTGAAGCACAGGCATTAAACTATCCATAATCGGAACGGAACGCCGTCCGGCTTTAGTTTTCGGTTCGGAAAATAATAAATTGGTTACTTTTGTATCGGGGTGTCGTCCTCGCTTACAGCTTGATAGACTTTCTTTAAATCAGCCATGAGCGGCTTTAAATCTTTATAAGAAACATATTTTGTGGAATTTCTGATTTGATGAATGATACATAATTGTTGCTCTGTTTTCGGGAAAACCGTTTCGATTGCACTCGAAAACCCGCTTAAATTGTCGCGGCAAGCGATTAATATATCTTGCACTCCTCGGTTTTTAAGTTCATTGCATACCGTTGTCCAAAAGCTCGCCGATTCGTTATCGGAAATCCATAACCCGAGAATTTCTTTCATCCCGTCCGTATTAATTCCCAAAACCGAGTACACACACTTATTTACCACTTTGCCGTCTTTACGGACTTTAAAAATTATGCCGTCTAAAAATACAATCGGGTAAACCGCATCAAGCGGGCGTGACTGCCATTCGGCGACTGCGGGTAAAATCTTGTCGGTTATACGTGAAATCAACCCTGCCGAAGCCTCCACGCCGTAAATATCACGCAGATGGTCTTCAATATCGCGATTCGACATTCCTTTTGCATACATCGCCAAAATTCGTGTTTCCAAATCATCAGAACGGGTTTGTCTTTTTTCGATGACTTGTGGCAAAAATTCGCCGTTTCTGTCGCGTGGTACGGATATTTCCGATTCGCCGAGTTCGGTTTTTATGGTCTTTTTCCCATAACCGTTTCGGCTGTTTCCTGTGTTATTTCCGAGAATATTGTGTTTTTCGTAGCCTAAATGCTCGTCCATTTCGGATTCAAGCATTTGCTCAATCGTATCCTTGAAAAGATTTTTCAGCATTGTTTGTACGTCTTGTAAATTTTCACATTCCGAGCTGAGCAGACTTACGAGTTCCTTTGTTTTTTCGATGTTCATGGTTTATATCTCCTTTAATGTTTGATATGGAGATTATTGCCATTTACACGGGAGGTTATACATTCTCGATTTGACGATTGTTTTTTATGTTTAATTTTATATTTTAACCCTTGACCCATCCCTCGCCGCAAAAGTTTTTGTGAAGATTTTTTTTGCTTTCTTTTCCATTTCGTCAATATCGTCATCGTTCAACATAAAACCGTAATGGAACAATGCCATTCTTTCGGCTTCGCAAGCTTCAGCCCACTCGGCGCATTCTATCCAGCTTGAATGACCCCACCCTTTGATTACCTTCCCGTCATCAAAGTGCGAATCCAAAACCAATAAATCAGCTCCGCGCATAAATTCTTTTAAATTTCTGTCATTTTTATGCTCCGCTAATTCAATATCTGTGCAGTAGCAAAACGATTTACCGTCATATTCCACGCGATAACCTAATGAATTATCAGGGTGAGAAAGACTGTGCATTTTCACAATAATATTATCTGAAAGTGTAATCATATCCCCCCCTTTTATAGTGTTGAAATTTAATTTCGCTTTAAAAGCGTCAATTCCCACAGGATAAAGCGGTGCGGAAAGGAAATTATTTATAACATCATTCACACCGCGTCCGTTGCTTTCGCTTCCGTATATATTAATGTTTACTTTTTCGTTAAATAATTCGGGGAAAAATAATAATCCGCTCAAATGGTCAACGTGATAATGCGAAAAGAAAAGGTTTAAATGAGTATTCTGATATTCTTCAAACTGATTAAAACCGCAAATACCCGAACCCGAATCAAAAATAAGGGTTTCATTCCCCGCTTTAACCGCAACACAAAGCGTATTCGTTCCATATTTAATACGTTTACCGTTATTATAAGCACAAGAACCGTTAGTTCCGAGAAAAATTACTTCAAAATCAGTCATTTTAACCTCTGTTATTTAAACTTGCTTAATTGCTCTATTATTGTATTAATGCGAACCTTGTCAAAATTGCTGATAATTTCGGTGCTTTTATGGAAATATTCATTGTAATAATGATAAGCTCTTTCTCCGGCTTTTTTCATAAAAATTTCGTTTTCTAAATCGTTATAAATCCAATAAAGTCTAATCCATGCTTTCGCATAACGTAAAGGTGCAGTTGTTACGCGCTTTAAACATTCCAAGTTAAGATAATAACTAAGTATTGTTTCGTCCATTGTACGCGCCAATGAATTGGCGTATCCTGTAAAATTTTCTGCGTTCTTGAATTGATTTTCTTGAAATTTCAAAGCGGAATCAGTTTCATATTGCTTAAAAAATTCTTGATAAGCATCTGTGTAATTACAGCAGGAACAGACTATATTTGTATAGCGAAGTATATCAAATTCATAGTATTTAATACGTCCGTCCGGAAATTCTCTGCTATTTTTTAATACCGAGAAAAGCGGAATATACTCTTCAAACACCTTTCCGCAATAAGGGCAGTTTACGGTAGCTTTGTTTAAATACATTATATTGTCGTTATGGTCCTCTATATTATAATTCTCGTAATTTAGCGGTAGTAATTTTAAAACAGATTCGGAAGAATTTTTTTGAAATTCTATTTTATTTTCCGAATCATTTACATTAGCCAAATTTTCGTTAGCGCTGCGAATCTGCCGCGCAATCATGGTCATCAGAACCATACCGCGGCTTGCATTATCAAATTTTGCGTTCTTTATATTATCCGGCAGTTCTTTAATATCAATTCCGGATTCTTTTACCGTTTCGGTTACAGCAACGGCGCGGTTTTTAAGTGTTTCCATGATTTCCGAACCGATTTCAGGTATACGTTCTAAAAGGAA
>WRJM01000053.1 GCA_009782265.1 Oscillospiraceae bacterium | reverse complement strand
GGAGTAGCGGACGTATTATTATTTAACTGGGGGGGCGGCCTTGGCGGTCACAAAAAAAAAAAAAATAACCCTCTGGGGGGGCGCCCGCAGGGGTCGCCCCTACATTTGGTTTGCACACATAAAAACAAGGAGAAACCATGACAGATATAACTAATATATCCAACGAAGCAAGGGCGAATATTTTAATTGAAGCCCTGCCGTACATTCAGCAGTATTCGGGTAAAATCGTTGTCATTAAATACGGCGGCAACGCCATGCTCAACCATGAATTGAAGCAAGCGGTTATGACAGACATTGTTTTTCTGTCGCTCTGCGGATTTAAAATCGTTTTGGTTCACGGCGGGGGTCCGGAAATAGACGCCATGCTGACAAGAATCGGTAAAGAGTCAAAGTTTATAAACGGTTTAAGACAAACCGACGAAGAAACCATGGAAATCGTGCAAATGGTACTTGGAAAACTCAATAAGGATTTAGTCCAAATCCTTATGAAAGCGCACAGAGGTACAAACCACGGAACTTTTGAGGGGAAGCATAAGGGTCACGCAATCGGCTTTTGCGGGCTTGACAGCTGTCTGCTTGAAGCAAAGCAGTTAAATGAAGAATTGGGTTTTGTCGGGGATATAACCGATGTCAATATAGAAATCATCAAAACCGCGCTTCATAATCATTACATTCCTGTAATCGCCACATTCGCGGACGGCGGCGACGGCGTGGTTTACAACGTAAACGCCGACACGGCGGCTTCCCGCATTGCTTCCGCTTTAGAAGCAGAAAATTTAATTTTAATGACAGACGTAAAAGGCGTATTAAAAAATAAAAACGACGAAAATACTTTAATTCACACGATGAAAGTTAATGAAGTGTCTGATTTGAAAAAGCAAGGCATAATCACAGGCGGCATGATTCCGAAAATAGACTGCTGTGTTGAAGCGGTCGAAAGCGGTGTGAAAAAAGCCAATATTATAGACGGCAGAATTAAACATTCAGTTTTATTGGAACTGCTGACCGATAAAGGCGCGGGAACGATGATAGTTGACAGCCGGCGAACCGCCGGTTGTAATTCCGCCTTATCGGCGGATGTTGAGTAATATTACAAACAAAAAATAGGGAGAAAACCATGAACACAATAGAAAAAACCGATAAATATATAATGAAATCTTACGGGCGGCTGCCGCTTGCGCTTAAAAGCGCGGACGGCGTTCACGCTGTAAGTGAGAACGGAAAAGAATATATCGACTTCGGAGCGGGAATCGGCACAAACTCGCTCGGGTACTGCGACAATGACTGGGTTGAAGCGGTATGCAAGCAAGCGCAAGCCTTGCAACATAATTCCAACTATTATTACAATAAGCCCGGCGCGGATTTCGCAGAAAAACTCTGCGCGGTTACGGGCTACACCAATATGTTTTTCGGGAATTCCGGTGCGGAAGCCAACGAGTGCGCCATTAAAACTGCGCGGAAATACAGCTTTGATAAGTACGGAAAAGAAAAAAAGCGGTACAATATTATCACACTCAAAGGCTCGTTTCACGGGCGGACTTTAGCTACGCTTTCCGCAACAGGGCAGGAGGAATTTCATAATTATTTTTTCCCGTTTCTTGAGGGGTTTATCCATGCCGAACCGAATAATATTGCAAATTTAAAAGAAAAGCTTAACGATTCTGTCTGTGCGGTTATGCTTGAATACATTCAAGGTGAGGGCGGGATTAATCCGTTGGAGCAGGAATACGTTGATGAGCTTTATAAGCTCTGCGCGGCGAAAGACGTGCTTGTCATTGCGGACGAAGTGCAAACGGGTGCAGGGCGGACAGGGAAGTTCCTCTGCGGTGAGCATTACGGTAAAAGGGCGGATATAATCACACTTGCAAAAGGCATAGGCGGCGGTCTGCCGCTCGGCGTCTGCCTTGCGAATCAAAAATGCGCGAATGTGCTGACCGCGGGAACACACGGGTCAACTTACGGCGGGAATCCCGTTGCGCTGGCAGGTGCTTTAGCGGTGCTCGAAAAAATATCAAAGCCGGATTTTCTTGCAGAAGTTGTTAAAAAAGGCGAGTATATCAGGGAAAAATTATCAGAGTTTAATGAAGTCGTCAAAATAGACGGCAAGGGGTTAATGCTCGGTATTACGCTGAAAACTAAAACCGCAAAGGACGTCATGCTTGCCGCGCTCAACAAAGGCTTGCTGACGCTGACGGCAAAGGAAAAACTGCGGTTTCTGCCGCCGCTGAATATAAGCTACGACAGCATTGACAAAGGATTAGACATTTTAAAAGGAATTTTATAATATTATGAAGACTATTGACTACAACACCCTCTCAAAAACCTATGATTTGACAAGAGATAAGAATATTAATACCTTAAAAATTATTATTTCAAAAGGAAAAATCAATAAGGATTCCTACGTGCTTGATTTTGGGTGCGGAACAGGGAATTATGCAATTGCGCTGAAGAGAATCACAGGCGCGAATGTTTTCGGTGTTGACCCCTCCGAGGGTATGCTTGAAAAAGCTATAGAAAAAAACACTAACGGAACAATTAAATTTAAAACAGGCGACCATAAAGCGATTCCGTCAAAGGACAACTTCTTTGATTTAATTTACATGACTGATGTGATTCATCATGTGCCGGATATAAATGCAATGTTTCAGGAATTTTCTAGAACTCTTAAAAAACGCGCAAAAGTCTGCATTGTCACCGAATCGTACAGACAAATTGAAACCCGCTTTTGGTCGGATTATTTTCCGGCTACAGTAACAGCGGAAAAGAAAAGATACCATGATATTACTGATATTATTGCGGCGGCGAAGAAGCACGGATTAAAACTTGAAACGCAGATGAACACAGACAGGGAACAGGTTTTTACGATTTCATTGGATATTTTTACTTTAATTGAGAAGCAGGGGTATTCGATGTTTAAATTAATCAGTGATGAGGAATTTAAAGCCGGATTGGAACGCTTGACAGAGGATTATAAAAATCAGGTTGAAATCAGGTCAGACCACGGGGAAACGTTTTTATGGTTTGAGAAATAATAAAATTAAACTACCCGAAAGGAAAGAAACAACATGAAACACTTACTTAAAATGCTTGATTTAAGCGGTGAGCAGATTTTAGAAATATTAAGCCTCGCCGACCAGTTAAAATATGAGCAGAAACACGGAATCCCGCATAAGCATTTGAGCGGAAAAACACTTGGTATGATATTCGAGAAAGCTTCCACAAGGACGCGGGTGTCTTTTGAAACAGGTATGTATCAGCTCGGCGGTTACGCGCTGTTCTTATCGTCGCAGGAACTGCAGATGGGCAGGGGTGAGCCGATTGAGGACACGGCACGGGTTTTATCGCGGTATTTGGATGGCATAATGATACGGACTTTCAAACAATCCGATGTGGAAATGTTAGCAAGCTACGGTACAATTCCGGTGATTAACGGGCTTACGGACGATTCGCACCCGTGTCAGGTTTTAGCGGACTTAATGACGATTCGGGAGTATAAAAACAAGCTTGAGGGCTTGAAACTCTGCTTCATCGGCGACGGCAACAACATGGCGAATTCGCTGACTGCGGGCGGATTAAAAGTCGGTATGAACGTAAGCGTTTGTGTGCCGGAGGGTTATGAGCCGTCCGAAGGTGTTTTAAATTTTACAAAGGAATACAAAGACGCCTTTGAATTAGTCCGCGAACCGCTGAAAGCGGCGGAAAACGCTGATGTTATGGTAACAGACGTCTGGTCGTCCATGGGGAAAGAAAGCGAAGCGGAGAAACGGAAAAAAGATTTCATCGGTTATCAGATTAGCAGCGAAGTAATGAAAGCGGCAAAACCGGACGCCATGGTTCTTCATTGTCTGCCCGCGCATAAAGGAGAGGAAATCACTGAAGAAGTTTTTGAAAAGCATGCAGAGCAGATTTTTGACGAATCTGAAAACAGGCTTCATGCACAGAAAGCGGTTATGGTTAAATTAATGGGATAAAAATATTACGAAACCTATTGTATATTTTTTCCATATATGTTATAATGGATTTATCGAAATTTAGGAGGTTTAAACAATGACTGTAAAAGTTACCGCAAAGAAAATGCAAATTGATGGTTTAGTCGAATACGCAGAAGCGAAATTACAAAAGCTTGAGCGGTTTTTCGGAAAGGATTTTGACGCAAAACTCACCGCGATGACCCAACGCGGCATGATAACGTTAGAGCTTACGGTGAACCATGATAATCTGACTTTCAGGGCGGAGCAGTCCGCACAGGATAAGAATGACGCGCTCGACGCTTGTGTTGACCGGATTATCAGACAAATACGCAAAAATAAAACTAAAGTAGAAAAACGTCTGCATGAAACAGCGTTCAACGATACCGATTTTTCTGATGAAGTGGAAGAACAGGCAATTTATGAAGTCATAAAGAAGAAAAAAATCATCCTGCACCCGATGAGCATGGACGAAGCGATTTTGCAAATGAATATGGTCGGACATAATTTCTTTATGTTCAAGAACGGCGATACGGGCGAAGTAAATGTGGTTTATAAGCGCAAGGACGGGCATTATGCGGTTTTAGAGCCGTCGAAGGATTGAATAAATATAATACTAATCCCTCATTAAAAGCTTTCTAAAAAATCCGTACAAAAACCCATAAACTCAAGCTTTTTGCACGGATTTTTACGAGCTTTTATAATCGGGATTAGTGTAAAAAATCCGGCGGGTTAATAAAGTTTACTCATTGATAAAAAATAACAAACCCGCAATACCAGTGGTAATGCGGGTTTTCTTTCATTATAATTGCTTATGCTGAAAAATAATCATCATATAATTTCTGATAAATTTCAGTGTATTTGTTTACGCCGACGTTTTCGGCTTTAGCAAGGAATTCTTCCCAGCTTGTGTCGGTTACGCCTTGAAGAATGAAGTTGGAGATGCTTTCCTTCATCAAGGTTTCAATGTCGGAATGTAAGCGTTGTAATTCGTTTGCTTCATCGGGTTCCGGCTTTAAAATGCGGGTCAAAATCATGTACGAGTTCTTTTCGACAACGCCGGCCGCTTCGTATTCAACTGCGTAATTCATGCGTTCAATACGGTGCGGAGGAAGGTCGAATATGTCAAAGTAGTAGTCGCCCGGTGCGAAGAACTGACCTTGTGTTACCGGTACTACTTTGTATAATGCGTTGTTCTTCGGAACGTAAGGCACTGTCCACATGCCGTCTACAAGCTTAAGAGGCGCGCCTGTGTCGTTTTCTTCAAAATCTGCATCTTCGCCGAGAAGCGCGATTCCGTCAGCACTAATCGGACCGTTAGCGGCTTCCAGCATACGCTGTGTTTCAAACTGCGCGTCAAGCCAGCGGAGCGTTTCGGGGATATGTTTATTGGCAACTGTCAGAACCGCGCCGAATTCGGGAATTTCTAATTCTCTCGGAACTTTTGCGCCGCCTTCAGCGGCAGGAGGAAGAATGGAAACCCAGTTTTCAATGGTTTCGGGATTCGTCCATGCACTGTTAATCAGACGCAGATAGGTTTGGAATCCAACCTGGTCACGATTGACCTTTGAATTCCATGAACTGTCGTCCTGTGATAAAGAATCGGGGTCAAGCAAACCTTCGGCGTAGCACATGCTCAGCCATTCGCAGGCTTCGCGGAATCCGTCCATATGACCGGGGAATACCATTTTGCCGTTATCGTCGATATTAGCATAAACCCAGCGCTGCAGCGGAACACCGAACATACCGAAGTAAGTGTACAACCCCTGCGTCTGGTGTTCGATTCCGTCAGCTCCGCTCATCGGATACATGTTGTTCGCGCCCGGCTGTTCGTCGCGGAACGCTTTCAGTACATCGGTTAAGCTGTCAATGGTAGTCGGAACTTCCTTGCCGACAGCATCAAGCCATGTTTGGTTGATGAAGAAATGCGCGTTGTGGTTGATTTTCTGCGCGATTAAATAGCCGATGTAATACATCTTGCCGTCGCTGGCGCGCATTGAGCTTGAAACATTGTTCATGGAAAGGCGGGGGTAGTAGTTGGGCATATTTGCTTCAAGGTAATCGTCAAGCGGAATAATCAGACCTTGATTTACGCCGTAATCCTCAATATTGAGGTTTTGGTTGGGGCGGATAATTACATCCGGTAAATCAACAGACGCAAACATCAGGTTTATAGTTTGATTCCATTCGCTTTCTTTGACAATCGTCCAGTTAATGGAAACATCGGTATCAGCTTCTAATTGCTTATAATACCAAAGATTGTCGAAGTCGGTTGACTGGTTGTCCAATGCCCATTGATAAACATTCAGCGTAATAGGCTCTGTAGTGACAACTGCGGGGGTGGTCGGGTCATTTCCGCCGGTCGGTTTATCACCGGTAGACGGGGTGTCTTTTTTGTCATTGCTTTCGGACGTGCCGGAATCGCATGCCGCTAATGAAAGCATCATAAAAGCGGCTAACAGGATTGCTAAAATCCTCTTGGGGTGTTTCATGTGTTTTCCTCCTTGAAAATAATTGAATGATTTATTTTTTACGCGTTTCCGCGTTAAAAATACTGAAGAATCAGCCCTTGAGAGAGCCCATGGTTACGCCTTTTACGAAGAATTTTTGCATATAGACATATAATACGATAACGGGAGCGGTTGAAATCACGATACAGCATTATTTGACCACTTCGGCTTGCGTAACCGCGTCCGAAATCATTTTACCGTCCCCGAAATATCCCATAAACGAATCAAGCGATGAACCTGCCTTTGCGGAAGCGATAATGCGCCGCAGAACGGTTTGAAGCGGATATTTTGCTTCATCGCGTATGTATACAAGAGCGGTGAAGTAGTCGTTCCAACGCGCAACGCCGTAATAAACGCAAAGCACCGCGATAATCGTTCCTGAAAGCGGCAGAACAATCCTGAAAAAGTAGGTGAAATGCCCCGCGCCGTCTAATACGGCGGCTTCATACAGCTCATTCGGAATTGTATTGGATATATAGGTACGGGCAATCATCAGATTCCAAACTGAAACGCAATTAATAATAATCATCAGCAGTACGGTATCATACAGCCCGAGTTGACGGTTCATCAGGAACTGCGGAATCAAACCACCGGTGAAGAACATGGTGAATATAAAAAAGATGTTGACGAATTTCTTGCCGTTGAAACTGCGTGTAAGCACATATGCTGCCATCATGGTAATCATCACGCTTAACGTTGTTCCGGAGATGGTGTAAATAAATGAGTTAAGGTAGGAGCGGAGCAATAAATCGTTTTGGAAAACCGCGTCGTAACCGATAAGTGTGAAATCAACCGGCAACAGAAGCACTTTTCCGGCGAAAATAGCGTCAGCACTGGAGAAAGACGCAATAATAATCAGCCACAAGGGATATAAAATCACAATTAAAATAATCATCCATACGAACAAATTCACATAATCGAAAATCTTGTCTTTGTAGGTTTTTGTAATTTGCTTTTTTTGTACAGCTTCCTGCATATCCCATGCTCCTTTCTAAGTAGGATTAATTTTATGTTTTCCCTACTGTTTAGTGCCAGTAATAAAAATAATTAAAACAGTGTTGTTTGTTTAGTGCGCTTTGCCAATTGGTTTACACCGATAATCATCACAAAATTAATAACATTAACAAGCAGGTTAATTGCGGAGGTGTAGGAAAATTGCCCGTTCATAAGCCCCATGCGGTAAACGTAAACCCCAATGATGTCCGATGTCGGGATGTTCGGGTCGGTTTGCATGAGCAGGGCTTTATCGGTGTTAGACGTCAGCATTGCGCCGCAGTTCAATATAAACAGCATGACGATAATCGGAACTAAGTGCGGAATATCTATGTACCGTATTTTCTGCGCTTTGGAAGCACCGTCTATGGTTGCCGCTTCATACAGCCCGGGGTCAATCGCGGTCAGCGTAGCGATATACAAAATTGTGTTCCACCCCGCATGCTGCCAAACGTCGGTCGATATGAAAATCGTGCGAAACCACTTCGATTCAAGCATAAACGCAATCGGTGTACCGCCCGTTGTTTCAATCAGCTTATTTAAAAGCCCGCTGGTCGGCGACAGGAATAAAAACAGCATACCAACCATAACGACCGGCGAGATAAAATGCGGTGCGTAAATCGCCGTCTGCGTAAAGCGTTTAAATCGCTTGAAAGCAAGCTGGTTCAGGAAAATCGCCATAATTATCGGAATCGGGAACGCCCAGAGCAATCCGTATAAATTCAAAAGGAATGTATTGAGTAATAAGCGTTTTGCGTAATAAGAAGCAAAGAAATCGGTGAAATTTTTAAGTCCCACCCATTTGCTTCCGGCGATGCCGAAAGCCGCTTTAAAATCACGGAACGCAATTTGAATCCCGTACATCGGCAGGTAGACAAACACGAAAACCATAATTAAAGCCGGCAGGAGCAATATGTAGAGCTGCCAGTGCCGTTTGATAATCTGCGACAGATTTTCAGAGGACAGAATCATAGCGACAAGCGCAATCCCTGATTGAATTGCGGGCAGAATTGTGATTCGCAGAATCGCCGGGTCGTTTACGCTTGCCGTAAATACGGCGAAGATGAGCGGAATTAAAGCGGAAAGCCCGAAACCCCAGCAGGTAAGCGCGGATTGCAGTTTAGAGGGTTTAAACGACTGCTTAAAAGCTAACACAATTGACAGGGCAATCATAAGTACGGATACAATCAGTAAACCTGCTAAAACAAACAAAAAAGCCCGTATCGCGCCGCTTTCCGGTTTATTCAGAAGCGCGAACAGGTTGAGCATTTGCCCCTGCCCCTCTTCCACCTGAATCACGATTTTAGCATTAGTCACAGTGACCCATTTTAAAAACAGGCAGGTAAAAATACCGGCAAAACCGGCAATACCTGCCCAAAAGCGCAGAGGATATTTTCTAAGTACAGCGTTTTTCATTATTTTAACCCTATATTAATTGTAAATCATTATAGAACGGTATTATTTCATATTATTATAACAAACATTCCGGAGTTTGTCAATACGAAAACATAAAAGTTGACTTTTTAAGCATTTTCTGCTACAATTAACAACAGGAATGTAAGCCTTTGTCTGAGGTATTGTAAATTTTTAATATTTGGACACATTATGAATAATTAAGAGGCAAAAATGTACAAAATCATCTCCCCCCGCGAAGCCGCCGCGTTAATCAAAGACGGCGACTGTATCGCTGTAAACTCGTTTTTGGCATTGTCCAACCCCGAAATTCTGCATGACGCTCTGTATGAGCGTTTTGTTGAAACCGGCTCACCGAAGGATTTGCGGCTGTTCTGTGCCGCCGGATTCGGCGCGTGGGACGAGAACCGCTTTGCTGACCGTTATATCAAAGCCGGCGCAGTGCGTGAAATCGTCGCAGGGCATTACAACAGTATGCCCACCGCCATTCAAATGGCTTTATCAAATAAAATCGAGGCTTATTGCCTTCCGCTCGGCGCGTTGTCGCAGACAATCCGTGCGGCGGCGGCAGGGAAGGACTGGTTGCTTAGCGAGGTTGGTATCGGTATTTTCGCCGACCCGCGTATTGATACCTGCGCGCTGAATACTATTTCAAAGAAAGAGCTTGTTTCAGTCCGTGAATTTGAGGGGAAGGAATATCTGCTTTATAAAACACCGGAAATTGATATAGCCTTTATCAAGGGGACAACCGTTGACCCGAACGGTAACATTTCCTTTGAAAAAGAATACCTGACCGTTGACGCTTTGGCAATGGCGCAGGCGGTCAAGCGCAGAAACGGGAAAGTGATTGTGCAGGTGGAACGGGTGAGCCATGAATTTGCGCGTCCGCGCAATGTGATTGTACCGGGGATTTTAGTGGACGCCGTGGTGGTGCATGACCGGCGAGCCGACGAAGCCGATATTCCGGCTCATTTAAAGGACGATTATAATCCCGCGCTTTCAGGGGATATACACGTCCCCGCCACGCATATGGATTATTTTGTTAATAAATTATCAACAACTAAGAACAGAAAAACTGAAAACGGCGACATGACTGCAGACATCATCGGTGAACGCGCTGCCGGCGAATTATGCGCCGGACAAATTGTCAATATCGGTATCGGGATTCCCGAAATGGTAGGTAAATATGCTTCAAAGCAGGGGAAATTAAAGGATATAGCTATTACGGTGGAAGCCGGCGGCGTAGGGGGACTGCCCGCGCCGGGTGTGGCGTTCGGCGCGACCATCGGCGCGGATATGATTAGCGATATGGCATCGCAGTTTGACTTCTACGACGGCGGCGGGCTTGACATCTGCTTCTTAGGGGGGTTGGAAGCGGATATGCACGGTAACGTGAACGCGCATAAGCTTGCGGGTGGTTACGCCGGAATCGGAGGTTTTGCCAATATCACTTACGCAACTAAAACAATCGTATTCTGCATGAGCTTTAACACAAAAAGGCTGATTGCGGCAAGAGAAAACGGGAAGATTGTCATTAAACAAGAGGGTACTGTTCCGAAATTCAAAAAAGAAATCTCGGCAATCAGCTTTTCGGGCAAAAACGCTTTAAAGCGGGGTCAGCGGGTGCTTTACGTTACGGAAAGGTGCGTATTTGAATTAACCGCAGACGGCTTAAAACTGAAAGAGGTTTATAACGGGATTGATGAGGAAAAGCAAATTCAAGAACTATTAGATTTCAAATGTTAATCATTTGTTCATAAAAAAGCCGGTGTAAATTTAATACACCGGTCATATTTTATTAAAGAAACTATTGACAAATTCAATTTATAGTTGTATAATATAACTAACTGAACAGTATATATAGTAAATTAACTTGTAAATCCTCCGCAAAACAGGTGCAAAACCCTTATACCAAAGCTTTTCTCGCCTGTTTATCGAAGATTTTCTAAATTAATTAATTATATAGTATAAACTTAAACATTTTTGAATTACAAGGAGGTAATTAAAATGTTAACTGAGAAAAGATTCGGCTTTAAAAAGCTGTGCGTCATGTTTCTTGCTTTCGCAATACTGGCGCAGGTTTTTCTGCCAAATTCACTGCTGAACCCGCTGACGGTAAGCGCGGCTTCAGGCGATAACTGGGACTTGTCCAACTTTGTTACAAACGTAACCTTGGACGGGAATCCCATATCGGGGACATACAGTGTAGGCGAAAGCTATGTGTTTAAAATTAGTTTCGCGGAACGCGCCGGCGCGAACGGGCAGTTCGCGTATAAAAACGGGGTTCTTACATATCAGCTTCCGGAAGGACTGAAAACAACCCCTGTAACAGGCGGTTCAATCCGCAGTTCCAGCGGCGCGACCATCGGTACATATGATATTGACAGTTCCGGACTTGTAAAAGTTAAATTCAACGACTGTAAAGTAAACGGAACACCTACCGCAGGCGTAAACTTTATTGATAACTACACGGACGCTTCTTTTTCGTTGGAAATTAAAGCGCAGTTCGATAAAGTCCCGTCCGGCGGAAAAGTCATCTTTGATTTAAACTCTTCCGTTACGTTAAATCTTGCCGGTCCTCAGCCCGCTTTAACGGTTGAAAAGAAAGCCGGTTCCGTAACATCCGCAAAAACCATCAGCTATACGGTTACCGTGAAGGCTTCAGGCGCACCTGTTACCAATATTACGCTGAAGGATATTCCGTTTGCCCGTATCGGTACGAATTCTGCGGGTACACAGTATAAAATTACGGATGCGGCTTTATTTGCCGCATACAGTAATATTAAATTCTCTAAAAACAGCGAAAGCCCGACTGCAATAGCGGATTTCGCATCATTAACCGGCTCGGGGTACACTTTTACGGGGGTAACGCTTAATCCGGGCGATACGCTGACGCTGACGTATACGCTTGATGTTCAGAAGTTAGTGACATTAGCGAACAGCAAGGGCGTAAAACTGCTGAACTCATCTTCTTATGCGGTTTCAAACCCATTGCATTATGACTTATATGTCGGAAATGATTTGGAAGTAACATCACCGTCAACCGACCCGAAAGTTTATAAAGCTTCGGTACAAAGCCGTGTAACCAGAGCTTTTATTTCAAAAATCCATACGGGAACACCGAGCGCGTCAAACCCGAATATTAACTGGGAAGCAACAGTCGGGGATGGCACGATGCCGCTCAACGGCGACGCAATCATCGATACACTCGGCGCGTATATGGCATTTCCCGCGGATACCGCGATAAAAGTTACGTTTTATAACGCTTCATCAGCTAAAATCGGAAGCAAAGATTTTACGATGGCTGAATTAACCGCTTTAAACGCGTCTTATGTGACTATATCCGGAAGTAAACTGACCATCAATGTTCCGCCTGCAACAGCAGAATACAGCAGCGGAAATAAATTCGGCGATGTGTATAAGGTTGTGTTAAAATATACCACACCGGCAACATTGCCTTCAGCA
>WRJM01000052.1 GCA_009782265.1 Oscillospiraceae bacterium | reverse complement strand
GTTTTACATAATATTTATATAAACACCGTACAAACCGCTGTATTTTCAAAAAGGTCGTACAATATTTCCAATCTTTCGCCGTTGAGTATAACGGACGGGATATTAGCCTCTTTGGCGATTATTGCCGCTTCAAGCTTAGCGAGCATACCCCCGCTGGACAATTCTGAACCTTTCCCCTTCGCCGCGTGAATCATCTCGTCCGTGATTTTTTCAACTACAGGAATCAGCTTGGCGTCCGGCTCGGACGGATTTTTATCAAATAAGCCGTCAACGTCCGTGAACATAATCAGCAAATCCGCTTCCGCGATTTTCGCAACCATCGCCGACAGCGTGTCGTTCTCGTCGAAATCCAAATGTTCCAACGAAATCGAGTCATTGGCGTTAATAATCGGAACAACGCCCATTTCAAGCAGTTTTTCAATGGTATTTCTCGCGTTCTGCCTGCGTTCCTTGTTGGAAACAACGTCCCGCGTCATCAAAATCTGCGCCACCACGCGGTTATATTTGGAAAATTCATTGTCATAAATATCCATCAGCACGCTTTGCCCGATAGCCGCGCACGCTTGCTTTGTAGGCGTGTCCGCAGGGCGTTCGGAAAGATTCAGCCTTGCCATACCCACGCTGATTGCGCCGCTGGTCACGAAAATGACTTCACGTCCGGAATTGCGTATGTCCGATATAATTTTAACAAGCCCTTCCACGCGCCTGATATTGAGATTACCTGTTTTATACGCTATATTCGATGTGCCCACTTTGATTACAACGCGCTTTTTTCCGCTGAGGTCAATCATTTGCTTCTCTCTCCGTTTTTATGCTGTTATAATCCTTAAACTTTAAAACTGCCACGCAGTTTTAAAGTTGATTGATTATAAATTACAGTATACCATATAATTTGCCGTTCTGCAATAGGTTTTGTAACTTATTTGTAACTCAAGGTTGTTTTTTTGAATTTTTATCTTCATTTTCATCCTCATCATCCTCAAATTCACCGCTTTCTTCGCTATTATGCTTATGATGATGTCCGTGTTTTCCGTGATGACCTTCTTCCTCTTCTTCTTCCTCGAAAAAGCAGACGCTTCTTAATATTTCCATTGAAAACATGGATTTACTCAGCTCTGAAAAGAAAACATTCAAAAAAATAAAATCCTTTTTAGAAAGCGTACAGTATAAATGATTTGCTACAGCGGCAATAAGCGCGTTTAACTGGCAAGGATTCATAAAAATCACCCCTGCTAAATTCTATGCAGAGGTAATTTTTATTAGCATTTTATAGTAAATTAACTTGAAAATTGCACCAATAAACAGGCATAAAAACCCATAAATCAAAGCTTTTCATGCCTGTTTATCGGGCATTTCCTAAGTTAATTAACTATATTACACTTCTAAGAAGCCGCTTTCATAAGCGAAAGCGGTTTCTTTGTTTTTTTATTCGGTTTTTTCTTCAATGTATTTGACAATGTCGCCTACGGTTTTAATGTTTTCCACCTGGTCGTCCGGTATTTCGGTATCGAACTCTTCCTCAAAGCTCATCACAAGGTCTACAATATCTAATGAGTCCGCGCCTAAATCGTCCTGGATATTAGAGGTAAGTGTAACCTTTTCCTCGTCAACGTCAAGCTGGTCGACAATAATTGACCTGACTTTTTCAAATATCATTTTTTAGTCCTCCGTATCGTTGTTGTTTTTATTATTATAAAGCATATTGCTTAAATAATCAATAGAATTTAATACAAAAAATAATTAAATTTTTGATGTATATTTAGTATATTTTTTATCATTCGGTAAACATACCAATTTTTCGGAACTTTTCGTACCTTTTGCGGAGCAGGGTTTCGCTGTCAACCGCACAAAGCCTTTTAACCGCTTCAAATAAGTATTCCGATATATTATCAGCCATTAACTGACAGTCGTTATGCGCGCCGCCTGCCGGTTCGGGAATAATTTTCTCAGCCACGCCGAAGCCTATCAAATCCTCCGCCGTGATTTTCATCAGCTCAGCGGCTTCTTTTTCGCGTGTCGGGTCTTTCCACAGGATTGAAGCAAAGCCGCGCGGTGAAATCACCGAATACAATGCGTTTTCAAGCACCGCAAGCTCATCGCAGACAGCGAGTGCCAGCGCGCCGCCGCTTCCGCCTTCACCCAAAATAATCGAAATAATCGGGGTTTTAAGCGTCATAAACTCCATTAAATTCCGCGCAATCGCTTCCCCTTGACCTCTTTCCTCTGCTTCAATCCCACAGAAAGCACCGGGCGTGTCCACAAGGCAAACGACAGGACGACCGAATTTTTCCGCTTGTTTTGCTAATCTGAGAGCTTTTCTGTAGCCTTCGGGGTGGGGCATAGCAAAGTTACTGCGTTTGTTTTCTTCTATATCGCGCCCTTTCACCTGTGCTAAAACCGTTACGGGCATGGAATAAAAGGTAGCGATTCCGCCCATAATTGCCGCGTCGTCGCCGTAATGCCGGTCGCCGTGCAGTTCTATGAACCGGTTAAAAATCAACGGGATATAATTATTCACGGTGGGGCGGTGTTTATTTCTGATGAGCGTGAGCCGCTCGGTGGCGGTTAATTTCATTATTTTGTCCTTTCAAATCAATTGTATATATTAATCCATATTTCCGTCATTTCACGAATCAAAGCAAAAAGGATGCCCCTCAATATCAAACATAACCGTCCAATCCTCGGAAAACTGAACCTCCGCTTTTTTCGCGCCGCAGAATATCCCGTATTCCACCCATTTTTTATGTTGTTCCGCCGGAACATAAAAATCCAAATGCAGCATCATCTGCTGTTCGCCTTCGGTTTCGGGCCACACCGGTGGAATATAATCCGAATTCCTTTGAAAACCTATATCAATACTGCCGGATTCATCACCGATAATGATAAAATCCTCTGTTTCAAACCCTTTCTTCCAGCCGAGCAGTTTTATATAAAAATCAGAAAGCTTTACAGGGTCTATGCAGTCAAGCACTATTTTATCAATTTTAATTTTTCCCGGTTTGTTCATTATTTATAATTCCTTTCAATTCAATTGCAGGGTCGCCCCTACTCCACAATTTTCACATAATTGTGCATTTTAAGCAGTCTTGACAGACACGAACGCATTTTTTTGCGTTCGCAGATGATGTCCACAAACCCGTTTTCCTGTAAAAACTCCGCGGACTGGAATTCGTCGGGCAATTTTTGTTTAATTGTATCCTGAATAACCCGCCGCCCCGCAAAACCGATTAAAACCTTGGGTTCTGCGATAATGATGTCGCCCAAAGACGCGAAAGAAGCGGTTACGCCGCCTGTGGTCGGGTCGGTCATTACAGTGATATACAGTTGCCCCGCTTCTGAGAATTTAGCGATTGCGCCGCTGGTTTTCGCCATTTGCATAAGGGAAATAATCCCCTCCTGCATACGCGCGCCGCCCGACGCCGTGAATAAAATCACCGGCATTTTACGCTCTGCGGCATATTCAAAAGCGCGGGTGATTTTCTCTCCCACAACACTGCCCATGCTTGCCATCATAAAATTGCTGTCCATAATGCCAATCACGGTTTTATAACCGCGAATGGTACATTCGCCCGTAATCACGGCTTCCCGCATGTCGCATGTTTTTTGGAGCTTTTGCAGTTTATCGGCATAATCGGGGTAGTTTATGGGGTTCTGAGATTGCATTTCCGCGTCAAATTCATTAAAGCTGTCTTTGTCGGCGGTCAGTTCAAGCCGCTCTTTCCAAGTCAAGCGTGCGTGATAATTACAGTTAGAGCAGACCTTTCTGTCTTTCTCAAAGTTTTCCATATAAGATGTAACCTGACAGCGCGGGCATTTGAAAAGCAGGTTGTCGGGGATTTTCACGCCGCCGGTATCAGATTTGTTGGAAGTTTCGATTTTAACGGCGGTTTCTGTTTTTTGAACAGCTTCTGCCTTGGGGGCGGCTTCCGCCTTGTCGTCATTAAAGCGGTCTTTTACTTTTTTAAACAGGTCTTCAAGTCCCATTTTCTATTTCCTCCTCCCCAAAAATCCAATATCATAATCGCCCTTAACAAAATCCTCGTCTTTCAGCAAATCAAGCTGAAACTCAATGTTAGAGGTAATCCCCTCTATCAGAAATTCCGACAGCGCGACTTTCATTTTCTGAATCGCTTCCGCCCTGTCCGCGCCGCGCACAATCACCTTTGCAATCATGCTGTCGTAAAAAGGCGGGATTTCGTACCCTTGGAACACTGCCGAATCCAACCTTACCCCGAACCCGCCCGGCACGTGCAGTCCCTCAATTTTCCCCGGGCACGGGCGGAAATCGTTCTTCGGGTCTTCCGCGTTAATCCGACATTCAATGGCGTGACCTTTCAGCACAACCTCTTCCTGCCTGATTGCTAAAACTTCGCCCGCCGCTGTTTTTATTTGCATTTTAATTAAATCAACGCCGGTCGCCATTTCCGTGACAGGGTGCTCCACCTGTATGCGGGTGTTCATTTCCATGAAGTAAAAATTGTTATTTTTGTCCACTAAAAACTCAATCGTTCCCGCGTTGGTATAATTGCAGGCTTTCGCACCTTTCACCGCCGCCGCGCCCATTTTCGCACGCAGTTCGTCGTTCAGCGCAACGCACGGCGTTTCCTCTAACAGCTTTTGATTACGCCGCTGACAGGAGCAGTCGCGCTCGCCGAGGTGGATTACATTCCCGTGTTCGTCCGCCATAAGCTGAATCTCAACGTGACGGGGGTTAATCAGCAGTTTTTCTATATAAATTTCATCATTACCGAAGCACGCTTTTGCCTCAGCTTTTGCGGCTTGAATCTGCGCTTTTAATTCATCTTTACTGTGAACGGGGCGGATTCCTCTGCCGCCGCCGCCCGCAGACGCTTTGATTAAAACAGGATAACCCATTGCTTCCGCGATTCTTTCGGCTTCTTCTTCGGTTGCAACTACACCGTCAGAGCCGGGTATAACAGGCACACCGGCTTTTTTCATGGTATTTTTAGCATTTGCTTTATCGCCCACCGCGTCAATGCTGTCGGCGGAGGGACCAATCCACTTAATCCCGCATTTATCGCAAAGCCGCACGAAAGCCGAGTTCTCCGACAAAAAGCCGTAACCCGGGTGAACGGCTTCTGCACCTGTAATTTGGCACGCGGAAATAATCGCCTTTTCGTTTAAGTAGCTGTCCTTAGACGGCGGCGAACCGATACAAACGGCTTCATCAGCCAATAAAGTATGCAGGGCTTTTTTATCCGCCGTGCTGTAAACCGCAACGGTTTTAACGCCCAGCTCGCGGCAGGCGCGGATAACGCGCACGGCGATTTCGCCGCGGTTGGCGATAAGGATTTTTTTGAACATTTTAAGTTTTCCTTTTAATTTAAGTCAAGCGGTATAATGTATATAGTGTCATCACGGTATGCAAAATATAAAGACTGTAATAATAATTTACTATTATCCCAAAATTCTATACTTGCTAAATTATCAAAATAATATGTTTTTTCTATTGTACCGTTTAAGATATTCACTACCTCGACCGTCACGCTGTAATATTCAATCCGCGAATCCCTGTAGTAATATACAATATATTTTTTATCGGGCGATATTGAAAAGTTTTCTATATACTTTAACGCATAACCCGTTTCTTCGTCAACACCAAAAAACTGCTCAAAATTAAATATTTTTTCAATTTCTAAAGTGTCAGTATTCAACGTGTAGATACTATCTGTCGAACTTCCGTATTCCTGATGCTGTAAATATATATAGTTCCCGCTCATTCCTCTAAAAAATAATTGACTCGTGTCGGGTAAATGAGCGTATTCTCCGGTTGAAAAATTATAAATTCCGATTCCCCATGTCCATTCCCAACCGCCCATTGTATACAAGAACCTGTTTTCGTCAATTTGAGTTATAAAATAGTAATAAACCTTGCTTATGTCATCGGTTTGTCTTAATTCTTCCGGAACAGGCGGGAGCAACTCGGCTAATTCGCCGTCTTTATCTTCATATATACCGCCGTCTATGTGCCTTAAATAACGTCCGCACGCTTCTGTTAAATCCGTTTCTTCGTTTCCCGTTTCTTCCCAGTCAGCATCATATACAACGCAAAGTTCTTCTGTATCAAATAATCTGTACCTAATACTGTCGTTTTGTAAATATAAAAACTTAATATACCCGTCGTCTGTCGGAATTACTGCACGAAAATCTTTATATGCTTTTTTTATGTTTATTTCTACCATACCGTCTTCTGAAACATTAATATACTTCATCGGGTCGGGTACAGTTTCTTCTTCGTGTGTTATTTCTTCCACAACAACTTCCGGTTCTTCTGTTTCAGGTTCTTCTTCAATAATTTCAGGTTCATCTTCGGTTTCGTTTGTTTCTTCCGAAATTTGTTCTTCTTCTTCAAAATCATCAGACGACATGGGTTTTTCCGCGCAAGCGGAAAGCAATACCACTGTCATTAATAATAATGCAAAAATACGTAATTTAAAGCCTTTCATAAGTAAACTCCTTTTTTTATTTTATAACAAATGAAATCTCCGCGCTGACCGCTTTTTCTCCGTTCACGGTAGCAATACCCTTACCTATTCCCACAGGACCTTTCACCTTGATTATTTCCACCTCAAGCCGTAATTCGTCGCCCGGGATAACCTGCCTGCGGAACTTCGCTTCCTTTACGCCCCCGAAGAAGCCGATTTTCCCCTTGTTTTCAGGAAGCGAAAGCATGGCGCACGCGCCCGCTTGTGCCAGCATTTCAAGCATAAGTACACCGGGGACAACAGGATAATTCGGGAAATGCCCCTTAAACCAGAAGTCGTCTTCTTTGATATGTTTAATCGCAACCACGCGCTTTCCCTCTTCCATTTCGATAATTTCGTCAATCAGAAGAAAGGGTTCGCGGTGAGGTATAATTTCTTTTATTTGTTCTTGATTTAACTGCATAGTTTACCGCCTTTATTTTTATAAAATATATTAAGGGACGTTGAGGACGCCGTCACCTACGTAATTTTTATCATTTTTTGGTCATATTCAACAGCTTCGCCGTCTTTTACGTAAATTTCCGCTACCGTTCCGTTGTATTCGCTGATGATTTCATTCATCAGCTTCATGCTTTCAACGATGCAAACAACTTTCCCTTTTTCAATTCTATCGCCGACCTTGATAAAAGGCGGTTTGTCCGCGGCGGGTGCGGCGTAAAACGTTCCTACAATCGGAGATTTTATGAAACTTCCGGTTTCCGCTGAACCGGAAACCGATGTTATCGGAGAAGAAGCCGGAATAACGGGAACAGGTGCGGCAAAATTCACCGGTACAGCTTGTTTTGCCTCAATACAAAACTCAATACTATCAGCTTTTACGCTAATCTTGCTTAAATTCTTCTCATTTAAAATATCCGCTATTTCATTTACGGTTTTAATGATGTCCATTTTTTTATCCTTTCTTTCTCAGAATACTTTTTAAAACACAGCGAAACATTATGCCCGCCGAAACCCAGCGAATTCGATAATGCCGCGTTAATTTCTCTGTTAATCCCGCCGTTTACGATATAATCAAGGTCGCAGTCTGGGTCGGGGATTTTATACCCTGAAGTCTGATGAATAAAGCCGTTCTGCATTTGCAAAACCACAGCGATTGCTTCAACCGCACCCGCCGCGCCGAGCAAATGTCCGGTCATGGATTTCGTGGAGTTTATTGCAAGTTTCTTTGCGTGCTCCCCGAAAACATGTTTAATTGCTGTTGTTTCCGTGCGGTCATTCGGCGGGGTTGAAGTTCCGTGCGCGTTGATATAATTCACATCATCCGGTTTAATACCGGCTTCAAGAACGGCAAGCTCCATCGCCTTAGCACCGCCCGAGCCGTCCGGAGCGGGAAGCGTTTCGTGGAAAGCATCGCAGGTTGAACCGTAACCGGCAAGCTCTGCGTATATTGCTGCGCCCCTTGCCTTTGCGTGCTCGTATTCTTCCAAAATCAGCGCACCCGCGCCCTCACCGAGAACAAAGCCGTTTCTCTCCTTATCAAAGGGAATTGACGCCCTGTCTGTGTCTTTTGAAACCGTCATGGCAGTCATGTTGTTGAAAGCCGCGTAGGAAAACCCCAAAATACAACCCTCAACACCCCCCGCAACCGCCATATCCAAGTATCCGTGTTTAATGGAACGGAACGCTTCGCCGAGCGCGTGCGCCGAGCTTGAACACGCCGAAACAGGGCAGAAGTTAGAGCCTTTAAATCCGGTTTTGATTGCGATTACACCCGGCGCCATGTTGCCTATCATCTTCGGAATCGTAAAAACGGATACGCGCTTATAACCCTTATTGTGATAAGTGCAAATCTGCTCTTCGGTGGTTTCGATTCCGCCGATTCCGGATGCCATTATCACGCCGCACCGGTACGGGTCTAAGTCCTTGAACTCACTTCCCGCGTCCTCAAGGGCTTTCTTCGCCGCATAAACCGCGTACTGCGTAATTCGGTCGGTTCGCCGGATTTCCTTTTTATCAATATATTCCTCCGCGGGGAAATCCTTTACCCGCGCAGAAACAAATTTCTCGTCCGACTGCTCGGGAAACCACTCTTCAAGCGTAAAGCCGTGTTTTCCGGCTTTTAAATTACCCCAAAAGGTCTGAATATCGTTTCCAATCGGACTGAGTACGCCAAGCCCTGTAATTACAACTCTTTTCAATATTTATCAACCCTTTCTGTTAGTTATATAAATTCAGCCATAAGGCAGGGCGAACACCGCCGAAATAGTCAGTTTCGCTTACGTTGCCTTCTAAAACATTATTACCTTGAATCCCAACACAACCGCTCGGATTCCCCTTGATGTAAACGGCTTTTACACTAATACGCCCCGGCGTCCTGAGCCAATACGAATTTGCACTGCCGTTAAAGGTTGTGCCCCGTTTACCGTTATTTTCATCTTTGCTTTCAAACCAATATTTATGCTTAGGGTTTCGGTTATACAGTTTCGCGCTGCTGTCACCGAAATACTTGCACACGGCTTCCTCAAGGCTCAATAAAAATATGTAATCCTGCGTGTTTTCGCCGCCTTTTGTGCCATACCATTGGTTATCGGGATTTTTATTAATCACCGGAACGATTCGTGATTTTTCATCTTCGGTAAATCGGTTATAAAATGCGCTGTTCAGGTATTTCCGGAGCGCACAGTCAGCCCATGTTATATCAGTATAGCGGTCATGGTATGAACGTGTTTCGATTATGGTATCTGTTATAATTAAAGCTATGTTATTTTGTATATCAAGCACGCGCCAATTGTATTCGCCAAATACTATTTTATCCCCTGCTTGCATATTTTCCTCCTGTATTAATTATCTATATCGTTACATCGACAAACCCCCGCTGATTTCTATAATCTGCCCCGTTACATACGCACTGTCATCGCCCGCCAAAAATGACACCACCCCTGCCACTTCCTCTACCGTTCCGTAGCGTTTCATGGCAATTAAATTCAAAATTGCCTGCTTTTGTTCTTCGGTAAGCGCATCGGTCATGGGGGTTTGAATAAACCCCGGCGCAACCGCATTTACGGTAATTCCCCGCGAACCGAATTCCTTTGCCGCGCTTTTGGTCATGCCTATGACGGCGGCTTTAGACGCGCTGTAGTTGAACTGCCCTGCGTTGCCGTGAAGCCCCGCAACCGACGATACATTTATAACCTTACCGCTTCTTTGCTTCATCATAACAGCACAACAGTGTTTCATCATATTAAAAATGCTTTTTTGATTTACTGCGATTACAAGGTCATAATTCTCCTCGCTCATGCGCGCTAAAAGCCCGTCCCGCGTAATCCCCGCGTTATTGACCAACACATCAATCGTCCCGAAACGCGCTTTGATTTTTTTAACAATTTCTTCGCACTCGTCATGCTTTGAAACATCGCAGGGGAAAATGTCGGCTTCAACGCCCTTTTCCCTGCACGCTTTTGCGGTTTCTTCAAGAGCGTCAGCGTTTAAATCGTTCAGCGCGACATTGAAGCCGTCTTCCGCAAGCCTAAGCGCGATTTTCGCGCCGATTCCTCTGCCCGCGCCTGTGATTACTGCATTTTTTCTACTGCTCATTATAATTTACTGTCTCCTTTTTGATTAATACTAATATCCGATGAAAATGTTGATAAGATTTGCGAGGATATTTTTCGGTAGGCAAGGCAAATTTTTTCGTTAATGCTGGCGCAGTGCGCAGTGCATATGCGGAAAAATTTAACGAAGCATGACGGAAAATAAACCGCAAAGATGTCAATATTTTTATTGGATGTTAGTATAATTTTCTGTAGTGAACAAGCGCGTATAAATTGGCAACCGCAACAGTGATTCCGAAAACCCCGAAAAGCCATACTTTTAAATAAATTTGACTGTACTGAAAGTAAAACGCGGTGACAATCAATTGAATATAGGAACAAACAAGCAACCCGCGTAAAAAATAAAACCTTTTAATAATGCAAAAAAGTGAAAATACAACGATTTCCGCGCAAACAGCCAAAAAAGCACTCGATATACCGGTGCGGATTAAAACCGGACTTTCATTTTTAATCTGAAAAAATAAAACAGCCGCCCAAATCACCTGCGGTAAAAAAGAAAAATCAATCACCAGAGTGCAAATAAGCTTTTTCTTTTTTTCTAACTCAGATAATGCCAAATTATTATACTCCCTTTAAACATTTCTCCGCTTGCTTGAACATTTCTTCAAGAATTTCTCCGGCGGGCATAATTTTATTGACCATTCCCGCAATCGCGCCGCAAAGGAAGCTGCCTTCCTCTATATTCCCGTCTACGGCGGCTTTGCGTAGCCCGCCTACGGTCATGTTCTCGAATTCTTCCGGCGAAATCCCGTCCTTTTCCGCCTGAACCAAACCGCGCGAAAACTTGGTTTTCACCCCTCTGCAAGGGTGTCCTGTGAATCTGCCTGTTACAATTGTGTCCGTATCCTTTGCTTTTAAAACAAGTTCTTTATAATTCGCGTGAATTTGACATTCTTCGGCGGCAAGAAACATTGTGCCGACCTGTACGCCCTCTGCGCCGAGCATCAAACTTGCCGCTATTCCGCGCCCGTCCGCAATCCCGCCTGCCGCAATCACCGGAATCGAAACCGCGTCCGCCACCTGCGGCACAAGGCACATGGTTGTGTTTTCGCCGATATGACCGCCGCTTTCCATGCCCTCCGCGATGACCGCGTCCGCGCCCGAACGCTCCATGCGCTTAGCAAGCGCAACGCTCGGAACAACCGGAATAACTTTAATTCCGGCGGCTTTCCACTGCTCCATGAACTTCCCCGGATTCCCCGCGCCCGTAGTTACGAACGCAACCTTTTCTTCAATGACTACTTTTGCCAATTCCTCCGCGTTCGGGGACATGAGCATGATGTTCAAGCCAAAGGGCTTGTCTGTTAAGGCACGTGCTTTTTTGATTTCTTCACGGATAACCTCAGCGGGGGCGTTTCCGCCCGCGATGATACCCGCGCCGCCCGCGTTTGATACGGCGGCGGCAAGCTTATGCTCGGCGACCCACGCCATGCCGCCTTGTAAGAGGGGGTATCTAATGTTTAATAATTCTGTTAGTTTAGTTTTCATTTTCATGCTTTCCTATTCTTAATTTTATCGGCGTTTTTATTTCCTTAATTAAATTTCCTGTGTTTTTTATTGTTTCAGGTATAGTTTTTATTATTTTATCCGGGGTGGTTTCTATTCCGTTCATTTTTTGTTCGTGGTACATCTGCGCTTTTTCTCTTTTAAAAAGCGTTCTTATGGTAGGTCTATGTCTGTTCATTTTAAATTCATGCTTCATACGGGCTTTTTCTAATTTAAGATTTGCCTTTATTGTAGGTTTATGTAATTTTATTTTGAGTTCATGCTCCATTTGCTCTTTTTCTTTTTTACGGCGTTCCTCTATTTGGTGCATTTTCCAAACAAAATACCAAATTACCAAGGTTACACCTAAAAATATTAAAATACCTACCCATTCTGGCATTTTATTTCCTCCTGTTAAAATATAAATTTCGCCTTTTATCATATCTCATTCCGCATTAAATCCTCATACGTTTCGCGTTTTATCACGATTCTGCTTTCGCCGTCTTTTATCATCACCATCGCGGGTTTTAATAAACGGTTATAATTCGAAGCCATCGAATGATTATAAGCCCCCGTGACTAAAAACGCAAGAATATCGCCGCGTTTTAAATCCGGCAGATTCACGTTATCCTGTAAAAAATCCCCGCTTTCGCAGCACCTGCCGACAACCGCCGCCGTGATTTCGCATTTATCATTCGCGCGGTTCGCCGCGACAACAGTATACGGCGATTCATAAAGCGCATATCTCGGATTATCCGCCATGCTCCCGTCAACGGAAATATAATTTTTAACCCCCGTGATTTTTTTATTCGTGCCAACCGTATATAAAGTCACGCCCGCATTTGCCACAATCGAACGCCC
>WRJM01000051.1 GCA_009782265.1 Oscillospiraceae bacterium | reverse complement strand
TACTTATGGAGCATATGCTTGAAGTCGGCGGCGATGATTTTACAATGGAAGAAGGCACAGTAATAATTACCTGCGCGCCCGAAACAGCAACGGCAGTCGGGGAAGCCATGACAAAACACGGTTACACCGTGCTTTCCGCGGAAGCTGAAATGCTCCCCTCAACTTACACAAAGCTCACGGACGATGAACATATTAAAAAAATGACGACGCTTCTTGAAATGCTTGAAGACAACGACGATGTGCAGAATGTCTGGCACAACTGGGAATAATACTGATTCTCTTCAGAAATATCAGCAAAAAATCCGCCGGTGGGCGGATTTTTTGTTTTATAATTTATTAATCGTACCGACAATGAATCTTAATATATTCAGCGCGTCTTCGGTTTTGATGTTTCCGTCATGCCTTGCGTTTGCGATGTGCTTTTGGAGCGGGTCTAATTCAACGCTTCCGACAATGTGCCGCAATATTTCAAGCGCGTCGCCTGTTTCGATTTTACCCGTACCTGTTACGTCGCCGGTTTGCTGAATAATGATAACATAATCCCCGGTTCTGTTAAAGCTTACAGAAGCGTTGCCGTTTGCGTCAATTTCTCCGCCTGAAATAAGCTCGAACTTACCCATTGAAGCGTTATAAGCGCATAACAGCGCGTTCTTTCCGCTGTTCACTTCACCCATGTTTACGGTTAATTCTCCGCTGACCGCTACAGACGAGCCTGTTCCGATTTTAACCTGCTGAACGGGCAGATTCTTTGCCTTTTCGTTAATCGGGGCTTTCGGAATGTTATATCCGGAAATCGTATCATTCAGGCTTTGATTTTGCACGCTGAGGTTTAAATTGCGCGAATTATTCGTATCATCGAAATTATTTCCGTTTACCGTAACGGTATATGTGCCGAAATCAAGCGTTACATCAACATCTTTACCGCTGATAGCTTTCAGCACATCGCTTGAAACGGTCGTAGAACCCGAATCCATTTTCACCGTAATTTCAGAGCCGTCGTTTTTATTCGCCGCCGCGGTAATATCGTTTTTCTTAGCGTCTACGGAAGCCGTGGAATTAGAAGCTTCCCCGCTTGAACCGCCCCCGCCGCCTGAGCCGCCCCCGCCTCCGCCGCCCGAACCGCCGTTTCCGGACGGTGACGGCGTTGCCGTAATTAACACATCTCCGCTGTTTCCGATTGCATTATGTGCGCGAACCGCAAACGTATAAGCTGTACCGTTGGTAAGCCCTGTAACAGTGACGTTGGTGGAAAGATTATTGTTTGTCCAAACTCCCGTATCCGGATGCCGCCACATGTACTGCGTAACCGCGCTTCCGCCGTTATCTGCGGGTTCGCGCCATGATAAAGTTATCTGCCCGTTGCCCGCCGAAGCGGTCAGAGAAGTCGGCACGGACGGAACACTGTAAATCGTAACGGTTTGAATTTGACTTGCGAAACGGGGCGGCGGTAATGCCGCTTTATAACGCACGTGGTATGTTCCTCTTGCCAAAACAACCTCTGTGCCCATTACGGGAAGCCACATGCTTGACGTGTTTAATTTATATTCCATTTCGGCGGTAACGTTTGTCAGTTTGCCGTAATGATTATCGCCCACATCTGTTTTACCCGCAGTCGGCGCGGCGGGTCGTGCGGGAATTGAAAGGGTTTGCATGTCGCTGTCAAGAACGTTGCTGTTCCCTTTTTTAATAATTTCAATATTTGTACCGAACCAGCTTTCCTCAATATCAATCGTCCCTAACGAACTTGATTTGACCGTTTTGCCGTTGATGATAAAATCGGCTTCAATTTCAACGTTAGTAAAAGATTCTGTAAAAATATTAAAGTTAAAATCAGGTGCGGTTTCTTTCGGGGCATCCATAATGATTACACGGACGATAAAATTATAGTCTTCATAATTATCCGCGCCCGTAACGGGGATTTTGATTTCAGCATTATCGCCGTCAGCTTGACCGTATACCTGAAAAGAAAGCGTATTTCCGATTCTGCCCGGGGTAGTAATCCAGTTACTGCCGCTTAAATAATTAACCGTAGGCATCCCGTAGCTTGCGCCCTGCGGAGGGTCTGGAAGCGTAACCGTATGACCGGCTGGAATTATTCCCTGAATCACTTCTTTATACGGGGAACTTATAAAAAACTTATCCGATTTTTGAATTGTAAAATTTACAGTCCGCGAACCTGTAAAGTTGCCGTATGCTGTAACGGTTGCGGTTGCCGTTCCCGCGTTTATACTATTCTGATAACTTAGTGTGTAAGAATTGGGCGGTACGGTCAAGCCGTCAATGGTAACCGCGCCGTAAAGCTCAGGGATATTGGGGATTCCGTAATTATATGTCCCATTTAAAATATCGCAGACAAATGCACCGGTTGAAATACTTTTCGGCGTTATTTTCAGCACGGCATTACCGCTGTGTTCATTATAAGCATCGCCGGCACGGTTTACTTTATAATAGGTTTGATATTCCCCCGCATTGGTGTAAACGGGCGGCGCCGCGCTGTAAATCCCGTCAACTGCCGTTGAATAAGTGACTGTTCCGCCGCCGCTGTCTGTAACCGTTATGCTTTTGGGTGTGCTGTCATATACATTGTTTATATTCGTTACGTTTATATCGGAAGCGGGTATATTAATTTTAGACTGTGTAATCGTCAGGATATTCTTCGTAACATCAGCAGTCCCCGAAGCGTTTCCGGACGCGCCCCCGTAAGCTTCAACCGTCAGCGCGGCTTCGTACATTTTACCGCTCATGTTCAGCCCGAGCGACTCCCACGCCCTGAAATGCTCCGAAACGGAAATCACACCGCTTGTGCGGTTGCTTTGGCGTATGCTCCAGTATTGCTTAAAGGTTTTAGTACCCTCAATAGAGGGCTGATTGATTCTGTCGGTTTCCCAAACAGTATACGTACTGCCGTCTACCGATATATTCCCGTGATTTACAGCGTTTGTGCCGTTCTGCCCCGGATTATAACTGCCGCGGCTTTCAATAATGTAATACTCAACCAAGTTTCCTTCCGCGCTCGCGCCGAGCCAGCCGTAAACGCAAAGGTAGGCAACATTGCCTTTTATAATGTTATAAGATGCGGCGTAATCTATGCTGATTTCCCCGATTTGCGCATAGGTTTGCGTCTTGTTGAATTTTTTGCCGGAACGGAACAGGATATTATTAGCGTCCGTCCACTCACAGCTGAACGCGCCGCCGCCGTTCAGTGTCATGCTTCCGTGCCCCGGGTCCTGACTCCAGAATTCATAATCATAACCGCCTGTATTGCCGGTTGTGTTTGCAGTAATAACCGCCGCCGAAACCGGCATTGCCGAAATCAATGCAAATATAATTATAACCGCGAATATGCGTTTAAGTGCAATATTTAATTTAGAAAGCTTCATGGGTTCCTCCGTTACTGCCCGTAATAAGCGTTTTCCCCGTGTTTGCGCATATAATGCTTATCCAAAAGCTCTTTCTGCATCGGGGTAACATTTGCGTTACGGCATAGGTTCTGCCACGCCATAAAGGCGATTTCCTCAAGAGTGATTGCATTATGCACGGAATCAATCGGGCTTTTCCCCCACGTAAAAGGTCCGTGATTGGCGACAAGAACCGCGGGGATTTTCTTAGGGCTTTTATCCTTCAGCGTTTCAATAATTACCTTTCCGGTTTCCTTTTCATATTCGCCGAAAATTTCTTCATCCGTCATTCTGCGCGTGCAAGGAACTGCACCGTAGAAATAATCCGCGTGCGTTGTCCCGAGCGGCGGAATATCCTCGTTGTTCTGCGCGAAAATCGTCGCCCAACGGCTGTGCGTGTGTGTAATTCCCGCAACTTCGGGAAAAGCGCGGTATAATTCAAGATGCGTCGGCGTATCTGACGACGGGCGGAACGCGCCTTCAACAACCGCGCCGTCTTCAAGCTGTACGACAACCATGTCCGACGCTCTCATTGTTTCATAAGGAGAACCGCTGGGTTTAATCACCACTAAACCCAAATCGCGGTTAATCCCGCTGACATTCCCCCACGTCAGCGTCACCAATCCGTTTTTGCTGAGAAGCATATTCGCTTCAAAAACCTGTTCCTTTAACCATTCAAGCATTTTAACCTCCAAATCATGTCGGAAAGAGCAAGCTCCTGTTCCAGTTTCATAAGGTTAGTGTCCGCACTTAAATGCACGAACTCCAATCCCGCCATCCGCGCATAATCGCGCATTATTTCCGCTGTTACGCCGTAACTGAGCACTGTATGGTGCGCCCCGCCTGCCAAAAGCCACGCGGACACCGCAGTTTTAAAGTCCGGCAAGGGTTTCCACATCACACGGGCAACCGGTAACTTCGGCATTTCGTATACCGGCTTAACGCACTCAACTTCCTGCGCAATCAACCTCATACGCCCGCCCATATCAATTAAACTTACATTTAAGGCTTTCCCTGCCTTGCCTTCAAAAACAAGCCTTGCCGGCGGGCTTTTTCCGCCGATTCCTAAAATATGCGTTTCGATTTTCGGTTTAGACTTTGAACTATCCGCAATCGTCGGGCAGACTTCAAGCATATGCGCGCCGAGAATTAATTCACTGCCTTTGGTTAAATCATATGTATAATCCTCCATGAACGATGTACCTGTATTTAACCCTGAAGCCATCACTTTCATAATGTATACAAGCGCGGAGGTTTTCCAGTCACCCTCCCCGCCGTAGCCGTAACCGGCTTCCATCAGCCGCTGGCTTGCAAGCCCGGGCAACTGCTCCATGCCGTATAAATCCTCAAACGTGTTGGTATACGCACAGCAATGATTTTCTTCAAGCAATTCTTTCATGGCGGCTTCCATGCGTGCCTGTTCCCGTATGCTTTCTGTATTTTCGGTATTGATTATATATTTTCGGCTGTATTCGTCCATGAGCGCGTCAACCCGCGCTTCCGGAATACCGCGTATTCTTTCGGCAAGTTCTCCGACAGGATGCGTATTCACCTGCCAGCCGAACTTTTTCTGCGCTTCTACCTTATCGCCCTCTGTTACCGCGACTTCCCGCATGTTGTCGCCGAAGCGCATGACTTTAAGCTCCCTGCCCGCTTTAAATCCTGCCGCCGCCCGCATGAACGCCGTAATTTCGTTATGCACTTCCCCGTCCTGCCAGTAACCGGCGACGATTTTCCTGCTTACGCCCATGCGCGCTGCGATAAAGCCGTGTTCGCGGTCGCCGTGCGCGGATTGGTGCAGATTCATGTAATCCATGTCAATGTCCGCGTCGGGAATGTTCCTGTTGAACTGAGTATGCAAATGTAAGCAAGGTTTCTGAAGCAAACCAAACCCGTTAATCCACATTTTTGACGGGCTGAACGTGTGACAGAATGTGATAATTCCGGCGCAGGAATTGTCATAATTCGCCAGATTCATCAGACCTGTGATTTCTTCGGCGGTTTTCATCACGCCTTTGAATATCACAGCGCAGGGAAGTCCGGTGTTATTCAAGCTGTTTACGATGATTTCGCTGTTCTTTCGGACTTGTTCCAAGGTTTCCTCTCCGTACAGGAACTGCGAGCCTGTTATAAACCAAAATTCACAACCGCTTAATTTAAAAAGCTCCGACATGCAAACCCTCCTTATTTAAACATTTTTCGTTAATTAACTATATAAATTTTCCGCTGCTGATTTTTCAATAGCAAGACCGCACTTGTATCTTTCCATGAACGTATTGAACCCTTGCGTATCGGCGGAAACCGGTTCAGCGGTAATCCCCGCGTAATTTTTAAATACGTCCTGCGACAGAAATTCATCAAGCGTTTTTTTATTTTTATTATTATTTTTCATGTATGAAGTTAAGAGCGCGATTCCCCACGCGCCGCCCTCTCCCGCTGTTTCCGTAACGGAAACAGGCACGTTAAGCGCGGACGCCATCAGGATTTGTGCAACGTGCGGGGTTTTAAACAATCCGCCGTGCCCTGTCAGCTTTTCAAGTATAACATTTTCTTTTTCTAAAATTTCCATTCCGATTTTGAGTGCCGCAAACGAAGAATAAATAAGCGTTCTCATAAAATTCGCCAACGAAAAATGACTGTCAGGCTTTCGCGCAAACAGCGGACGCCCCTCATTCAAGCCTGCAACGGATTCGCCCGATATGTAATTATAAGAAAGCAGTCCGCCGCAATCCGGCGCGGCTTCAAGAGATTTTTTATACAGCAGCTCATATATTTCCGATTTTTCCGGAGTCAACCCGAAAACATTTACAGCTTCGCTGAATAGTTTTATCCACGCGTCCAAGTCCGACGTACAGTTGTTGCAGTGAACCATAGCGACGGGTTTTCCGTCCGGCGTGGTTACAATGTCGATTTCGGGATAATAATTACACATTTCTTTTTCAAGCACAATCATGGCGAAAATTGACGTACCCGCAGAAACATTGCCTGTTTTTGCGCGTGTGCTGTTTGTGGCAGCCATGCCCGTTCCCGCGTCGCCTTCGGGCGGGCAGAACGGGATTCCCGCCTTTAAAGCCCCCGACGGGTCAAGTAAAGACGCTCCGTTTTCGGTAAGCGTTCCTGCCGGTTCGCCTGCATTTAATATTTCGGGCAGAATTGCTTTTAATTCCTGTTTGAAGCCGCGTTCTGCGGCTATTTTGCCGAATCTGCATATCATAACGGAGTTGTATTGACCGTTTCGGTCAACCGGAAACATACCCGAAGCGTCGCCGATTCCTATAACTTTTTTGTCTGTAAGCCGCCAATGAACATAACCGGCAAGCGTAGTTAAAAAAGCAATATCCCCGACATGTTCTTCTTTATTTAAAATTGCTTGATATAAATGCGCGATACTCCAACGCTGGGGTATATTAAAATCAAATTCCGCCGAAAGCTTCTCTGCGGCTGTTTCTGTGCTTGTATTGCGCCATGTGCGGAACTCAGCTAACTGCTTTTCGTTTTTATCAAACGCCAAATACCCGTGCATCATGGCAGAAACGCCGATTGCACCGACTTCCGAAAGCGTTTCTCCGTAACGGTTTTTTACATCAGCCGATAAATCGCGGAAACAATTCTGTATACCCGCCCAAACATCGTCAAGGCTGTATGTCCATATACCGTTTGTAAGTTTATTTTCCCATTCATGGCTTCCGGAAGCGATTGGCGCGTAATCCGAACCGGTCAATACCGCTTTTATGCGCGTAGAACCTAATTCTATGCCAAGCGCGGTTTGGTTCGCCCTAATATCGCTTTTCGCTTTATTTATTATTTCTTCTGACATTTAAAACCTCAAAAAAATATTATTATATTTAAGTATAGCATATTTCTTCAAGATATGCTATACTTAAAACAGAAAAAATAAAAATTTACGAAAATTCAGGAGGATTTTTTATGCCTAACCCTTATCTGCCTTTCTGGGAATATATTCCCGACGGAGAACCGCGTGTTTTCGGCGAACGCGTCTACATTTACGGCTCGCATGACAGCGCGGGTTCTGACAAATTCTGCGATTCCAAGCTGAAAGTATGGAGTGCGTCCGTTGACGACTTAAACAACTGGGTCTGCCACGGGGATATTTTTCACACCAAAGCTGACCGTGACCACCCTTCCGACGCTGATTGGACAAACGATATAAGCGATTTATACGCGCCGGACGTAGTTGAAAAGGACGGGAAATATTACCTGTACGCTTACATAAAAGAAACCGCGGGTTGTGTCGCCATCAGCGAACGCCCTGAAGGGCCTTTTAAACTTCTTTCCAAATATACATACAATGTGCCTGACGGAATTCCGGAAGGGAAAGGCGACGGGGGCTTATTTATTGACCCGGGCACTTTAGTTGACGACGACGGCAGAGTTTATGTTTACTGCGGGTTTTTAAAATCATTCATGGCAGAACTAAACCCTGACAACATGTTTGAAGTAATCAACGGTTCTTTTATTGACAATATTATTCCGGTGGAAGAGCCTTTCAGCTTCTTTGAAGCCTGTTCCCCGCGAAAAGTCGGCGATACTTATTATATGATTTATTCCCCGACGCCGAACAATCCGGGGTGCAGTAAGCTTGTTTACGCGACGAGCAAATCCCCGCGCGGACCTTTTGAATATAAAGGTGTGATTGTTGACAACGGCGCGGATTATCCGGGCGGAAACAATCACGGTTCAATTTGTAAAATCAAAGACCAATGGTACATTTTTTATCACCGCATGACCAACGGCACAATTATGTCGCGCCGCGCCTGTGTTGAGCGGATTCAAATGCTTGATGACGGCAGTATTCCGCAGGTGGAAATGACCTCGCTGGGCTTTGAAGAATCCTTGAACCCTTATAAAATCACACCGGCGGAAACCGCGTGCGTTCTTACAGGCGGGAGAGTGCTTATTACCGAGAAGAATATTTTCACGAGAGTCATTACGAATATAACGCACGGTGCTGTAATGGGGTACAGATATTTTGATTTCGGCGAAGATTTTTCAAGCAAAACGATGGAATTCTGCGCGGAAATCAAAGGCGCGGGTTGTGATGCGGGAATCCGTATTGTGCTTGACGAACCTGAAAACGGCGAAGAAATCGGCGTTTGCAAAACGAGTAAAGACGATGGGGTTTACAGTGCTGTTGTAAAAGCAATCACAGGTAGACGGGCGGTTTATTTAATCGCGGAGGATTATTACGGCGGCGGGTTTAAGGAAATGCTTGACGGAAGAAATTTGTTTGAACTTGTGTCGTTTGTTTTTATTAAATGAGTAGGGGCGGACTTTATGCCCGCCCCCATATTTCTTACCCAATCAAACTCGGTTTCAACCCGCTCCTGAACCAGTATTCAATCAAATCCGACAGAATGTCCGCATTGGTTTTGGAAACCGCGTGAAGCAGGAACACCCCGCCCGGGTGCGTGGCTTCCGTGATTTTCTGAAAAGCCTCATCTACAGGCGGCTGGCTGTTCACGTCCCAGTCTACGTAAGCAAACGACCAGAAAACACTGCTGTACCCCATGCTTTGCGTGATTGCAAGTACCTTTTCTGAAAATTCACCCATCGGAAAGCGAATCAGCCGCATTTCATAATCAAAATTTTCCTTTACATAATCATGTAATTTCTGGATTTCTTCCTTGACTTCGGTTTCGGTAAGCCCCGGAAAAGACGGGTGCGACCATGAATGATTGCCGACCTCATGCCCTTCAGCAATCATACGCCGAATCAGTTCACCCTCTGTTCTGCAATAGTCGTAGGTTACAAAAAAAGTCGCTTTCACGCCTTTTTCGCCCAGCGCGTCAAGAATCACAGATGTATACCCGTTTTCATAACCTTCGTCAAAGGTCAGATAAAGCTTGTTTTCGGTTTCGCCGTCAATAAAAACAGCGTTTAAATCTCCGTATTTGCTTTGCGCGGTAAGCGCGTCGCTCGGACGGTTCTGACTGTCTGTGCTTTTCCCCAGCCCCCAGCCTATTTTCGCGCCGGACAGCTCCGAAAGGTTTATAACGGGTGCTGCAACGGGCAGAAAAGGCTCTGTTTCAAGTTGGTCTTTGTTAGGTTCAGGTTCGGCTGTGATTAAATCCTTTTCGTCATACGTAAAAGCAGTTGAGGATGTTCCCCCAACTGCCGGATTGCGGTTGTTTGCGTGCGGTGCGCCATGTGTAGTGGTCGTCGTTGACGGTTGCCTCGGAGTAGTGATTAAAGGGGTTGTTCCGCTCCCTGCTCCGCCGTTGTTTACGTTAGGCTGACAGCCCGCGAAAAGAACAAGGCAGCTTGCTAAAGCAACGATAACGCATAATATAATCATTTTTCTTAATTTCATTTTCATAAATTTCCTTATTTGATTTTCGGCGCCGGAATTAAAAAGTTTGGTTGACTTTTTAATACTTTATCCGGCATTTTTCGCCGTTAAGAGTAGTATAATCCCTTTAACGCTTGATTATGAAATGAAATATTTTCTAATTAATCGGCTAAATAACTTTTAACAAGCATCTGTAAAAGCTCGTCGCGGTCAATATGCCGAATCAGGCTTCTTGCGTTGTTATACGTTGTTATGTAAGTCGGGTCTTCCGATAAAATATATCCGACCAACTGATTAATCGGGTTATATCCTTTTTCGCGCAACGCTTCATAAACCGTTTCGAGAATTTCTTTCATCTCGCTTTCACGGTCGTCATGTACGGAAAAGGTCATGGTTTTATCAATCATATATACACTCCCTAATTTAGTAAACATAATTATTCTTTTTAATTATACAACAAAATTTTTAATTTTGCAAGTGTTTTTATATTTTTTATAAAAAATATCTGCCCGCCGCGCCGGAAATTACATTTTTTACTATTTTCGGTTTCGTTTTTGTGAGGTTCAGACTTAAAATTGACATTTCTCTCAAAAAAATACAGCATTATTTATAAATAATTACTATTGCAAATTGTTTCATAAATTGATATAATGAATAAAGGTATCTGTGTTTAATCATTTTTATGTAATCCAAAGCACGAAAGCAGGAATAAATATGTTATCTACACCGAAAAAATCACCGGCTAAAGGCGAAAATAAACCCACTTCCGAAACCGCTTCCTTTAAGAAAGTGGCTTACGGCTTTGCGCCGGACGAAGTAAATCTGTACATAAGCTCGCTCAGAAAAAAAAATCTTGAGCTTCAGTCAGATAATGAAAAACTTACCGAGCAGATTAACCCCGAAAAAGAAATCAGAATGGAAACCCTTGAAAAACGTCTGAGTGAATCGGACGAACGATATATTAAACAAAAAGAAGTCGCCACCATGCTCGAAACCGAGTGCGGCAGGCTTTTAGACGAAACGGAAAAATTAACCGCTCAGCTCAGAACCACCGAAGCAAAGCTGAAAGCGGCTGAATCCGGCGCGCCGTCGGAAACCTCTGCGAAAGAAATCGAAAGCTTGTCCGCCCAGCTTTCCGCCGCTGAAAGCAAATTTGCAAAAGCGCAGAATAAGCTTGCTTCATTAGAAACAGACCTTGCAGAAACGCAGGGTAAACTTTCCGGCACTGAGCTCAGCCTTTCAGAAAACGAAAATAAACTTGCCGACGCTAAATCAAAGCTCACCGAAGCCAAATCCGCAATCGCCGACTACGAAAGTAAACTTGCGGTTGCCGAAGGCAGAATTTCCGAGTCCGATAAAAAGCTTGCGGTCGCCGAAGGTAAAATTTCCGAATCCGACAAAAAGCTTGCGGAAGCCGAAAAAACGCTTAAAGAAACCAAAGAAAAATTATCGCTGGCGGTAGATAACGCGGCGATTTACGAAGAAAAATTAGCCGCCGCGGAAGAAGAAGCCATGAATTCCGCTAAAGCTGCCGAAACCGCTAAAACCGAAGCACAAGCCGCTAAGGATTCCGCCGCCGCGCAGATTTCCGCCGCACAGGAAAAACAGGTTGCGCAAACACCCGCCGCGCAAACACCGCCCGTGCAGGAAATATCCGAAGTGCAAAGCAATATGGACTTCTCCGAATTTCAGCTTCCCGAGGAAGAAGAAACTTCTGTCTTTTTGGAAGAAGAAACCGTGTCTGCGGAAGACCTTATCATGTTTGAGGAAGAACCCGCCGCTGTTGAAACCCCTAAAACCAAAGCGGAATTGGATTCTGAACTGTTAGCAACGGCTTTAACCGAAATAGCGGCTTTAAAGAAGCAAATAGCCGGCACACAGCAAGCACCGCAGGAAAAAGCACCTCAGCGGGCGGAGCAGACCGCTAAACCCGCCGAAAAAGCAAAACCGGCGGCTTCTCAGAAATCCGCTTCGGAAGAGGAAGCGGGCAGAGCTGAATTGCGAATTAAAATTCAGGATGAAGCCGAAGATTCTTATATTATTCCGGAAAAATATTTAAAAATGATTGCGGATATAGAAGATGAAGAAGGCGAAGATGATTTTTCGTACTTACTGACCGGCTCAAGCACGGATGACGATGATATTAACAGTTTTATGGTTTCGCCGCCGCCGGTTCAGAAAAGACCTGCTCCGAAGCAGTCTGTGCGTACACAAGCACCTCCGCCCAAACCGCAGACCCGCAGTGCGGAAACCCCGCCGCCCCCGCCTGATTATGAACAATATACAAGGCAGGCTTCCGTTCAGCCCCCGAATACGCCTCCTGTCAATACATCGCCAATCAGAATGGCACCCCGCCCCGCTTCTCAGGGGCAGGGTCAGCCGAAGCCGATTTCCGGCGCGAATACAAAGCCTTTAATCAAGGCGGAAGCAACTGTATCTGATGATGCTTTTACGGAAATGCTTGTACGTGACCATGACGCGGGTGCGTCAAGAGGAACGGATTTAATTGCCAAAGACCCTTATCAGCCATCCGAAAAGGGCGACGATTTACAGCCGCTTGACCCGTATGTTGTTGAAAAAGGCGATGATTTAAACAACGACCTGTACGAAATGGTCATTACCGATTATTCTAACGCGTCCGCCAATGATTTTGACTTCAGTTACGGCAGTACGAAGGATGACGATGACGACATGAGCGCAATCATTATCTAACAGACAATTCCACTAACTCCGTTCATGGCGAATTTTTGGCAAATTTT
>WRJM01000050.1 GCA_009782265.1 Oscillospiraceae bacterium | reverse complement strand
GCTCAAAGCTATAACTGTGAGGTCTTGTTTTTACCGCCTTATTCTCCCGACTTGAATCCTATTGAAAAAAAGTGGGCTTGGCTCAAAAGAAAGCTACGAGAAATCTTGTATAATTTTGATTCTGTTAGTTGTGCTTTAAGAGTCATTTTTCAAGTTAATTGACTATATCTTTTAAGTCGCTCTGCTACTACTGTTTATAAGTTCATTAAATTATACAATGTCAACTTTTTATATCCCGAAAATGACAATTAACTCCGTTTTTAGGTACTACACTTTTTTGTTTGTTTTTTCTACATTTCTATTTTAGCAAACACAACTTAATAACTAAAAAGGACGGCTGAGCCGTCCTTTTTTACATTACCTCACCCTTGCAAATCCGCAATCAAATCCCTGAAATACGCCGCCTGCTCGAAGTCAAGCACTTTTGCCGCTTCCTTCATCAGCGCGGTGTATTTTTTAATTTGCACTTCCTTTTCGGATTTCGTCAGCCGCTTTTTCTTTTTAGACTTTTCGCCATCCTCTTTAGAGGAAATTTCAATAATATCACGCACGTTTTTAATAATCGTCTGCGGTGTAATCCCATGTTCGGTGTTGTATTTTTCCTGAATTTCACGCCTACGGTTGGTTTCCGTAATCGAAAGTTCCATGGAACGGGTTACGTTGTCTGCATACATAATCACTTCGCCGGAAGCGTTACGCGCCGCTCTGCCTATGGTTTGGATTAAACTGGTTTCGCTTCTGAGAAAGCCCTCCTTATCCGCGTCAAGTATAGCCACAAGCGACACTTCCGGTAAATCCAAGCCCTCTCGGAGCAGGTTAATTCCCACCAAAACATCGAATTCCCCGAGCCGTAAATCGCGGATAATTTCCATGCGTTCAAGCGTTTCAATATCATGGTGCATATAACGGACTTTAACTTCATATTGTTCCAAATACCTCGTTAAATCCTCCGCCATGCGTTTCGTAAGCGTGGTAATCAGCACACGTTCTTTGCGTTCTGAGCGTATGTTGATTTCGGATAATAAATCCTCAACCTGTCCCGCTGTGGGTTTAACAATGATTTTCGGGTCAAGCAGTCCGGTCGGGCGAATCACCTGCTGTATAATCCTCACTGAACGCTCTTTTTCAAACGCGGCGGGCGTCGCCGAAACAAAAATCACCTGATTGATTTTATTGTAGAATTCTTCAAAATTCATCGGGCGGTTATCATAAGCGGACGGCAGACGGAAGCCGTAATCAATAAGGTTTTTTTTGCGGGCATAATCCCCGCCGAACATACCGCGTACCTGCGGAAGCATGACATGGCTTTCGTCCACGAACAGCAAAAAATCATCAGGGAAATGGTCCATTAAGGTTGTCGGCGTGCTCCCCGGCTCTCTGCCCGAAAGCACCCGCGAATAGTTTTCAATGCCCTTGCACATACCTATTTCGCGGAGCATTTCAATGTCGTATTTGGTGCGCTCGGCGATTCTCTGCGCTTCAATTAATTTATGTTCGGAAGTGAACATTTCAACCTGTGCGTGCATTTCTTCTTCAAGCTCTTCAAGTGATTTTTCAAGCCTTTCACGGCTGACAATGTAATGCGTTGCAGGGAATATCGGTACATGTGCAAGCGTGTGCGTTACGTTCCCCGTAACCGTTTCAAATTCGGAAATGCGCTCAATTTCATCCCCGAAAAACTCAACCCTGATGGCTCTTTCGAGCGGATTACCCGACGGGAAAACTTCAAGCACATCACCTCTGACGCGAAATTTCCCCCGCGCAAAACCAACGTCATTGCGCTCATACTGGATTTCCACAAGCTTGCGCATGATTTCATCACGTCCGATTTCCATTCCCTGCCGCAGAGAAATAACATTCCTGACATACTCTTCTTTTTCACCGATGCTGTAAATACAGGAAACACTGGCGACAATAATTACATCGCGGCGTTCCGCAAGCGCAAAGGTCGCCGAGTGCCGCAAGCGGTCAATCTCGTCGTTAATCGCGCTGTCTTTTTCAAGGTAGGTATCGGTGGACGGAAGATAGGCTTCCGGTTGGTAATAATCATAATAACTGACAAAATACTCTACCGCGTTGTCGGGGAAAAATTCGCGGAATTCGCTGCAAAGCTGTGCTGCAAGCGTTTTATTGTGCGCTAAAACCAATGTCGGACGGTTAATTTTCTGTATGATATTCGCCATGGTAAAGGTTTTACCCGAACCCGTAACACCCATGAGCGTTTGCTCTTTATCTCCGTTTATAACACCGTTCACAAGAGCGTCGATTGCTTCCGGTTGGTCACCGGTCGGAACAAAATCTGATTTTAAATTAAAACAATCCATAATTTTTCGTTTCCTTAAAACTCCCAAAAATTATCATATTCGCGCATTGACCAGACGCCGTCTTTGCCCGCAATAACATGGTCAACAATTTCTATATCCATTTTTTTGTAAAACGATATTAACTCCTGCGTTGTGTCTATATCTGTTTTTGATGGCATACAGCTTCCGTTCGGGTGATTGTGTGAAAGCACAATCCGTCTTGAGTTGGAATCAAGAATTTTTTTAGTCATTTGTCCAAGCATAACATCCACTTTTCCCAAACTGCCCTCACAGATGACTTCATGTTTATCTAAACACAGCTCACTGTCAAGATACAAACAGCAAATCTGCTCATAATAACTATCAAGATACATTGCTGAACAAAAATTATTCAAAGCTTCAGTGCTGTTTAATTCCAAAATATTCCCCTTTGTCTGCATGATAAAATGCTTCGCCATCATCCTGAAAAAATGAATCATACAAGCGGCATGTTCACCCATTCCCTTAACCTTGATTAAATCCTCCCGCTTTGCTTTCAGCACGTCCACAAGACTGCCGAAAGTATTAATAAGCTCATGCGCAAGTTCATTTGTGTCGCCGTGCGGAATCGCAAAAAAGAGCATGAATTCTAATTTTTCATGGTCGGGAAAATCATCAAGACCGCTTTTCATAAAATGCTCTTTTTTCCTTTGCCGATGTCCGTAATGAGGGTGCTTTTTTGCTTCTGTTGTTTTGTTGGTTTTGGGTTTTTCTGTGTTATTTATTTTATCCATTTAAAACTGCTCCGCTCTCCGCGCTTGTTACCATTTTCGTATAACGTCCGAGATAACCAGCGATGTTGTTTTGTTTTATTTTTATTTTTTCTTTGCGCGCTTGTATAACCGCTCCGTCAACAAGAAGTTCAATCGTTCTGCCGGGTATGTCAATGCGGATTTTATCGCCGTCTTCAACGTAAGCGATTAAACCGCCCGCCGCCGCCTCCGGCGCGATATGCCCGACAGCCGCCCCCCGTGTCGCTCCGCTGAAACGCCCGTCTGTAATCAGCGCGACAGAACCGTCTAATCCTTTACCGGCGATTGCCGCCGTCGGTGCTAACATCTCCGGCATACCCGGTCCGCCTTTCGGACCTTCGTACCGAATGACCACCACGTCGCCCGCCCCGACCTGTCCGTCCATAATCGCTTTATACGCGTCTTGTTCACCGTCGAAAACTTTTGCCGTTCCAGTGAAATTCATCATTTCGGGAAGCACCGCGCCCTGCTTCACCACACAGCCTTTTTCGGCTAAATTACCTTTCAGAACAGCAATTCCCCCGTCTTTGCGAATCGGGCTGCCGATAAATTGAATTACCTTACCGTCCGCATTACGCGCTTTCTGCACGCGCTCACCCTGCGTTCCCGAAACGGTCAGCGCGTTTAAATTTAAAAGATTCTCTTTTGTTAACTCACGCATAACCGCACCGATTCCGCCGACTGCGTTCAAATCCTCAATAAACACATCGCTTGCGGGGTTTAATTTGCAAATTTGCGGGATTTTTCTGCTCAGCGCGTCAATATCGTCAAGCGTGAGCGAAACACCGGCTTCGCGTGCGATTGCAAGAAGGTGCAAAACGGTGTTGGATGACGCGCCGATAGCCATGTCTATAATGAGCGCGTTCTGAAAGTTTTCTTTAGACATGATGTCGCGTGCACGAATCTTTTTTTGAAAAACCTCCATGACAAGTTCGCCGGTTTCTTTCGCTAAACGTCGCCGCGCCGAAGAGACAGCGGGTTCTGTGCCGCTGAAAGGCAGAGCCATGCCGATTGCTTCGGTCAGGCAGTTCATGGAATTTGCCGTATACATGCCCGAACACGAACCGCAGGTAGGACAGGCGTTATTCTCGAAATCCGCAATATCCGCGTCATTCAGTTCACCGTTTTTATACTTACCGACTGCTTCAAATATTTCCGATAAACCTACGCGCTTATCGCTAACAACCCCCGCGTTCATGGGTCCGCCCGAAACAAACACGCTCGGCAGGTTCAGCCGCGCCGCCGCCATCAGCATGGCGGGAATGATTTTATCGCAGTTCGGGATAAAAACAGCGGCGTCAAGCGGGTGCGCCATAAGCATGACTTCAATGCTGTCCGCGATTAACTCGCGGGAAGCCAATGAATACCGCATACCGTCATGGTTCATAGCAAGCCCGTCGCAGACCCCGATTGTGAAAAATTCAAAAGGTACACCGCCCGCGTTCCGGATTCCGTCCTTGACACAGCGGGAAATTTCGTGCAGGTGCATATGTCCCGGCACATAGTCGCTTGCCGCGCTAACAACGGCGATGAAGGGCTTTTTCATTTCGCTGTCGGTTACGCCGAGCGATTTTAAAAGTGCGCGGAGCGGGGTTCGCTCAATGCCTTTGGTAAGGTCTTCGCTTCTCACTTTTTCAACTCCATTCATTTTATTTTAAATATTTTTGGAAATTGCATTAATCAAACAACTTCTGAAAGTCAAATCACAAATTCTTCTTTCCTTTTTCGTCCAGTTATCTTCAAGAGCAATCCCCGAATATCCCGACCAATTGATATAGCCGCGCTTGTTATATTTTTCAATGAATAAACCGTTATTTTCATTTAAATTTTTGTTTAAAGCAAGCAAATGTTTATAAAACGGGCTTTTCTTGCCCAGTAACCCCATACGTGCCGAAAGTTCGTAGAAAAAGAACCACCAAACCCCGTTTTGTTCGTTTATATTCTGATTGAATTTTCCCGCTATATTTCCCGCCGGAGCTACCAACTGAGATTTTGCCTTTATATAAGTTGGCGGAAAGGGAAGCCATTTATACAGCTTGCGGTATGCTTTTTCTGTCATTGCAATATTTTCCGGAGTTCTCCATTTGTTTGTAAACGCAAGAATTCTTAACAGGTATATAGTCGGTAAATATTGATTGCCGATAAAAATAAACTTGTCCTTATAGGGAACGGCAATATCGCTGTAGTCTGATGCTTCGGCTAAATTGCGGAAACTCTGTAAGGCGATTTCCGTCCATTCCGATACGAATTCATGTTCATGCAATCCCGCTTGTGCGAAAAGGCTTGCGCGAATCATGCTGTATCCGAAAACCGCAGAGGTTTTATTCTTCGTTTCCTCACATTCCTTACCCCAACCGGGAGCAAGCAAAACATCAAAAGCCTTTTTTAAAGGTTCAAAATCTAAACCCAATCCCGTTTCAAGCAGGCAACGCACACAACCCTCATGCGCCCAGATTTTGCTGTTTGAGGGCGGCGTGTGAAAACGTGTCCCGAAATAACCGTCAGCACCTTGCCAGCTTAAAACCGTGTTGATTTTTTCGCCCGATATTATTTGATTTAAGTACGATTTCTTTTCCTTTACGGGAATCTTCTCTTTTATTATTTCCTCCCGCGTTTTCATTACGATAGAAGTGCAGGCGTTATTCAAGAGGAAATCCAATGAAAGGTCTTCACTTCTCATGTAATAATTCCTTTATTTTTTATCATTGAAGCTCTGCTTCACAACCAAAATCGCTACCGCAACAACCGCAATAAAAACAATCGCGCCCGCTATTCTTATAAGCCAGCCTAATAACGGCAGAATAAACCCAAGTAGTAAACAAACCAGAAATATGATAATTAAAAATCCAAGTAATCCTTTCATATTGATTCACCTACTAACGCCGCGCCGATGATTCCCGCGTCATTGCCGAGCTTACAAATTAAAATTTCAGTATTTTTCGCGCTGTTTTTTGTGAAAACCTCTTTAGAAACGAACTCTTTCAGCGGGTTCAGCAGATAATCCCCCTCACCGCAGACCCCGCCGCCTATACAAAGGCAGTCGGGCTGTAAGGTGTTGATTACGTTCGTGATTCCGCAGGCGAGTGCTTTGATGTAAAAATCCACCACGCTCTGTCCCGCGCTGTCACCTTGCTTTGCGGCAAGAAATGCTGTCCGCGCACTGATTTTCCCCATTTCCGCCGCAATTTTGTGCATGGCAGAATCCGGATTTCTATCCATAAATCCTTTTGTCATTCTGATAAGTCCTGTTGCTGAAGAAAAAACCTCAAAGCAACCATGTCTGCCGCAGGTGCAGGGCGGTCCGTCCATGGAAATGACGGTATGCCCGATTTCGCCGCCGCCGAAGTTTTCGCCGCGAAAAATCTTTTTATCAATAATAATGCCCGCGCCAACGCCCGTCCCGAGCGTTATCACAACCGCGCTGTTCAATCCCTTAGCCGCGCCGGAAATAAATTCGCCGTAAGCGGCGGCGCGTGCGTCATTTTCAAGGAAAGCGGGAAGCTCTGTAGCTTTTTGCACATCTGAAGCAAGCGGAACATGATGCCAGTTCAAATTTCCCGCAAATTCCACAACGCCGGTGCTTTTATTACAGCTCCCCGGACAGCCGAGCCCGATACTTTCCGCGTTTCCGAGCTTTAAAGCTTCCGCTTCCTGCCGCACTTCGCCGATAATGCCGATTATATCTTGTAAAATTTCATTGTAATTACGTTCTTTTCCGGTTTTTACGGATTTTTTAAAGAACAGTTCTCCGTCCTTGCTGACCGCACCCGCCGAAATATTCGTACCGCCTATGTCAACGCCTATATAAAACATAAAAACCTCCGAACAATAATTATAGTTGTTTAAAATAAAAATGACCACATTATATAGTATAGCATGAATTTTTTATAAAGTCAATTATAATAATTTACAAAAAAAGATTTACTTCATTAATGAAGTAAATCGTCATTTTTAACCTGCCTAATTAAGAACTTGTATTCAATAATCGAAATGTTCAGATTTTAAGCGAATTTTGTACCAATTAAGGCAAATTTTCGCAGAAATAATTTGTTTATTTCAAGAAAATTTAACGAAAAGTGGTGCAAAATGCGCCAAAATATGAGCGTTGAGCGTTATTGAATACATGTTCTATACCGTGAATTGTTTAATTTCCGCAAGCAAATCGTCACAATCGTCCGAATGAACTCTCATTGTTACCGCCTTCGAGAGGTCGATGCTGAACAAGCCCATGATTGATTTCGCGTCAATCGCGTAACGGCCGGATATAATATCCACGTCGTATTCAAATCTTGAAACCGTGTTCACAAAAATTTTTACGTCATTAATCGTGTCAATTTTAATGGATAATTCTTTCATTTCTTTTCCTCCTTTAATTAATTTTATGTTGTTACGATGTATTTTTCAAGCTTTTCCACAAGTTCGCCGCAGATTTCAGAATCGGAATGGATAACTAAATCTAACGGTCTGCTGAGGTCAAGACTGAAAATCCCCATGATGGACTTTGCGTCCACTATATATTTTCCGGAAATAATATCCGCTTCACACTCCTGATTACTCATCACGAAAGTGAAATTTTTCGCGTCCTCCACCGAAGTCAGTTTGATTTTTAAGTTTATCATAAATGCTTCTCCAATATTTTGTGCTTTCTTTTTATTTTTGCACAATTACATCATAGCATATTTTTAAAAATAGTCAATAGGATATTGCAAATTTCGGAAGTTTCAAGTATAATAGAGATATAAATAAATATAATTTAGTAATATTGCACAACGCGAATGGTGTAAAATTATGCAATTCAACCTAATAACCTTTGGCTGTAAGGTCAATCAAACCGAAAGCGCGGGTTTAACCGCGCTGATGGAAAAACGCGGCTGGTTATCAGTTGCGAACATAGAAGACGCTGATGTTTTTATTTTAAACTCCTGTACCGTGACGGAAAACGGTGATAAAAAGACGCGCAGGTGTTTTTCTGCCGCAAAACGTAAAAACCCCAGTATAATAACGGTTTTAACAGGCTGTTTTCCGCAGGCGTACCCCGAAGAAGCGCGCATTTTAAACGCGGATATAACCTGCGGCACTGCGGACAGAAGTAAACTTCCGGATTTAATCGAAGAATTTAATAAAACCCGCTCTGTGATTAATAAAATAACGGATTTACCCGAAACATATGAAGAATTTAACGTATTTGCTTTAAATAAGGCAAAATCCCGTGCGTTTCTAAAAATTCAAGACGGCTGTGATAATCACTGCGCTTACTGCATTGTTCCGAACACGAAAGGAAAACCGCGTTCCCGCCCGCTTTCGAGTATACAAAAGGAAGTAAAAGCCGCCGCAGACGCGGGGTTCAAAGAAATTGTACTGACGGGAATCAATCTGACAAAATATAATGACGGCGGGAAATTTGATTTAAGCGACGCGGTAAAATTAATTTCCGGATATACCGAGCGTGTAAGGCTTTCTTCTGTTGAACCGGATTTACTGAGTGAAAAAATGCTTGAAAAGCTTTCGCAAGTCAGCAACCTTTGCCCGCATTTTCATCTTTCCTTGCAAAGCGGAAGCAGCAGTGTTTTAAAGCGAATGGGAAGACAGTACACGGCAGAAGAATATGATGAAAAAACACAAAAAATCCGTTTACTTTTTAAAAACGCAGTATTTACAACCGATATAATCGTAGGGTTCCCGGGGGAAACAGAAGAAGAATTTATTGAAAGCTTACGTTTTGCTCGAAAAATAAATTTTTCGAAAATTCATGTTTTTCCGTATTCCGCAAGACCGGGAACACCTGCCGCTTCAATGGAAAACCAAATCCCTGAAATTATAAAAAAAGAACGCGCTTCAAGGCTTATGCAAGCCGCAGATGAAATGCGCCGGGACTTTTTTAAAACGCAGACCGGCAGAACACTCAGCGTTTTAGTTGAAAAGCGGACAAGCCCCGAAGAAATCTTCGGGCATGCGGAGAATTACGCGCCCGTGAAAGTAATCAGCAAAACCGCGCAGAAAAATGATATTTTAAATGTGAAAATAACAGGCGTCGGTGACGGGTTTTGTATTGCCGCCGAAGCGGATTAAAAATTAATAAAATTAATAAAATATAAAATGAGAGAAGTTTGAAAGATAAATCTTTCAAACAGGAATTTGTGCATTGCACGAATTCCGGAAAGGAATGATTATATCTATGTCAGTCTACAGAATTTACACCGAGAAAAAACCCGGGTTTGCCGTCGAAAGCGGTATTGTGCTTGATGAAATAACCGAATTTTTATTAATTGATTCGGTTATAAACGTACGCACCGTTAACCTTTATGACGTTGAGGGAATTTCACGCAATGATTTTAATAAAGCAGTTTCCGAAGTTTTTTCGCAAGCACCGATTGAATTTGTGTACGAGGAAATGCCCGCGCTTCAAAGCGATGAAAGAAGCTTTACGGTTGAATATATTCCCGGGCAGTATGACCAGCGTGCGGACAGCGCGGCGCAAATCATCAGCGTGCTTTGCGGCGTTGAACAGCCAACCGTGAAATGCGCGAAAATCTACATTATAAAAGGTAAAATAAACGATACAGATTTTGGAAAAATAAAAAAATACCTGATTAATCCTGTGGAAGCCCGCGAATGTGAAACAACTTTAAAATCAACGCTTAAACCTGAGTATGACATTCCGGAGGAAGTAGAAATCCTTGACGGTTTTATTGATTTATCCCGTGATGAATTAAAAAGTTTTCTTGAAAAATATTCAATTGCAATGGATTTAAGTGATATAGCATTTTGTCAGGATTATTTCAAAAGCGAAAAGCGTAATCCTACGATTACGGAAATTCGTATGCTTGATACATACTGGTCAGACCATTGCCGTCATACTACTTTCGGGACAATTATCGATGATGTGCGGATTGATACCGATTACATCAAAAAAAGTTATCAGAAATTCACAGAAAATAAAGCGGCGTTGGGGCGTGCGGACAAGCCCGTGACCCTTATGGAAATCGCAACTGCCGGCATGAGGAAAAGCAAGGTGGACGGTTTGCTGAACGACCTTGACGAAAGTGAAGAAATCAACGCCTGTTCAATTAAAATTGATGTTGACGGGGAAGATTATTTGCTGATGTTCAAGAACGAAACCCACAACCATCCCACTGAAATCGAGCCGTTCGGCGGCGGCGCAACCTGCCTCGGCGGCGCAATCCGCGATGTACTTTCGGGGCGCGCTTACGCGCATCAGGCAATGAGAATCACCGGAGCTTCAGACCCGCGTCTGCAGGCAGATAAAACAATTTCGGGCAAGCTTCCGCCGCGCAAAATCACCAACACGGCAGCGGCAGGGTATTCTTCTTACGGGAATCAGGTAGGGCTTGCGGGCGGCTTGGTGCAGGAAATTTACCACGACGGTTACATGGCGAAACGTATGGAGCTTGGCGCGCTTGTCGGCGCGGCGAAAGCCGAAAACGTCATAAGACAGCGTCCTTTAGAGGGTGATGTTATTATCCTGCTCGGCGGCAAAACGGGACGCGACGGGTGCGGCGGTGCGACAGGTTCGTCAAAGTCGCACAGCTCCGAAAGCCACAAGAAAAACGCCGCCGAAGTGCAGAAAGGGGACGCGCTCATCGGGCGTAAAATGCACAGGTTTTTCCGTAACGCGGAAGTTGCAAGGATGATTAAACGCTGTAACGACTTCGGTGCGGGCGGCGTGAGCGTTGCTATTGGGGAGCTTGCGGACGGGCTTGCTATTGACCTTGATAAAGTACCGGTAAAATATAACGGGCTTGACGGGACGGAGCTTGCTATTTCCGAATCGCAGGAAAGAATGGCGGTTGTGATTGCAAAGAACCACACTGAAAAATTCAAAGAACTCGCGGCAATCGAAAACCTTGATGCTACGGTTGTAGCGGAAGTGAAATCCGAACCCCGCCTTAAAATGAAATGGAAAGGTAAACTGATTGTTGATATATCGCGCGGATTTTTAAATTCAAACGGCGCGTCCAAATATGCAAAAGTGAACATTGCAGAACCGTTGATTTCACTTACGGATTTACCGAATACCGATGAAAACTGGAAAAAAACAATAACAGATTTGAATTTATGTTCACAGCGCGGGCTTTCCCAGCGGTTTGATTCCACAGCGGGCGGATTTGCCGTGCTTATGCCGCTCGGCGGGAAAACACAGCAGACGCCGGCACAGGCAATGGCGGCGAAAATCCCCGTTAAAGACGAAGCGGGTTCTATGCAGGATTCAAAAACAGCTTCGGTGATGTCGTGGGGGTATAACGCGGCACTTTCAACGCAATCCCCCTACCACGGCGCGGCTTATGCTGTGGTTGAATCCATTGCCAAAGTAGTTGCGGCGGGCGGCAAAAGTAAAGGTGTCCGTCTGACGTTTCAGGAATATTTTGAACGTTTGAACGATGAGCCGTTAAGGTGGGGAAAACCGGTCGCGGCACTGCTCGGCTCGTATGAGGCACAGCTTGCGCTTAACGCACCCTCTATCGGAGGTAAGGACTCCATGTCGGGTACGTTTGAGGATTTAAACGTACCGCCCGCGCTTGTGTCCTTTGCGATTACAACCGAAAAAGCAGAAAATATAATTTCACCGGAATTTAAAGCGGCGGGAAACAAAATTATGTATATCGCGCCGGATTACGATGAAAATAATCTGCCTGTTTATGAAAGCGTGAAACGGGTTTTTGAAACCGTTGAAAAAGAAATTATACGCAAAAACGCTTTGTCTGTTTGGGCAATCGGCGTGGGCGGTATTGCGGAGGGCATATTTAAAATGTCGCTCGGTAATAAAATAGGCGCGGATTTAAACAAGACCGGTAATTTAAAACTTTTCACACCCTGTTACGGCGCGTTTATAATTGAAGCGGGAGAAGATTTTACGGGTGCTGACTGTATCGGTTTTACAACAGCGGAATCCTCCATAATCTGTAATGATATGCATATAAATATAGAAGAAACCGAAAAACTTTATGAAGAGGTGCTTGAATCAACCTTTCCGTCAAAAACGGAGGCAGAATTTACAACGCAGAAAATTACATATGCAGGGGAAAATCAAACCGTTTGCAATCCCGCATTCAAAACCGCGAAACCGCGTGTGTTGATTCCTGTTTTCCCGGGGACGAACGGCGAATATGAAATGCAGTATGCTTTTAAAAAAGCGGGAGCGGAAGCTGAGCTTTTAGTCATTCAAAACCTTGATGTAAAAGCAGTTAATGAATCGTTTAAAGAATTCGCGGAACGCGCAAAAAACAGCAATATCATTGCGCTTGCGGGCGGTATGTCGGCAGGGAGCGAACCTGACGGTGCGGGAAAATTCATCAGCGCGTTTTTCCGGAATGAGCAGGTTCATGCCGCTGTGCTTGATTTATTGAATAAGCGTGACGGGTTGATGCTCGGCATCGGCGACGGTTTTCAGGCTTTGTTAAAATTAGGATTACTGCCGTTCGGCGAATTCAAAAAGCAAATACTGGAAAGCCCGGTTCTGCCCTTTAATAAAATCGGGCGTCATCA
>WRJM01000049.1 GCA_009782265.1 Oscillospiraceae bacterium | reverse complement strand
TATTTGTGCGAACAAAAAGTACAGTCCCCCGTTTGCGGGACGAAGTCCCGCTGTTCCCGCCCGCAGGCGACAGGTAACATCGCATTATATAAACTACCTTTACTTCACCCCAAACGCATAAATCGTCACAGATTTAAACTTTTTCCCTTTTTTAAGCACGCAGGACGGGAAATGCGGCAGATTCGGGGTATCGGGCGAAAACTGCGTTTCAAGGCAGAAAGCCTGATGTTTCCCGAAATGAACACCTTTCTTGCCGTTTTCGTTCAATCCGCCCGCCGTATACAGTTGAAGCGCGGGCATATCGGTATATACCGCCATAATGCGCCCGCTGACCGGTTCGTGGGCTACCGCGGCTTTTTTCATTGTTCCGGCTTCCCCAAGCAGGAAGTTGTGGTCGTAACCGCTGATTTTACCGCTTTCAAACTCCGCGCCGATTTTCTTAGGCTTCATAAAATTGAACGGCGTTTTAAAAACCGGTTCGATTTCACCCGTCGGAATATTAAATTCATCAAAAGGCGTGTAATTCACCGCTTTAATCTGTAAAACTGTATCAAAGACACTGCTCGCCTGTGCTGTACCTTTTAAATTGAAATAAGCGTGGTTTGTCGGGTTAAATATTGTATCGCCGTCGCTTTTCGCCGTATATTTAATTTTTAACTTATTCTTTTCGGTCAGCGTGTATTTTACCGTTACGTCAAGAGACGACGGAAAACCCTCTTCCCCGTCAGGACTGCGGTAATTAAAAACAACGCTGTTCTTCTTTTTATCATAATCACATTCCCAAACCCGTCGGTCAAAGCCGTACCCGCCGCCGTGCAGGCAGTTCTGCCCGTCATTTTGGGCAAGCTTATATTCCGTATCGCCGAGCGTGAAGGACGCGCCGCCTATACGGTTGGCGTAACGCCCGATAACTGCACCCTGAAAAGAACTTCCTTTAATATAACCGTCAAGATTATCATAACCTAAAACCACATCGGCTTTTACACCGTTTTTATCCGGAACGTCGATTCCGGCCAACGCCGCGCCGAAATTTGTCAGGCGAACCGTTAAATCATTATTCCTCAAAGTGAAAAGATAAACCGGAAACCCGTCGAAAAAACCCCATTTTTCTTTTACTACAGACATATTTTTTGCAACTCCTTCCGTTTGGATTATTATACAATATTTTTTTTGAAAAGTCAATCGTCAATCTTGATTTTTAATTTATTATAGAGTATAATAATAAAAGTTGCACCAAACAGCAAATAAGAAAGCAGTTATTTTATGGAGCATTTTAAATATGAAACGCATGTTCATACTAATTTAGGAAGCGCGTGCGGAGCAAATACAGGCGCGGAAATGGCGGATTATTATAAAAGCATAGGATACAGCGGGTTTGTTGTCACCGACCACTTTATCGGCGGGAATACGGCAGTTCCGCCCGGTTTGCCGTGGGATGAATCAATAGAAATCTTCTGCCGGGGATACGAGGACGCGAAAAAACGCGGTGATGAAATTGATTTTGATGTTTTTTTCGGCTTTGAATACTTTTACGCGGGAACTGAGTTTTTAATTTACGGCTTGGATAAACAATGGCTGATTGAACACCCGCAAATCATACAGCCTAATCTGCGCCGCGTTCTGCAATTATTCAAAGAAGCGGGTGCGCTCATCATTCATGCTCACCCGTTCAGACAAGCGTCCTACATAGGCATGTTCCGGCTTCTGCCCGATTTTACCGACGCTGTTGAGGTGATTAACCGCGGTAACTGGGCGGACGAATGGAACAAAAGAGCAGACACATATGCTGATATGTATTTAATCAATAAAATTTCCGGCGGTGATTCCCACCGGTGCGGCGATAAAACGGCGGGTTTTCAAGCGCAAAACCGTATAAAATCAAATGCTCAATTGTTAAATATTATCAAAAATAAGGAGTATATAATGATAAAATAACAGAACTTCAATAAATGTGACCTAGTTGTAACCGAAAAATCGTGATTATATACAAAGAGATAGAAATAAATTTATCTGTTTTGTAACAATTTACAATGAAAGGCTTGCTTTTTTAAATTACTTGTGATATAATTAACACAATATGAAGAAAATATTTCCAAAAAATTAATTTCTTCCCAAAATAAAGTTTTACCGGAGGTGCTCAATGGCTTATAAAACGCCCAAAGAATATGATGTTCCCTTGCACTTATTCAGAGAAGGAAGCCTTACTTACGGATATAAATTCTTCGGTTCTCACGCAAAGGACGGCGGTTTTATTTTCCGCGTCTGGGCGCCGAAAGCGGTTAATGTGTCGGTTGTGGGTGAATTTAACCACTGGGACACCGCTCGGAATCCCATGAATAAAATCACTGACGACGGGATTTGGGAGTTGTTTATACCCGGGTTAAAAAGATACGATACTTATAAATACGCCATCCGCACAAAGGGCGGTCAGCTTAAACTCAAAGCCGACCCTTACGGCTTTCATATGGAAACCCGCCCGAATACCGCTTCCAAGATTTACGACATCGGCGGTTATGTGTGGAAAGATAAAACTTGGGCACAGAAAAAAAGCAAACAGAATGTTTATACTTCCCCCATGAACATTTATGAAGTGCATATCAGTTCGTGGCGGAAAACACAACATAACCGGGAAGATGATTTTTTCAATTACATGGAGCTTGCGGAGGAGCTGATTCCTTACGTAAAGAAAATGGGGTATACACACATTGAAATGATGCCCATTGCCGAATTCCCGTTTGACGGCTCGTGGGGGTATCAGCAAATCGGGTATTACGCGCCGACCTCACGTTTCGGTACGCCGCATGATTTTATGCAGTTCGTGGATTACTGCCATCAAAACGATATAGGCGTAATTTTAGACTGGGTTCCCGCGCATTTCCCGAAAGACGCAGCGGGCTTGTTTGAATTTGACGGTGAGTGCTGTTATGAATATTCCGATGTTCTGAAACGCGAGCATCACAACTGGGGTACGCGGATTTTCGATTGGGGCAGAAACGAAGTCATCAGCTTTTTGATTTCCAATGCCGCTTATTGGATTCGGGAATATCACATAGACGGGCTGAGGGTAGACGCCGTGGCTTCTATGCTTTACCTTGATTATGACCGCAAGGAATGGCGTACCAATCACAGGGGCGGCAACGAAAACCTTGAAGCAATTGCATTCCTGCAAAAGCTCAATGCGTTTTTATTCAAGGAATTTCCGGATATACTAATGGTCGCGGAGGAATCAACTGCGTGGCCCATGGTGACAAAACCCACCGACGTGGGCGGTTTGGGCTTCAACTTCAAATGGAATATGGGCTGGATGAACGATATGCTTTCATATATGTCCATGATTCCGGAAGCGCGCCCTTATAATCATAATCTGCTTACTTTCTCTTTCTATTACGCTTTTTCCGAAAATTATATACTGCCGATTTCGCATGATGAGGTAGTACACGGGAAATGCTCCATGCTTGATAAAATGAGCGGTCCGAGAGAACTTCGCATAGATTCTTTTAAAACCTTCCTGACTTATATGGCGGCGCACCCGGGCAAAAAGCTGATGTTCATGGGGCAGGAGTTTGCGCAGTTCAAGGAATGGAATTACAAAACCGGTCTTGATTGGGATGTTTTAGACTTCCCCGAGCATAAAGGATTAAGCGAATTCGTGAAAGCACTCAATAACTTTTATATTAAAAGCAGTGAGCTTTGGGAAAACGATAACGACTGGAGCGGGTTTAAATGGGTCATCAGCGATGATAATATAAATTCCGTAATCGTTTTCCGCAGAATCAATAAATCGGGCGAAGAATTAATCGCAGTTTGTAATTTCCAGCCTAAGGAGCATGAAAGCTACAGCTTCGGCGTTCCGCTCGGCGGATATTATTCAGAGGTGTTCAACACCTCCGGAAAGGCAGTTAATAAAAGACAAAGGGCAAAAGCAGAACCCATGCACGAGGAGCAGTATTCAATTTCGGTAAAAATTAAACCGATGTCCGCAATGTTTTTCAGAAAGGATAAAACGATGACTAAATCAACAAACAACGATTCAAACGCAAAAAAACCGGTCACTAAAAAAGCACCGCCGGCAAAACTCGGCAACCCGACGAAAGGCGCGACGATTAAAAGTACAAAATCATCAAAAAGCCCTTCCAATAAAAAACCGAAATAAAATAAACAATTTGAAGCATAATATAATCGTTGTTAATTTATAATTTAACAGCGAAAAAGAAAGCAGGTATAGAATTTATGTATCATGTGAAAAAGGAATGTGTGGCAATGATTCTTGCGGGCGGACAGGGCAGCAGGCTGTACGCGCTGACGCAGGATATGGCGAAGCCCGCCGTGCATTACGGGGGAAAGTACAGATTGATTGATTTCCCGCTGTCAAACTGCGTGAATTCGGGGATTGACACTGTGGGGGTTTTAACGCAGTATCAGCCGCTCGTTTTAAACGAGTACATAGGCAACGGGCATCCGTGGGGGCTTGACAGGGTTCACGGCGGTGTTCACATGCTTTCTCCTTACGAAAGTCAAGGCGGAAAGAACTGGTATACCGGTTCGGCTACTGCAATTTATCAGAATATTCAATTCGTTGACAGATATAACCCTGATTATATCACGCTTTTGGCGGGCGACCATATTTATAAAATGGACTACTCTTTAATGCTTGATTATCATAAGAAACAGAAAGCCGACGCAACGATTGCGGTAATTGAAGTGCCTTGGGAGGAAGCGTCCCGTTTCGGCATTATGACCGCTAATGAAAACGGCGTAATTACCGAATTTGCAGAAAAGCCGGCAGAGCCGAAATCTAACCTTGCTTCCATGGGTGTTTATATTTATTCTTGGAAAGTGCTTAAAAAATACCTGATTGCCAATGAAAACGACCCCGCTGCAAAAAAGGATTTCGGCGGCAATATTATCCCGGATATGCTGAAAGACGGCTGTAAGATGGTCGCGTACAATTTCGACGGCTACTGGAAAGACGTGGGAACGATTGACAGTCTTTGGGAAGCGAACATGGATTTGCTGAACCCGAATATTCCTTTAGATTTACATGACCACAACTGGCGGGTGTATTCGCGCAATCCTGTTATGCCGCCGCATTACGCGGGGGAAAACAGCTTTATTGAAAACTCGATGGTTGCGGAAGGTTGTAATATAGAGGGGCGCGTGGACTTCTCTATCCTGTTTGCAGGTGTAAAAATAGAAAAGGGTGCGACAGTCCGCGACAGCATCATTATGCCGAACACGGTAGTGAAAAGCGGCGCGGTGATTGAATACACGGTCGTCGGTGAGGATTGCGTCATCGGCGAAAAAGCACACATAGGCGAACGCCCCGAAGCCATTCAGGACAAGGACAGCTGGGGGGTTGCGGTTATCGGGCACCAAATCGAAATTTCGCCGGAAACCAAGATTAAACCCAAGGCAATGATTTCGGAAAATATATAAACCCTACAACAAATAAAATTCATTACGAGGTAAAACAACATGGCTATAATGTCAAACAACATGCTCGGTTTAATCTTTGCAAATCTGCATGACGATACCATATCTGACCTGACCAAAATGCGCACCATGGGCAGCGTACCTTTCGGGGCGCGGTACAGGCTGATTGACTTTCCGCTATCCAATATGGTGAATTCCGGTATATCGTCGGTGGGTGTGATTACCAAAGCAAATTACCAGTCCCTGCTTGACCATTTAGGTTCAGGGGGGGAATGGGATTTAAGCCGCAAAACGGGCGGGCTGAAGCTTCTGCCGCCCTACGGACATGTGGGCGGAGGGCTTTACAGGGGCAGAATGGAAGCTCTGCACGGTGTAGAAAATTATATCGCGGAAAGCAACGCGGAATATGTACTTATGACCGACTGCAACGTAATTGTGAACCTTGATTACAACCATATTCTTGAGTATCATATTGAAAAAGAAGCGGACATAACCATCGTTTACGGGCACGGAAGCTATACTGTGGAACAAATGCAGACTAAAACCGCTTTCGGGGTTGATGCGGACGGACGGATTAATGACGTGCTGATTTTCCCCAATAAAGAGGGCGAATTTAACACAAGCATGAATATGTATATCTGCAAGCGCGATTTCCTGATGGAGCTGATTACCGAAACAGCGTCAAGGAATCTTTACAGCTTTGAAGTTGACGTTATTCAGCATAAACACAAAGAATACAAGATTTACGGGTATAGATACAACGGTTATTACGAACAGATTGACGGCAATTTAAGTTACTTTGCGGCAAACATGGCTTTAATGAGCCAGGAAAAGCGTTCAATTTTGTTCCCCCAGCGCAGACCGATTTACACCAAGGTCAGGGATGAAGCACCCGCGAAGTACGGCATTGAAGCCGATGTCTGTAACTCGCTTGTCGCGGACGGCTGTATCATTGAGGGCAAGGTGGAGAATTGTCTGCTGTTCAGGGGTGTGCAGGTCGGGAAGGGCGCAATGCTTAAAAACTGTATAATTATGCAGGACACGGTCATCGGGGATAAGAGCGAGATGAATTATGTGATTACGGACAAGGACGTAAAGGTCGGTGCTTACAGAAGCCTTTTCGGAACAGAGGATTACCCCGTCTTTGTCGGGAAAGCGGCAAGCGTGTAAAATAAATAAAACTGGAACGGTCTTTGACCGTTCCGTTGTGGTTTATGTTGTTTATATAATGCGGGGCTACGCCCCGCCGAACGGGGGACTGTTCTTTTTGCTTGTGCAAAAAGAACCAAAAACACAGCCCTGCGGGCGGCTCGTCCTCCTATTAACGTCTACCCTTATTAGAGAACTACTCACAGTGAGCGCAACTCGAAAGAATAGCTGTCTATGAATAAATTTACAAGCAAGCAATCTACTTTATAAGAGGACGTAGCCCGCCGCAGGCGCGTATTTTTGGTACTTTTTGTGCGAACAAAAAGTACATTCCCCCGTAGCGAAGCGGAGCTTCGCAATATAAATATAATAACCATTTAAATCAACAAGAAAAGAAATTCGGAATTTAATATGATAAAATTAGAAACGGAAAGACTTATCCTGCGCGAATACAAAGAATCGGATTTACCGGAATATCACAAAATGATGTCCGATAAAGAGAATATGTACTTTCTCATTGATATTGCGACAACCTCGCTTGAAGAATCCGAAGAAAGTTTGCAAAATGCGATTGCAGTCAGCGCGCAGGGAAAGGCGCGCCGCCTTTGCGTTATGCTGAAAGAAAATAAACAATTGATTGGTTCTGTAGGTTATGAAATCGCTAAAGAAACACCGGCGGGAAAGATTGCAGACCCAATGGGCTGGTTTATTATACCGGAATATCAGAATAAGGGTTACATAACAGAAGCGGCGAAAAGAGTTTTAGAATTTGCTTTTTTTCAGGATAACTGCGTAAGAGTTGTAACGGGGTGTTATAAAGATAATATGCCCACGCAAAAAGTCATGGAAAAAGTAGGCTTCAGAAAAGAAGCTGAAAGAATAGAGGCAGAATGGCACGACGGAAAAATGAAAGACAGATTGGAATTTGCAATTAATAAAAATGAGTTTATGCAAATTATAGTAAATTAACTATATAAATAAAAATGAGGAAACATCAATGAGCAGAATAGAAAGAGCTTTTCAAAAAGGGAAAACCTTCATCGGCTTTATCACGGCGGGCGACCCCTGCCTTGAAAAAACCACGGAATTTATTTTAGAAATGGAACGGGCGGGCGCGGACATTGTTGAAATCGGCATCCCTTTTTCCGACCCCGTCGCAGAGGGTGAAGTCATTCAAGCCGCTAATATCCGCGCACTTTCCGCCGGTACAACCGTGCCGAAAATTTTTGAACTGGTTGCGGATTTACGGCAGAAAACCGATATGCCTTTAGCGTTTATGACCTACTTAAACCCTGTGTTTCACTACGGATATGAAGCATTTTTCAAAAAATGCAAAGATGTGCAGATTGGCGGGATAATCATTCCCGACCTGCCTTTTGAGGAAAGCGGTGAAGTTCGGGAATATGCCGAAAAATACGGTATTGACTTGATTCTGCTTGTCGCGCCGACTTCGGAAGAACGCGCCGGAAAAATCGCAGAAGCAAGCAGGGGTTTTGTTTATGTGGTTTCATCAATGGGGATAACAGGCGTCAGAAGCGAAATTAAAACTAACCTTGAAGCAATTGTCAAAACCATAAAATCAGCAACCGGAACGCCGGTTGCCGTGGGGTTCGGAATCAGCACGCCGGAACAGGCGGCGGGGATTGCAGGGTTTGCGGACGGCGTGATTGTGGGCAGCGCGATTGTGAAAATCATTGCAGAACACGGAAATGATGCCGGAGAGTATATTTATGAATATATAAAAAGTATAAGAACTGAATTGGAAAAATGATATGAAAACAATTACATACAAACGCGGGCAAATGATTTCAGTTTATTCAATCACCCATTTTCTTGTGGATTTTGCTTGTGCTTTTTTAATGTTCAGATTTATCGCGGGGACTTCCCAAGGATTTCTTTGCGTTTTAATTTATAATTTCTGCGCTTTCGCCATGCAAATGCCAATCGGTATAATTGCTGATAAACTTAGCCGTAACTTTTTAATTGCAATCATCGGCTGTTTTCTTGTTGCGGCTTCTTTCGGGTTTGTGAATATCCCTGTTTTAGCGGTAATTATTATCGGTATCGGAAATGCCATGTTCCACATCGGCGGCGGAATTGACATATTAAATATCAGCGAAAAAAAGCTCGGCGCGCTCGGGGTGTTTGTTTCACCGGGAGCTTTCGGGGTTTATTACGGGACAATGCTCGGTAAAGGGAGCGGTTTTCCGGTTATTTTCTACCCGCTCGCGCTGATGACGGCGGCGGGATTAATTTACATCACGCACAAAACGCAAAAAGGAACATACCCAAAAAACGCCGCGTTTTCTTTGAAAGGGTTTCATTCAAAACAGGTTCTGTTCGCGGTTTTCTGCATGTTTTTTGTTGTTTGTATGCGTTCATTTGCGGGATTAACGCTTAATTTTTCATGGAAAAGCACAGGTCACTGGGGAATTGTTCTACTTTACGCCGTGGTTTTCGGCAAAACCATCGGCGGCTTTGCGGCAAACGGTTTCGGACTGAAACGAACAATTATTGTTTCTTTGAGTGTATGCGCGGTGTTATTCTTATTCCCTGCTATTCCGGTAACAGGCGTTACAGCAGTGCTTTTATTTAATATGACCATGCCGCTGACGCTTTGGGTAACGGCGAAGATTCTGCCCGGCGCGAAAGGTTTTGCTTTCGGTTTGCTGACGTTCGGGTTGTTTCTCGGATTTGTTCCGGTTTATCTCGGTGCTGATGTTTCGGGCGTGTCGGGCTGGCTGTTTGCCCTGCTTGCCGCTGTTTCTTTGGTTCTTCTCTTAATCGGACTGAGGAGAACAAAGTTATGAGTAAAACAATAATAATTTCATTAATCATTTCGCTTACGCTGACCTTATTCCTTGAAACCGGCTTTTATTTAATCGTCTATATTAAAAAGTATAATTTGAAGGATTTATTGCTTGTTGTGCTTGTCAATATCATCACAAATCCCGTTGTCGTGCTGACTTATTGGCTTATGACGCGGTATACCGGTTTCAATCCTGTTATCGTTATTATTCCGCTTGAAATAAGCGCAGTATTGACTGAGGGTTATTATTATAAAAGATACGGGCAATTTTTTAAAAAGCCGTTCTTATTTTCGCTTGCCGCAAATGGTTTTTCATACGCAACCGGATTATTCATTCAATTTATTTAAAAAAGAAAGGTTGAAAGAGTTATCTTTCAAACAGGTGTTCATATTTATGAAAAAATGTATTTTAACGCTGACAGCAGTATTCTTTCTGCTGACATGCTCACTCACAGTGTATGCCGATGTGCTGATTGAGCCTGTAAACAATTTCTACGAACTGCACAAAAGAAATATTTTGCGCTTAGACCGCGCATTTACCGTGAACGGCGAAAGCGGTTATGCCCATGTCAAAAAAGAGCCGGGCGCAAAAAACGACTTATCCAAAATTGAAAACAACAAAACAATTTTTATCAGCTATTCATGCCTTTACGACGGGGATTTTTGGGGTTATACGTTCGGTTATAATACCGGTCATGCCGGCTGGATAAAAATGAATCAGCTTTTGGTGTTGTATGATTATATTGCTTTTGAGGAAGACCATGCTGATGAATTTTACCGGTATGAGGGCGATTACGGTGAAATTAAAGAAACCGATTCCGCTTTTTCGTGGGCGTTTCCGGGTGCTGACGCTCCGGAATGGACGTTTCAGGATTTGGATATGAACAATTTCAGAGTGAATCATGCCTATACGGACGAATATGACCGTGAATGGGGGTTTGTATCGTATTTATACGGCAGCCGGAATATTTGGGTCTGCTTGAGCGAGCCGCTGAATCAAGAACTTCCCGCTTACAACGCCGCCCACGAGCCAATACCGTGGGTTTCAGACACCGCGCATGTCAATATCCCGAAATCCGCAAATTCTACGGTTATACTTATTATCGTTTTAGTTGCGGCGTTAGTCATCGGAACGGGTATATTAATTAAAGTTGTATGGAAACCCAATAAAACTAAAACCGGAGGGAATGACAATGATTAAAAGAATCTTTGGTGTTTTTACGGCAATTATACTTGCAGTAATTTTTGTGATTCCCGTATATGCTGATGTTGTGTGGAGCAATGAATTTCTTGATAAAAATTATAAAAAAGCAGTATCTGTCAACGAAACATTTACAGTCAACAGTCCGGACGGTTTTGTTATTCCGACAGAAGAACCGGGCGGAAGCGTCAAAGACAGAAGAACAATCGAAAACGGTACGATTGTTTATATAGAAGCGGTATATTTTCATAAAGGGGCGTGGTGGGGTATTGACCAGTGGGGAAGCCATTATTCATCTGATTACGGCTGGTTTTTGATGGACAACCTTTTATTAACTTATACAAATGAAGATTTTGAAAAAGAAAACAAAAAAAGATTTATACACAGGAATACAAACGATTACGATGATATATTTGAAAACGAAAGACTTGTTTTATGGCAATGGCCCGGTTCTGACCGCGAAAAAACAATTCATAATATCGATATTCATATTGAAGTTCTGAAAACGTATAGAGATGATGATGAACGGGAATGGGGTTTTATTGAATATCCGCAGTATATAACAGGGTATTATTACACAGCATGGATTTGCCTCAGCGACCCTGAAAATAAAACAAATATTCCTTCGTTTAATCCCGCGCCCGAGCCGTGGGCGTGGACGCCGCCGAATAAAGGTTCTGCGCAGACTTATAATAATCCCGAAGGTGATACTGCAGATGTTAAGAATCCCGCAGTAATTGTCGGCATTACGGGTGGCATTGCGGCAGCTGTAGCGGCGATTGCGGGCATAGCACTTTTTAGCGGAAAGAAGCGAAAACCGTAAATAAATATAAAAAACCCCCGGTTATACCGGGGGTTTTGCGGATAAAAACAACTACTTCCCTGCCCACTTATCCATCATAATCCACGCCGCTTGTGCGTCTACCGAAACGCCCTGCTTTTTAAAATTAGGCGCGCCGCAAACGCCGTGTATAATTCCGAATTCATCAATCTGCTTTGCTATTGTTTTACGTACGCGGTCGGCGTTCTGCTTGTATTTTTTCTCAAGCCAACCCTCACGAATTCCGCGGAAAATGAAAGCCGCGCACATCATTGCGCCCGTTCCGTCCGTAAAGGTATCGGGTTTATCTATTACGTTATGGAAAAGCCCGTCGTCGCGCTGGAATTTCAGCATACCGTCAAGGATTTCCTTGCCTGATTGCAATAATGTTTCGTAAGCGACGGTATCATTGATGCTTTTGGCTTCGTTCATTACTTTAGCGATACCGAGCAAAGTCCAGCCGTTTCCGGTTGCAAAAAGCTCACGGCGGACAAACCGGTGCATTGCCACGTCGTAAACATGGAACATACAGCCGCTTTCATCATCTCTTAAGTAATTCATAATGCCGAAAATTTGTTTAGTGGCTTCGTTCATTTCGCCCATAACGGCAAGGAACGGCGGCGCCATATAACAGGAATCCGCCCAGATTTGAAACGGCAGAAACCGTTCGTCATAAGATACTTCATTATGGTATATTACACCGTCTTCGGTGTGCGGCGCGTATACCATGAGGTATTCCATCAGCTTATTAGCGGCTTTTTCAAAAAGTTCGTTTTCTGTAACTTCAAAAGCGCGCCATGTCACTTCTCCGATAGCACCGGGGTCAGTGATTGCGGTTTCACCTCTCAGCATACCGAGCCTGCCGTCCGGCCATTGCCGAACAACCGCGTTATGCGCCATCGCCGTGAAAAGGTCGGTTTCCCCTCTTTCCATCAGAGCCTGTGCGGCGATTCCCTGCTCCCATGAATACCGCTGCATTGATAACATTGCGTTTTTTACCTTCGTGTATAAATCCATAACCGTCACCCTTTTTTATTCATTATCATTACTATTTTAACATATTTTTTTAAAGAAAACAAGATGATAATGAAAAAGATTCTTGATTTTTTCAAAATTTATTTCTTTAAAAGTAAACAGCAGGTAATTTATATAATGCAGGGCTACGCCCCGCCAAACGGGGGACTTGTTCTTTTTGCTTGTGCAAAAAGAACCAAAAACACACTCCTGCGGAGGGCTACGTCCTCTTATTAGGTATCAATCCTACTTTAAACCTAATCATCGTCAGCGTAAACTTATCTGTAGCTGTCATTGTGTATAGTCTTATAAGAAGGAATCTTTTGAGAAAGAGGATAAGCCCTCCGCAGGAGCGTGTTCTGTAGTATAGTTTATTAACTTGAAATCTGGCTCAGAGTGTGATATAATAAAAACATGAGTTATGATAAAAAATACCGGGAGCAAGCAATAAAATACTGGG
>WRJM01000048.1 GCA_009782265.1 Oscillospiraceae bacterium | reverse complement strand
GGAACTTCATTTCGTTGAAGAAATGTTCGTAATGCGCATCGCCTGAACCAAGAACAACAACTTTAAAGCCTTTTTGAATGATTTTATCAAAAACATGTTTAATCAGGTCAAGCCCTTTATGCTCAACAAGGCGTGAAATAATGCCTATAACCGGCTCGTCGCCCTCCGGCAGTCCGACTTCTTTAAGAAGCGCGGTTTTACAGGTTTTCTTGCCTGTCTTAGCCTTAATTGAAAAGGTTGCGGCGATGTCCTTGTCGGTTTCCGGATTGTGCATATCGGTGTCAATGCCGTTGAGGAAGCCGCAGGTTTTATATTGTTTGCTTTTGAGGATTCGGTCAAGCCCGTGCGCAAACCACGGGTCTAAAATTTCTTCCGCGTATGTCGGCGAAACGGTGGTTATTTTATCGGTGACTTCAATTGCGCCTTTCATATAATTTATATCGCCGTCATATTCAACAATGTTCGCCATGTGCCGCGGGATAGACAGAATATCTTCAAGCAGGTTCATGCCGTACTGCCCCTGATATGCGATATTATGAATGGTGAAAACGTTTCTGATGTTTTTGAGTTCTTCGTTATATCGGTAAAAAACGTGGAAATAAACCGGAATTAAAGCGCACTGCCAATCGTTTGAATTGATAATGTCCGGTTTGTAGTCCATATTCTGAAGCATTTCAATCGCGGCACGTGAGAAGAACGCGAATTTTTCCGCGTCGTCATAATAACCGTAAATCCCGAAATCGCGTTTGAAGTAATACTCGTTGTCAAGGAAGTAATATTTTACCCCGTTCAACTCGTATGTAAACACACCGCAGTATTGCGTACGCCAACCCACGGGAACATTAAAGCTTGTTACAAACTTGAATTTTTTCTGATATTCTGGTTTAATCGAATTCTTGTAAAAAGGCATAACCACAGTACATTCATGCCCTTCTTTCACCAATGCCTTGGGCAGAGAACCGGCAACATCCGCAAGTCCTCCGGACGCTACAAAGGGTTGGGCTTCGCTTGCCGCGTATAAAATCTTCATCAATGCTCCTCCAAATTTCTTTTATGTTCTAATTATAGTTTACCATATTTTCAAAAAAAATCAAGTTGTTTTTAAAAATTATTAATTTAAAATTACCTGCATATAATTCTTACGTATTTCTCCCCGCCGCAGGCGGGGAGAAATACAAAATTTTATTTTTATAATTTGACAGCTAATAAATTTTTATGATAAAATAAAAAATGAGATAATTTAACTTCCTGAATTGTATTACTGATAAGACGTCTTAATTGATTAAAAAGGAGGCGGGAAAAGTGGAGCGTGAAATTTTAACAGACATGATTGAAAAATACCGCGGGGTTGTTTTCAGAGCCGCGCTCGGTTATATTAAAAATATCCACGACGCCGACGACATCGCGCAGAACGTTTTCGTAAAGCTGATGGAGAAAAATAAAACCTTCTTGTCCGAAGAGGAAAAGAAAGCATGGCTGATTCGCGTGGCAATCAACGAAGCAAAGAACCTGCTTAAATCCGCGTGGTTCAAAAAAAGAGCAGATTTGGAAACGCTTGACGAAAGCCTTGCTAATCCTGCAGGCGATAATTTTAAACTGCACGATTATATAAAAGGCTTGAAACCGAAATACCGCACGGTGATTTTTCTGCATTATTACGAAGGCTACACAGCAAAAGAAATCGCGGGTATTTTAAAAATTCCGCAATCCACTGTTCTGACGCAATTACAGCGGGCAAGAGAGCAACTAAAAATCATCATTACAAAGGAGGAAAATTATCATGGGAAAAGCAACACAAAGCTACAGGGAATTATTTGATATAGCAGAACCCACAAGCACCGAAGCGTTTGCGGACGCGGTTTACCGGAAGGCGGCGAAAACAAGTTCAAAGCAGTTAAAATCACCGCAAAAACGCGCACTGCGTTTTGCCGCAATCGCCATGGCGGCATTTATCGCGCTGACAGTTACGGTGGGTGCGGCGACCAACTGGCAGTACTCGGAGTTAGTCAACCGCTTTTTCGGAAACAATCCGAACGTGCTTGACAACATGCACGAAAAAATTAATTATGAAGTAACGAAAAACACCTTTGAGGGATTCACGTTTGAGGTATCGGCACTTTATGCGGACAGCGACACGGTTTTTGTCGCTATAGATGTCATATCGGAAGAACAGGTGTTTAACACCGATAAGGAAACAGAATATTATTTAACGGTGATACCTCGTCTTTCTGATTATGGCTTCTATACAAGCCCTTATGTGATAAGTGAAAACCATTTAACGGCATTTTTAAATATGGACACATTACCGGAGTCAGTTTCCGTAAATCAGAATTATATTTTTGATTTAACAGAAATATACGTAATGGTTACAGACGAAAACGGGGTTGTTTTACAAAAAAATATCGCTGAAGGCAAGGCTGAGATAGAATTTACTGTTGATAAACTGGCAAATGAAAACCTTTTGACTGCCGTTCCGAATGTTACGCTTGAATCCGGGAATGTTTTAACGGAAGTAAAGATAAATCCGTTTACCATTTGGTTTTCTTTTAACGGCGAAGAAGAAATATACCAATATGAGAAAGGAAGAATTTTCTTTAAAACGAAAGACGGTGAAATAACAGATTTAACGGATATGACAATATCTCGCGTACTTCCGGAAGGTGATTTTCTTATTCCGGTCGCCAGCAGAGTATCAAAGTGGTACAAAAACGGTGAATGGAAAATTTCACTATCAGTCGTCAAATACGACTACGGTCATACATTTGACACAAAGAACATTGAAGCTATTATTTTCAAAGGCGTTGAAATTCCGTTGAATTAATGTGATGTTTGTAAGGGACGCCCTATGCGGCGTCCCGTTTTATTATTCGGATAACCTATGTGATTATTCGGGCGACCGGTACTTAGTGAAACTAAGTACATGGGTCGCCCCTACTACGGGAGCAGGTTTTTTTTGAATTTATAATACTCGTTCACTAAACTTTTATATCCCAATTCTTTCATCTTGCTGTAAGTTGTTTTATAATTCTTTTTGCCGTGACAACCGGTCGGAATATATCTTATATATTGCTGTAAATAAGAATCGATTTCCTGAAAACCGTTTTTTTCGGTAACAACAGGGAAAAACCATTTACTCCAAGTTAAATCATGCTTATTGCCTTTTTCAAAAAACTTTCTGTTGAAAACCCGTATCATTACTTTCATTGTTTGGTCGCCGCCGGCGTTCTTTTTTAATCTCCAGCGGCGCAGTGCCCTTGCTTTCCTTTTAATTTTTCTTTTTAATTTTTGCTTTGTTGCAGACGATAAATCTATTCTGCCGCGCTGGTATTCCACGCCGAGATATTCCCATGCTTCGCCGGGCTTCACGGTTTTTTCTTTTTTAACATTCACGGTCAGCTTATATTTATTTAAAAATTCATAAAGGATTTCTTTGTATTCGGTCAGTTTTTCTTCTGTTTCCGCAAAGATAATTATATCGTCCGAATATCTGGCGTATATAATTTTACGTTCACAAAAATAAGTATCAACTTCTTTTAAATAAATATTAGCAAGAAAAGGTGATATAGGCGTTCCGGCCATTACGCCGCGGTTTTCACGGATGATTTTCTCTTCATAAACCGCTTTATTTTCTGAAAGCACTTGATATAAAAATTGATATAACAGCTTGTCACCGCTTATAACCGGCTCTAATACCGATAATAAAACCGGTACGGATATGCTGTTAAAATAATTTTTAATATCTGATTTATAACACCACATTTCAGAAATGCCCGGTACATTTATAATTTTACGGATTGCTTTATGCGCGCCGAATCCTTTTCTGAAAGAATAACACCCGGGCGATTGCTGATTATCATATCGGTAAAGCAAATAGGAAAGAAGCTTTAAAACCATATTTTCGTCATCATTAAAGCTGTATACAACTCTTTTTCCGCCGCCGAGCTTATTCACCAAAATCTTTTGCGGTATACTTAAATTCCCGCTGTTTAAAATAACAGATACAACATTCTCATATTTTTTATTATTAATAAATTCCGATAATTCCTTTGTTTCTTTTTTTGTAAAATGATTTTTTGCGGATTTATATTCAGCATATTCTAACCACACAGGTTGTTTATTTAATTCATATAAAAGACTTTCCATAACGTCTCCTTGTTTATATTTAAAAATATTCTCCGGCATGATTAACACCGGAGAATTTATTATTAAAAAAGGGAAAATATTTTCAGGACATCATCTGATGTCACAGGAACGAACTGTTTTCGGTTACCTGCAAAACCTGTTGATAAAAACAGCTTACTCCCGCCGCAGGTACAAGCGAAGCTTGTGTTCCCCTTTTTTAAACTTATTTTAAGCTTTTTTCATAAACTTATTGATTCTGCTGATTACATAATCCTTTTCGTTAGGCATATGGGTGTAGAATTTAATAAACGGAATCTTCAATTCTTTTGCCTTTTTTTCGGAATTCCAGAAAGGATGATTGCGCGTGTTGTTCAGACCGGGCAGAACAATCACTGAAACAAGCCGTTCGTCCTGAAACAAACCGAAATCATACGGACGCCCTTCACCGCCGAATTCGCTTAAAGGAACATTCTCGCGGATTTCATACCCGCTGAATTCGTTTGTTAGAATTTCTTTAAAATGGGCTTTGGCTTTAATATGATTCGCTGAGTTTAAATGCCGGTCAACAAATACTTTTTTGACTGGTTGATTTTGATATGTATCCGCAGGCGTGGTTTGATTTACAGTTGTATTTTGGGTTACGGGCGGCGGTTGAACTTGACTCGTGTTTTGGGTTGTGTTTTGGTTATTTGTGCTTTGATTAGCGGTTTTTACAACTTCTTTTACAACCGTTTTTGCTAATTTATTAAAAAATCCCATTTCCGTTCCTTTCTGACAATGATACTAATATAATTATTAACTGCACCGACTCGGCACTGCGCCTTCACGGACTCGAACCGCGGACCTACCGGTTATGAGCCGGTAGCTCTAACCAACTGAGCTAAAGGCGCGAATCTGCGGAGGATAGCCCTTTAATTTTACAATAATCCCGCAAAATAATCCCGCAATAAATTGTAGTATAACATAAAAAGATTGATTTGTCAATCTTTTTATGTTTCAGCAAAAAGCTTACGTTTATGGGTTTTTGTGCGAATTTTTTAGAAAGCTTTTAATGAGGGATTAGTATCAAATCCTTAAAATCTTTTTTAGAGCCTGTTCAGCTTCTTTTTAATCTACAGCCGTTTTCGCAAACGCCGCCGTATAAACCTCACCCGCGCCGTTCTTAATAAGCGCCCGCCTTGCTTCCTCAAGCGTCGAGCCGGTTGTGCTTACATCGTCCACAATCAGCACATTTGAGCCTTGCAGTTTAATCCGCCCAACCCCGAATGCGCCTTTTAAATTTTCTGCGCGCTCTGCCGCCGAAAGCTCTTTCTGTTCCTTGATTTCCCGCAGGAGAACCAACAGCTTTCGGGAATATTTCGTATTTTGAGCGGACTTTCCGTTTGGAGCAGACTTTCCGTTTTGAGCGGACTTTCCGTTTGTCATTTCTGCAAGCTCCTTTGCTAAAAGCGCGGGAAAGCTGTAACCGCGCTTTTTCATCGAATTTTTACGCGGAGGAATCGGCGCGATTATATTTATTTTATGCAAAACATTTTCTTGCAAAAGTGCATCATAAAGAAGCTTAGCAATCGCCGAAACCGCATAACCGTCGGCGTTTTCTTTTGCTTTAGTAATCAAGGGCTTGCATTTGCCGTTGTAAACACAGCAGAAAATATCCTTGCCGCTGTTTTTGTATAAATCAAGATGTACGCAACCTTTATGGAAGAATTCATCGGATTTGATGAGTTCATCGCAGAAAGGACAGCGGTTGGGGTAGAGGAAGCTGATGAGGTTTCTTTTTATTTTATATAAATTCATTTGCATCATCTCCTAAAAAGTTCAACACTTGTTTTATACAATTATACCATAATTATGGTGAAAAGTATATAAATTATTAAAGCGGGGAGGAATAAATTTTACTTGCCGCTTTGGGAAGCAAGAAGGGTGCTTTTAGAAAACGACGATAAACTAAAAAAAATAAGCCCTAACGGGCTTCTTTTTTTGGATTTATTAAAATTTTTCTCCACAGCTGTTGCAAAAATTTGCGGTAATTGCGTTTATAAAATTACAATTTTTACAAATCAATTCTTCCTTAAATTTTTTCCCGCAACTGTTGCAGAAATTTGCTGTAGGCGCGTTTGCAAAATTACATTCTTTACAGATTATTTCTTCTGTAACCCGTCTTATAATATACTTATACGTTTCGCCAAAATATTTAAAGTGTCAACGGATTATCTACTCGGTGTTGAAAAAAAGAAAACCCTCAATATTGAGGGTTTAACTAATAAACAGGTTGATTCGCTGATTACTATAGCGAATGAGTATCAGAGGCTGAACGGGTCGTTCAATAAGTAAAGGCGGGTTTTGAACCCGCTTTTATTTATTAAACTCTTCTATTGTTAATCCCGCTTGTTTTATAATAGATTTTAACGTACCTTTAGCGACAATATCGTGCATTGGTATAATAACCGTCTTTGTCGGACTGTCTTTTTGAATTTTTACATATTTTGCATGGCTTCCTTTTTGGGATTTAAAAATAAAACCCAAATTTTCAAGAATCCTGATAATCTCTTGAGGTTTTAATACGGGGTATTTAGAACCCATTATACTGCTATCTCCATTGTTGTAATAAAAGTTTTTTGAACAACCGGAATATCGTCGGAATCTTCGTAATAAAGCTCCAGTGCTTCCTTTAAATTATCCGCCGCTTCATCAAGCGTTTTTCCCTGTGAAGCAATATCGTTTTCTAAACATTTTGCCACATACCAGTCATCTTCCTGCTGTATAACAGCAGTTACGCGAATACTCACAAAATCACCTCTAAGTTAAATATACCATAAATATTAATTCATGTCAACATTTTAAACCACCTCCGCCTCAAACGCCTCTCCCTCAGCCCTCACTCTCAGCTTCTGCCCCTGTTTAAATTCGTTTTCAACAATCCTCTGCGCCAGCATATCCTCAATTTTAGCGGTAATCATTCTCCTGAGCGGCCTTGCGCCGTACTTATCATCATAACCAAGCTCCGCTAATTTTTCAATCACATTTCCGTCAAAGCTGATTTCCATGCCGAGCGAAAGTGCGCGTTCGGAAAGCTCTTCAAGCATATTGCCGCAGATTTTGCTTATATCTTGTTTTGATAATTTATTAAAAATAATCACATCGTCCAAACGGTTGATGAATTCAGGTTTAAACGTGCGCTTCAACTCGTCTGTTACCTGCGTTTTTTTATCATCGCTTTCGTTTTTATCACCGCCGGCGAACCCCAAACTGTGCTTATTCTCACTGATGATTCTCGCCCCTACGTTCGAGGTCATAATCACTACTGCGTTTTTAAAGCTTGCCTTGCGCCCGTCGGACGCGGTCAGCATGCCGTCCTCCGTGATTTGTAAAAATATATTGAAGATGTCGGTATGGGCTTTTTCGATTTCATCAAAAAGCACTACTGAATACGGCTTGCGGCGGATTTTTTCCGTTAGCTGTCCCCCTTCGTCAAATCCGACGTAACCCGGCGGCGAACCTATTAACTTGGAAACCGCGTGCTTCTCCATATATTCGGACATATCAAAGCGAATCAGCGCGTTTTCGTCCCCGAATAAAACATTTGCCAAAGCCTTACAAAGCTCGGTTTTTCCCACGCCCGTAGGACCTAAAAAGATAAACGTACCTACCGGACGGTTGGGGTTTTTAAGCCCCGCTCTGCCCCTGCGAACCGCCTTTGCCAGTACGCTGACAGCTTCTTTCTGCCCGACGACACGCTCGCTTAGCGTTTCTTCCATGTCAGACAGCCGTTTTGCCTCATCCTCCTGCAAGCGGTTAATGGGGATTCCCGTCCACTTTGCAACCACTTCCGCTATATCTTCCTCAATAACAGTCCCGAAGCCCTCATTTTCGGCTTGAAAGGTTCTTTTATAACCCGAAAGCTCTGTTAAAAGCTCTTTTTCCTTATCACGCAGTTTTGCCGCCGCTTCAAAATCCTGAAGCCTGATTGCGGCGATTTTTTCTTCCTCAACGCCTGAAAGCCTGTCTTCCAATTCTTTCACGAGCGGGGGAGCGGTAAACGCCCTAAACCTTTTTCCGGACGCCGCTTCGTCAATTAAATCAATTGCTTTGTCCGGCAGAAACCTGTCGCTGATATACCGCACAGACATCGAAACCGCCGCCTTAACGGCGTCGTCCGCGATTTTCACCTTATGATGCGCCTCATACTTTTCCCGCAGTCCGAAAAGAATATCAAGCGCTGCCTGTTCGCTCGGCTCATCAACCATGACCGGCTGAAAACGGCGTTCAAGCGCGGCGTCCTTTTCAATATACTTTCGGTACTCGTCAATGGTCGTCGCGCCGATTAACTGCAATTCACCCCTTGCAAGCAACGGCTTCAAGATATTCGCCGCGTCAATCGCACCCTCCGCCGCGCCCGCACCGATAATCGAATGAAGCTCGTCTATAAATAAAATTACATTCCCGTCCCTGATGATTTCATCAAGGGCGGTTTTAATGCGCTCTTCAAAATCCCCGCGGTACTTTGCGCCCGCAAGCATAGAAGGTATATCAAGCATAAAAACCCGTTTGTTCTTCATGCTTTCGGGAATTTGCCCCTCCGCAATGCGAAGCGCGAAGCCCTCCGCAACCGCAGTTTTCCCCACACCGCTTTCTCCGATAAGGCATGGGTTATTCTTGCGGCGGCGGAGCAGGATTTGAGTAATACGCTCAATTTCGTCCTGCCTGCAAATCACGGGGTCGATTTTCTTTTGCTTGGCAAGCTCAGTTAAATCCCTGCCGTATTTATATAGAGTACCTTTGCCGCCTTTACGGCGTTCGGTGCAGGAATAACCGTCATCAAGCGGGTCGTCGCTGCGGTTTTTCAACTCTTTGCCGCCGGAAGAATCACAGTCGTTATAAACCGCGTTCAAATTAATGCCTAATTCTTTTAAAAGTAAAACGGCATAACAGTCGGTGTCTTTGATAATCGCCCGCAGAAGATGCTCTGTTCCCACGTAATTCTGATAAGAACCGCGGGCTTCCGTAAGCGCGGCTTCCATAATGCGTTTGCTCCGCGGCGTAAAATCATGCAGACCTAATTTGGTGGGGACTCCGCGCCCCACCGCTGTTTCGATTTTTTTCATAACCTCGCCGAGAATAACGCCGTGCTTGGACAGAACCAAATAAGCCACGGTGTTATCGGCGTTTAAAAGTCCGCACAGAATATGCTCGCTCCCTATATAAATGTGTCCGAGTGACATAGCTGTGGTTACGGCTTCTTCAAGCGCACAGCCGGCTTTTTCGGTAAAATCGCTGAATTCTATCATTTTTATACTTTTCCCTTTCCGTTCTTTTTAATTTAATGTAACAAATTTATGCGAAAGGCATACAATTTATTATGAAACGTTTCATACACCAATAATCAAGGAGGAACATACTATGTTTTTCGGTAACGGCGGCGGTAGCTGCTGCTGGATAATCATCATCTTACTGCTTCTTTGCTTCTGCTGCGGCGGTAACGACGGATTTCTCGGCGGTGCTAACTGCAACAACGGTTGCGGATGTAACACCTGCGGCTGCTAATTGAACCACGCAAAAATCTATGCAAAAAAGTGCGCGGTTTCATGCAATTACATACTGTATCGTGCACACGGCGGCGGGAACTCCCGCCGCTTTTTCATCTTATATTTCAGTATATTCACTATATATTGAGAAAAATTACGCTCGTTATTTTGTAAAATGTGACAGAAATATGTGAAATTTTAAAAAATTTTTACATAAAAAAGTCATTTTGTATTGACAAGGTTAAATGAATGTGTTATTATGTTTCTAAGATTGCATTTCGTAATCTTAGAAGATTGCATATTTGTAATCTATAATCTTTCAATAAAATTTATGAGGTGAAAGGCATGAAAAGACTTTTAGCACTTATGTTAGCCATGCTTATGGTTCTCGGTCTTGCTGCGGGTTGCGGCGAAAAAGAAGGCGCGAGCAATGAAGGCGACGAAGGCAAAACAAATGAAACCCCAAAAGACCCCAACAAAAAAGACCTTAACGTTTGGTCATTCAACGATGAAATCCCTAACGCTATTAAGCGTTATCAGGAAATGTATCCCGATTCCGTTGTAAACAATTTCAACATTGTTGCAACAATCGCAACAGACCACACCGGCGAATACGAAGCCGCTATTGAACCCGCTTTAGAAGCACAGGGTTCTAACGCTCCCGACCTTTACGCAGTTGAACAAGCGTTCGTTCTTAAGTTTACAAAAGGCTTATATTCAAGCTTCGCGGCAACTTATGAAGAACTCGGTATTGAAAACCTTTCTCAAAAAATAAAAGATGCTCAGCTTGCACAATATGCGGTTGACGCGGGAACAAGAGATGGCAGCGTTGTTGGTCTCCGTTTCCAGGAAACAGGAAGCTGTGTCATTTATCGCCGTTCCATCGCGGAAGAAGTATGGGGAACATCAGACCCTGCTGAAATCGCTAAAAAAGTAGGCCCCGGCTGGGATAAGTTCACAGAAGCAGCGGCAGAAGTTAAAGCTAAAGGTTACGCAATGATTCACGGCGACGAAGACCTTTGGCAAGCAATGAGAGACAGCGCGACCAACGGTTGGGTTAATGGAAACAAACTCGTAATTGACCCTGTTCGTGATTCCTATTTTGACATCTCTAAAACTTTCTACGACAATGATTATATCGTAGGTGACGGCGCTTGGAACGAAAGCTGGTATGCGGCTATGGGCGGCACAACCACACCTCCCGTATTCTGCTTCCTCGGTCCTGCTTGGCTGATTAACTACACAATCAATGATAACGCTCTCGACGGCGTTTCGTTCGGTGACTGGGCAGTAACCACTTCTCCCGTAGCATGGGCATGGGGCGGAACATGGGTACTCGGCAACAACAACCTTGAAGGCGAGAAAAAAGAAGCTGTAAGAGAAATTATCGAATGGATTACTCTTGATACTTCTAATACAGGCTTCCAGTATCATTTCGCAAACGGCACACTTTTCAAAGACAGCAAACTGTTCCCTGACAAAGCAAAACAGGTTACAGAGGGTACAGCAGGTAAAGACGCTGTTGCTTCAAAAGTTGTTATGGAAAAATCAGTAGGTGACATCGCGGTTGTTGACGGACAGAATATTTTTGAATATTTCCTTCCCGCAGGTCAAAACGCAAGGTCTTCTCACTGGAATGAACACGACAGAGCTCTTAACGGAGAATTCCAGCAGCAATGCCGTATGTATTATACCGGCGAAAAAACCAGAGAAGAAGCTATAGCTGACTTTAAAACTTGGGCAAATGATACCCTCGGTCTTGATATAGACTAAAATTTCACAAAAGCATTTTACGTTGCTCCTGAAATCGGAGCGGATGGAACTCTGTCCGCTCCGATTTTTTAGGCAGAAAGGATATTTTGCTATGAAACGCAAGAATTTCAGTTATGCTAAGTTCGGCTATATTTTTTGCATACCGTTTGTTGTAGTATATTTAATATTCTCGTTTTATCCGCTTATTTACACAATCTCAATTAGTTTTTCCGACAGAGAAGGTCCTATGCTGGCAAGTGCGGAATACGGTATTTATAAAACCCTGCAAACTGATAAAAACGGAAATGAAGTCCTGAAAGCAGACCCGTTCGGAAACTACAGGGAAGTATTGGGGATGCAAACCTTTAAAAGGGCGGTTGGAGTTACTTTTAAGCTTTGGATAATCAATTTCATTCCGCAGGTAATTCTTGCGGTTATTCTTGCCGCTTGGTTCACAAACCGCTGGACGCAGATTAAAGGGCAGGGATTGTTTAAACTGCTTTTCTATATGCCTAATATTATAACGGCGGGAAGCATTGCCGCTTTGTTTAGCGCGTTTTTTATGTTTCCGGTCGGGGTGGTTAATAACACCCTTATCAGTATGGGTGTGCTCGAAAAAGCAAAGAATTTCGGCGTGGACGCAACAGCCACCCAGCTAATCGTATCGTTTATACAATTCTGGATGTGGTACGGTTACACCATGTTGATTGTAATATCAGGTATAATCGGGCTTAATCCGCAGATGTACGAATCTGCCGATATAGACGGCGCGGGACCTGTCAAACAATTCTTCTTCATAACCCTGCCGAATTTAAGAACGATTCTTTTGTATATGCTTGTTACCAGTGTAATCGGCGGATTGAATATGTTTGATATTCCGATGATGTATGTAGATGGCGGACCTGCCGGGGCTACAAGCACCGCAAGCGTTTTCATTTACAGACAGGCGTTCGCGGGGGCAAAACGGTATAATAAAGCATCGGCGGCAAGTGTAATCATGTTTTTTATCATCGGCGCATTCTCGGTGGCTCTCTTCTTCATCATGCGCGATAAGGATGCGGCGAAATTGAAAAAAATGCAAAAAGCAGAAAAACGCGCTTTAAAAAATGCGGCGGGGGTGAGATAAATGACAGCTACTAAGAGCAGAAAGACTTTAAAAATCGTTTTTAAAACTTTTATTTACATAATTTGTATTTTTCTTTCGGTATTAAGTGTGCTTCCGTTTTTGGTTATGGTTATGAATTCGACCAGAAACTCTGTCCAAATTATGCAAAGCCCTCTTTCATTGCTTCCTTCCGGTCATTTGCTTGATAACTTCAAACCGCTTACAAGAGGAAATTTTAACCCACTTGTGGGATTTAAAAATTCTATGATGATATCGGTAGGCGCAACCGTCTGCGCAACTTATTTTTCTTCTATCACAGCATACGCGCTGTCCGCATACGATTGGCGTTTCAGAAAAGCGTTCTTCTCCTTTGTTGTCGCTGTTATGATGCTTCCGGCGCAGATTTCCGCAATTGGTTTTTATCAATTTATGTACAGACTTGATTTGGTGAACAGCTTTCTGCCTTTTATTCTTCCGGCAATCGCTTCACCGGCAATTGTATTCTTTATGCGGCAATACCTGCTGTCAACATTCTCTATAGATATTGTAAACGCGGCAAGAATCGACGGTGCGAATGAATTCTACACCTTTAACAGGATTGTTCTGCCGATGATGAAACCCGCAATAGCCATGCAGGCAATCTTTGTCTTTGTTGGTACATGGAATCAGCTTTTACTGCCGATGATACTCCTCACGAATCAGGATAAACAAACCATGCCCATCATGGTCAGGCAATTAAACGGTAACTTCTACAGAACGGAATATGGTGCGATTTACTTAGGATTGACGTTATCGGTTTTACCGTTGTTCGTTGTTTATTTTTCATTATCAAGGTATATCATCGCCGGCGTACAGTTAGGCGGCGTCAAGGAATAAAATTCTTGCAAAATATAATAAATTATAAGCTCGTTTCAATACGGGCTTGTATTTTTTGGGAAAATATGGTAAACTAAAAT
>WRJM01000047.1 GCA_009782265.1 Oscillospiraceae bacterium | reverse complement strand
CACCTTTCTGTCAAGCAGTTTGAAATCGCTCGCCCTGTCTAAATCCATGCCGGGCGCGGCTTTCATCGCCCTGTAAAACATCTTGGCAAAGCTTTTATAAATAAAGCCTTCTTTTCCGCGGCTTCTTTTAACCGCCTCCACCACTTCAAAGCCGTCTTTCCAAAGGTTGACCATCTGCGGAATGATTTCCGGCGGGTGCTGCAGGTCGCAGTCTATAACCACTGCCGCTTCTCCGCCTGCGCGGCGCAGTCCGGCGAAAATCGCGCCCTCTTTCCCGAAATTGCGGGAGAACCTGACGCCTTTTATACCCTGTTCCTCCGAAGCAAGCACCGAAATTTCCCGCCACGTTGTATCAGAAGAACCGTCGTCTACGAAAATAATTTCATAATCAATTTTTTCGGCGGTCAAAAGCGAGCTTAATACACCCGCGGTTCGCCGTATATTCTCCCCCTCGTTAAAAGCGGGAACAATCACAGAAAGCATAACGCCTCCTAATCTATGAATTCTATTCTCTTATAAAACACCAGATTGCCTGTATTTGTACGCACTGTAAACATTTTATGATTTACACCTGACGAAAGATATAAATCTTCCTGAAAGCGGGCGGCTTCAAGAAACGCTTCCCCGAAAAAGTCGGAAGAAAAGCTGCCGCTTTGCGTGAAGAAGCTTAAATCCACACCCGCGACATCCGGCATAACCACAGTAACCGAACCTGTTTCCGTATCAATTCTGCAAGCGTCTGCAAAGCTGACAAATTCCGTGTTTACGTCCCCGAATCTGGTATTGATGTCAATAAATCCCGAAACGCTGAAAAGTGTAACATTCCCTGAGCGTGACGTTACGGTAATTTGTCCGGCGTGAACTCTTTCGGCACTGATATTTCCGGAAGCCGAGGTAAGCCTGAGCTCTTTATATTCTCTGACGGGCAGTCCTACGCGCATATTGTAATTAAACCTATCTAATGAAAACAGCGAAAACGAAAAATCCTCATCTTTGCCTATTCTGACCTCAAAATCGCTTTTTTCCGTAAGCAGAGCAGTTTCTCCGATATAATCAATAATGATTTGACTGCCGCTGTGCGAATAGATTTCCAAGTTCATATCAGCTGAATGAATACTGACAATATCGGCGGCTTCAATGATACGCCTTTCCCTGTAAACGGTGGACTGCCAATTGAATAATTCCGCCGCGAAAAACTGCGTTATAACCGCCGCACTGCCCGACATAACGGCAAGGATAATAAAAAGCCACAATAGATGTTTTGAACGGTTTTCCTTCGGAATGGATTTTATACGGATACGTTTATTTCCGAACAGCCCGAAACCCCGTTTCACGAGAAAAGCTTCTCCGTGACGGCGTTAAAATACCTTACAGCTTTCGGACAGAACCGGTATAAAAAGCAAGCCAGCGCAAACGCGGAAAAAATACAGAAACAGCCGGTAAAAAGCATTGCCGGCGGGGCTAAATCCGTAGCAACATTTCCGAGCAATCCCGTTATACAGCCGGCTGACACAAAAACCGACATGAATCCCGCTGACGCCAAAGCCGCGGTTAATAAAGCCACCGCCGCAGTTAAAGCAATGGCAGACGCGGTTAGAATAAAAACGGCGATTAATTTTATCGGCTTGTTCTTCATAAAGTTGACCATTCTTTTCAAATGATTTGCTTATATCATTATAGCTTGTATAATTATACTATATGTTAATAGGCTTTGTCAAGAAAAATCCCATTCAACTTCTTAATGCGTCAATCGGCTTCATGTTCGCGGCTTTCAGCGCGGGGTAAACCCCAAACACAATCCCCAGAAACAGCGAAAACACCACAGGCGATAAAAACCGTTCAAAACTGAATAAAAACTTAATCCCCAAAAATTGACAGCCGGTAAAAGAAACCGCAAACGCCGCCAAAACACCCGCCGCGCTCCCGAATAATGACAATAACGCGCTTTCGGATAAGAATTCCCGCAGAATGTCGAAATTCCCCGCGCCTACGGATTTTTTGATTCCTATTTCACGGGTGCGCTCGTGAACGCTGACCAACATAGTCGTCATCACGGTAAGCCCTGCCACGAACAGCGAAATCCCTGCAATCACCGAAAGTGCTAAGGTCACAACCGTCATAATGCCCTGCAATTGATTTTTTTGCTGTAATAAATTCGACGCAATTAATTCTTGACCGTTTCGGTCAGTATTTCCTAACTTCTTTTGGATTCTGTCTGTGATATTGCCGCCCGTAATATTGCCGCTGAAATTGCCCGAATCGGAGTCGATTAAAACTGCGATTTTATCAAAACTGCCGCGCCCTGTCAAATTCTGCATGGTTGAAAAAGGTACATACACAAAATCAGGGATAATGCCCGCTAAAGCGGATTGCAAAACGCTTATCCCTGAACTTGCCACACCGATAATTTCAAACTCGTGAAAATTTCCGCCTACTAAAAGATTTATTTTTTTGCCGACAATATTGCTTCGCCCGTAGGTTTTCCGCGCTATTTCTTCGTCAATCACGCACACAAGCGAGCCTTGCGTTGTGTCGCGGGCGTCAATCAAGCGTCCGTGCAGAGCGGACAGCGAAATAATTTCCCGCGCTTCTCCGTTAATGCCCCAAAGCAGGCAGGATAAATCTTTATGCAGAATATCAATCCTTGCGTTGGCGGACATTAAAGGCATCGCCTTTTCAACGCCACTGACGGAATTCAGCAATACAATGTCTTCTTCGCCGAGCGCGGCAAAGGCGTTCGCTTGTTTGGATTGAACCAATACCGTATTAATCCCCATGTTGTCTAAAATACCGGAAACCTCTCCCGCGCCGGTCGCACTGATTTGTGAAATTAAAGCAACCGCAAACGCGCCTACCGCAATCCCTGTCATGGTCAGAACCGTGCGGGTTTTATTGCGTCTTTGAAATAAAACAAGCGTTGATTTTTTAAAAAACATATTTATGACTATTCCTTTCTCTGCACAAAAACCTATGAAAAAATGCCCGTCTGTGTATAGATTTTTAAAATTTACCCTGTAAATCTAATTTAGTTTATTGCCTTTATTAACGCATTTTCACTGTACTTTTCAGGGTTAATAATCAGCTCGTCATTTTCCGTCAGTCCGGTAATCACCTCTGCGCCGGTTATAAGCTCTGCGCCTGTAACTATATCTTTACGAACCGCGGTATTCCCGCGCAGAACCAATACAAATTCACCCCTGTCGTCCTGATTGATGGTTTCGTATGGCGCAAGTAAAATGCTCCGCTCCGGTAAAACGCTGATAATGGCTTCCGCTGTATATCCCGAACGTATAAACTCATCATGGTTGACAATTTGTAAAACCACATCTACAACCGTTTCCTGAACACCGCCGAATTCCCGTTGATAAGCGGTTGATGCGATTTCCGTCACTTCTGCCGTGTATTGACCGTCACCGATTGCCGCACCGTAAAGCTTTGCGGGTTGACTGATTTGAACCGCATTAATATCGCTTTCCCGAACCGCGGTTTTAATATAAAAGTAGTTGTCTTCAGCTTTATAAATAATGCCGTTTCCTTTTACAACAGGGGTATAAACCTGCTTTTCAATACGGATTGTTTCGGCTTCCGGAAGCATATTTTCCACTGCCGACGGCGCAATCGCCGCCGCCCAAACGCCTGTCAGAATAAACGCGCTGAGTAAGAACCATTTTATATGTTTTTTCTGCATATTGCTGTACTCCTTTTTAATTCGGCGTGTCGGGGACACCGCACTCTACAAATTTATTTTACCTTGATTTTCCGGAAATATAAGTGTAATACTAAAATCCAATAAAAATAATTTTCTGTTAAACGCAAGTTTTTTACATGGATTTTTAAAAGCTTTTTATAATCGGTATTAGTATAAATAAAAATTTTCCGGTAAATAATAAAAATAAAAACAGGAAGGTCTTATTTATATGAACCTGATTATATGCAATGAAAAATGCCGTCATCAAACGGACGGCTATTGCTGTTTGGAGGGAAGCTCGCAGATTACCAACGCGCTTGCGTCCCCCTGCTGTTATTATGAAGATAAATCTGATTCTAAAAGCAAACAAAACGACGAAAAGAACCCCTATTTAGATTAATGACGCGAGGTGTTTTATGATTCAATTCCGCAATATCACCAAAACCTACAAAATGGGCGAGAACGAAGTTCCCGCCCTTATTAAGGTCAGCATTGACATTTTAAACGGCGATTTTGTTTCCGTGACCGGTGCTTCCGGTTCGGGCAAAACCACGCTGATGAACATACTCGGCTGTTTGGACATGCCGTCCGGCGGTCAATATATTTTAGATGGTGAGGACGTTTCCCGCATGACGGGCAGAAAGCTTGCGGTTGTGCGTAACCGGAAAATCGGCTTCATTTTTCAAAGTTTCAACCTGATTCCGTCGCTGACAGCACGCGAAAATGTCATTTTACCCTTAACGTACCGTAAAACCCCGCCGAAACTGCGGGAAGAGCTTGCAGACCGCGCAATTGAAACGGTCGGGCTGTCCGAACGCGCACACCACCGCCCCGCTCAGCTTTCGGGGGGACAGCAGCAGCGTGTCGCTATTGCGCGGGCAATCGCGGCGTCCCCGGGGTTAATTTTAGCGGACGAACCTTGCGGAAGCTTAGACAGCAAGACCGGCGCGGATATTATGAACATTTTGAAACGGCTGAACGAATCGGGTCGCACGGTCGTGTTGATTACCCACGACGAAAACGCCGCAAGAACAGCGGATAAAATGATTAGGATTTCAGACGGGCGGGTGGTTTAACCCTGCTTTTCGCTTTCATTTAATAATTGTAGGACATACCGCTCAACATCTTCTAAGGTTTTACAATCTTCTTTAATTGTTAAAAGGATTTTCTGACATGTGGATTGTATGGCAAGACGTTCTATTATTTCTGCACTGTTCGGCATTGTTCTTCCTCCTTAGGATTTGTAGGCTTTGATAACGCATCTTTTCGCGTTTATTATAACAGATTAAAACAAGTTTGTCAAGTACACAAACAAAAACCTCCTCAGCTGAGGAGGTTTTATAATTTGCAATTTAATAATTAAAATTACTTTCTTCTTTTAACAGAAATTACAACGCCTGCGGTTGCTACGAGAGCAATACCTGCAACAGTTGCGATTCCGCCAACGCCTGTAGGCGCGCCGTCTTTAACTTCATTGGTTGTTGTTGTGCCGGGAGTGGTTTCAGGAGTTTCAACTTCGGTGGTTTCGGTAACTTCTTCAGTTGTTGCTGCGCCGCCGAAAGTAATACCGGATTCAAGTTTAACGTTGCTTACTGAGAAAGCGTCAGTCCAACGGCCTACGATACAAGCAGAATCAACTACGCTGTAATCCATATCTTCAGCGCCATATGTGAATTCCACTACGAAAGTTTGTGAGCCGCCTTTAGAAGCTAAAGCTGCAACAGGTCTGAAATATGCGGGTACGTTTGCAGAATAAGCGCTGTCTGTTTCGTAATCGTTTACGATGTCATTGTCAGCGTTATCGGGATAGCCGAAGCCGCCTGTCCATCTTACGCGGATACCGTTATCTTCGCTGAAATCATCAGTAGAAGTAACTGTAAAAGTAAGTCTGTAATTTTCACCGTCAACGAATCCGCCTGCGGGAGCGATGTTTACGCGTACAGCGTCGCCGGTTGTATAAATAACAAATCCTGCATCAACGCTTGCGTCATCTTCTGATTCAATAGTACCGGGGGTAACATCTGTGTCTGCGCTTGCTGTAGCTGTGAAAGCTACTACCATACAAACCGCTAATAAAGCGATAAGTGCTTTTTTGAACATTATTTTTTTCCTCCAAAATTAATAATTCCATATAGCTTTTGCTACATTAGTTTTAATTATACACGTTTACGCTGTTAAATGCAATAGGTAAAATGCACAATTTTTAGCATTTTTTGCACGTTTTACTTATTATTTTATGAATAACAGCGCGTTTTTAACCTTTACTCAGTAAAAACGCACCTCCTGACGCTCCCAAAACAGCCAGCGCGGTAGCCGCAATCAATCCTAAGAAGAGCGGACTGGTTGAGCCGTTATTTGTTGGTGTTTCGGTTGTTGTTTTATTTTCACCGGAAGACGGCGGTGTTTCGCCGCCGTTTCCGTTAGAACCGGGGTCTGTAACAGGGGCAGTGTCAGGTTTATCAGCGACGCCGTCGGGGTTGGGGTCGGGCGAAGCAGTGCTCGCCGGGAGGTGTCTTTCGCCCTCAATAATTCTGTACGTAGCGTTACGGTTGTGCATTAAGCCCTTTTCCCCGCCGTCAAAAGCGGCGTGAGATGAGTATGCCTGAACGGTTTTATCCGTGAACATATCGTAAATAACAGTTCCTTCGCTGTCGTTTTCATTCATATAATGCGTTGCGGTAATGCTTTTGATGATAAAGGGACCTGTACGGTTATTGGTGCAAAACTGCAGAACCTGCCCTGCTGCCGCGGCTTCGGTAATTACGGACGCGGGAATTTTTCCGCTGTCCGGAAAACCGTTTCCGTCAGTATCGGTGTAATAAGAGCGTATAATCATATTATCGCTGGCGTTGCCTCTATCCTTTGAACCGTTGTTCAGCCAAGGGATATTCGGGGTAATATCGTCTCCGTTTATGGTAGCGGTACGTATTTTATAATCGTTGCCGGTAGCGGTTTTTCCGGTGTCCCTGATAATAAAAACAAATTCGTAGAAGCCTTGGTCTGCGTTGGGAACATCTTTAATAAGCTCGTTCAGTTTAAAATGAACACCCTGGTCAGATATGGTTCCCCATAAAATATCAATCCATTTTTCCAAGGGTCCTTCCGCCGCGCCGGACGGAAATACGGCAACGCTTGCGAAAACCGCAAAAACCGAAAGCATGATTAAAAATCTTTTTATATTTTTCATAAAAGCCTCCCAAACATTATTTATAGTTAATTAACTTAGAAAATGCTCGATAAAAAGGCATAAAAAGCTTTAATTTATGGGTTTTTATGCCTGTTTATTGGTGCAATTTTCAAGTTAATTTACTATATTACTCTTGCATTAAACAGCAGAAAAAATTGTTTTCGTGTTGTTCACTTTTAAAAGTAATGATAATTCATATTTATACAATTATATTATACTAATTATTAAACGGAAAAACAATAGCTTTTTTGAATAAGATTTCAGGCTGAAATGTGGTTATAATCAACAAAAACCCTTGCATATACACAAGGGTTTTTGTAAATGTTTATTTAATGTTTCATTGTAGGGTACGCCCTATGTGGCGTACCGTCCGTTTACGGGCAACCACGCAGGGTTGCCCCTACATTTAGGTTACGATTTCTTTTTAAGATTAACGGCAACCAACGCACCGCCGACAATGATTACCGCGCCCGCGCCGATTCCGACGGGAAGCCACGGGAAACTGCTTTCGCCGTCCTCTTCGTCAGCACCCGCGCTTCCGGTTGGGGTTGACGGGGTTTCTTCTTTCTTATCATCAGAAGAAGAATCATTGCTGTCGCTGGTGCTTTCATCGTTTTCGTCATTAGTATTACTGCTTGCGGGCGGTTCAACCGGTTCAGGGTCTACGCCGTCCTGAATAATTACAAAGGTAGGAGCACCGCAGGGAATCAACCCCATGCTTGCGGAGAATACTGTCGATTCACCGTTTTCATCAAAAACAAGAGGACCGAATTTCTGCCCGACCGCATATCCCTGAATAATTGGGTCTTCCGACATTATGTAAACCGGAACGGGGTTATCAAGGCTGTCTTCCGCGTAGCGGTTTACAATGATTTCTTTAATTACAAAATCATAATAATAACTCTGATTGGAAAAACGCATGTTTTGTCCGCTTTCCGCCGCCTGCATTAACCAGTCACCCGGGATATGTCCGGTTGAGGGCGCGGTGTCGTCGCCTACAGGGTCATTGAAACGGGTTGCTTTTACAACCTCATCGCCAAACTTGGCTTCGCGGTCAGTGAAGCGTTTGTAAGGCGGGGTTTGGTCGCCGTCCTGTGTCAGCACTTTAAAGTCGTTGCCGAGAATCGGGTGTCCGCCGCCTACAATGAAAATCCATTCATAAAAACCGTCTGCCGCATCATCGCCGATTTCTTCCATGAACGTGGAAAGCACGAACTGAACGCCTTCCCAGCCGTCACCTCTGTCATTTACTTCAACCCATTTTGCGTTTCGCCAGTTGGTGTCTATATCATCCGCCGACGGTCTTTTCCATTCGGGAGGGCATTGGTCGTCAGCGTCTCTTTCGTCTTTTTCTTCTTCCTCTTCTTCGCCGTCAGCTTCGCCTATTTCCGCGGAAATAGGTTCAATGCCTACTGTTCCTTCTTCTTCGCTGTCGTCACCGTCTTCCGCCCATGAGGTGGTTTGGAATCCCGCTAAAACCGCAACGGCAACCAATGCCGCAAATAACTTTTTAAGCTTCATTTGATAACTACTCCTTTATTAATAATAGGTAATTACAAGATATACTCTGCAATTACCTATTATTATAAAACATAAAAATAAAAATGTCAAGTTTAGAACCTAAATTGTAACGAAGTTGTAATAATTATGTAACGATTACAGGGTAATTTGCGGAATATTTGATTCTGCCGAAACATTTGGTGTGAGATGAGCCGACGCCGATTCAACAGCAGAATCGCCCGCACCGGCATGGTGCTCTCCTAAGAACTTCGGCAAATCCATGCCCGCTTGCTTGAATACTTCGCCGAGCGGAGGAACAGATTTCATCAAGCCGCTTAAAAAGTCGGACGTTGCGGTTTTACCGTCGGCGGAATTACCCGAACCCGAATCCCAAACAGTGACCTTGTCAATTTTGATATTCTTAATGGCTTCAACCTGTATTTTCGTAAGCTCTTCAAGTTTATCGGCTATGAGCAGTTTCACTGCGCTGTCGGCGTTTCCGCCCGCCGCCGCGACAAGTTCACGGATACCGTCCGCTTGTTTAATAAGTATTTCCTTTGCGCCGCGTGCCTGTGCGTCTAACTTGGCAAAAATAGCGTCCGCTTCACCCTTTGCGTGCCGGCGAATGACTTCCGCCTGCGCTTCCGCGTCTATTTCAAGCTGTTTCTTCTCAATTTCGGCTTTGACGATAATATCCGCCTGACGTGTGGCGCGTTCAAGTTCTGCTCTGACCATTTCGGCGTGTTTCTGCGCTTCGTAGGCTTCTTCCTTTGCCTTTGCCGACTGAACGGCTTCTGCCGCTGTCGCAAGCTTCAGCGATTCGGCTTCTCTTTCGCGCCGGTTGGCTTCGGACTTCGCGATTTCAATTTTCGCGTTGTTTTCGCCTTGGATTGCCGTGGCGTTTGCCGCCGCAACTTCTATACGCTGTTCGCGCTGAGCCTGCGCTTGACCGATTTCACCGTCACGGTCACGCTCGGCAATGGCAATTTTCGCGTCGTTATCGGCTTTTGCTCTTGCTTCGGCTTCTCTCTGCTGACGGCTTGCTTCGGAGCGAGCAATTTCTACTTTTGCATCATTTTCGCCCTGAATCGCGGAAGCGTCTGCCGCCGCCACCTGCACGCGCTGGTCACGCTGAGCGTGCGCCTGACCGATTTCACCGTCGCGGTCTTTTTCCGCAACGGACTTTTTAGCGTCGTTGATTGCCTTTGCCGCCGCTTCTTTACCGAGTGCTTCTATGTAGCCGGATTCGTCGCTGATGTCTGTTACGTTTACGTTGATGAGCCGTAAGCCTATTTTCTTGAGTTCTATTTCCACGTTGTTGGAAACCGCAAGTAAAAACTTATCGCGGTCGGTGTTGATTTCTTCAATTTCCATGGTTGCGATTACAAGACGGAGCTGACCTAAGATAATATCCTTAGCCAAGTCTTGAATCGAATTAAGGTTTAAGCCCAAAAGCCTTTCCGCGGCGTTCTGCATAACGCCCGGCTCTATGGAAATCGCAACCATGAACCTTGACGGAACGTCAACGCGGATATTCTGCTTGGAAAGCGCGTTCCGCAAATCAACATTAATGGACATGGGGGTTAAGTCCATGTATTGATAGGATTGCAGAATAGGCACGATAAAGGACGCGCCGCCGTGGATACATTTCGCGCTCCGCGCCTGACCGGACTTGTCGTTGCCGACTTTACCGTAGATGACAAGAATTTTGTCGGACGGGCATTTTCTGTAGCGCGATAAAATGCCCATGAACAGCGCGAAAACGATGATTGCCGCAACTGTGATTAGGATAATGATGATTTCGTCCATGTGATTTTCCTCCGAATTTATTTTAAATTATTTATACGTTAAATTTAAAATCTATAAAGTATCATTTTTAAGTTTTTCCAAAAAACCAATCAATTCATATTGGTCATCTTTTACAGCTATAGCTGTCGTCTTTTTAATTTCCGTTCCGGGGATTTTATAGATAATAAAATAGCTTTTATAATTCGATACAGGATTTTGAAAAGGGTCGGGAACATCACCGACGGACATTTCAGTAATATCTGAAAGATAGGCAAAAATACCGCCCCTCAAACAAATTATACGGTTTTCATCGTCTATTTCAAAACGAATTACATCTTTATATAATCCGCAATAACTGTTTACACCGCCTGTATCATATGACTGCGTTGCTTTAAATATTGATTTTATGCGGTTATATTCCTTTTCCTTTTTTTCTTTTTCTTGCTGATAACAATCAGGGCATAAATCTACCCCGTCAAAATAAATCTTCTTTTTTGCAAAAACACCCAATTTTGTTTCGCATACATAACATTTAGCCATAATTTCCTCCCATTATAACTTCTCCACCACCAGCACATTCCCCGCCAGTATATCCGTTACGCGGACAGGTGTGTTAATCGGCAACGCGCCGCTTTCGCTGACCGCGTCACATTCAATCTGCCGTTCAGCAAGCTGTACGGTGACTTTGCCGCGTGAGGTGGTTTCTTCGGGGATGGGTATGTATACAATGCCGGATTCGCCGATGAGCAGGTTCATGTTTAAATTGCCGCTGTGCTGTAGTTTCCCCGACAAGCGTATAATTTTCGCAACACCGAGCATTGCCCCGAAACCAAGCGCAAACCCTAAAACAAGCGATAAAGCCGCATTCCCGAACGCTTCTATAAAGATGATTCCGCTCCAGCCGAAAACGCAGAAGAACGCGACAATTCCCTGAAATGTAAATAATCCCGCAACGCCGTAATCACCTGAACCGCCGTCGGAAAAATCGGACGCGTCCGAAACATTCCCAATATCAGTGCCGCCCATGTCCGCGTCGCCGCCGCCGATTCCGAAAATAACCAAAACCGTCTGAAGCACAAGCAGAACCGTTCCGGGGAACGCAATACAATAAAGAACCTGCCTGACTAAATCAAGCCCGCCCCACCATTCGGAAAACCATGCCATTTAGAAGCCCCCCTTTTTATGTAATTTTTATAAGTAAGATTTGTAAATGTGATTTACCCCTATCAATTTTATTATAATACTTTTTCGGCATAATGTCAATATGTTTATTTAAAAAATTATTTTTTAAATTTTTATTAAAACGCTTGCTTTTTTATGAATTTAATGATAGAATAGATGTAAATACAATTTACTGTTATACTGTTGGTGTTAATTATGAACGGTTTACTTCTCGGTAAAAGGCTTAAAGAGGCAAGGCTTTCCAAAAAGATGACCCAATCCGACGTCGTCGGCGGCTACATAACCCGAAACATGCTCAGCCAAATCGAAAGCGGCGCGGCGTTCCCGTCGATTCGTACGTTGGAGTATCTTTCGGGCGTGCTTGAAGTGCCTATGGCTGAGTTAATGTCGGGCATTGAAACCGAAAGAAGCGGTCTTTCGCTTGCTGAGGATTTAAAAACCTGTGTCAGGCTTCTTTCGCCGTATTTGGAAGAGGATTCCTCTGCTTACAAAGAAATTGACGCGATTATTCGTTATGCGGAAGCCGCGCTTGAAAAAATAGCTGAAACTATGTTGACAAACCCGTAAAATGATGTTATAATATTAATAATAAATATTTCTCTTATCAAGAGCAGCCGAGGAAACAGGTCCTTTGACGCTGCGGCAACCTTTTATAAAACGAGCAAGCCGTTTTATATTTCGGTGCTAATTCCTGCGTTTATATTTTATAATATAAACGAAAGATGAGGGGCGAACTGTTAAAACACGCTCCTTGTTAGGAGCGATTTTTTATTTAGATTATAAACCTTTCACACATATAAATTTAATAAAACATAAAAATATAAGGAGAAGTAAAAAATGTCAAAGTATTTATTCACATCAGAAAGCGTAACCGAAGGTCACCCCGACAAAATCTGTGACCAGATTTCCGACGCGGTTTTAGATGAGCTTTTAAAGCATGACCCCATGTCCCGCGTCGCCTGTGAAACCATCACCACCACAGGCATGGTTTTGGTTATGGGCGAAATCACCACTAAGGCTTACGCGGATATTCCGAAATTAGTCCGCAGTGTGGTGAAAGACATCGGCTACGACAACGCCGCTTACGGCTTCGACTGCAATACCTGCGCGGTGCTGACAACCATTGATGAGCAGTCCGGCGATATTGCTATGGGTGTTAATGATTCCTATGAAACGAAACAAGCATCGGAAAACGACACCGGCGCGGGCGACCAAGGTATGATGTTCGGTTATGCCTGCAACGAAACACCGGAGCTTATGCCTCTGCCGATTTCATTGGCGCAGAAGCTTGCGAAGAAATTAACGGCTGTACGGAAAAGCGGTGAACTTGATTATCTGCTTCCGGACGGAAAAACGCAGGTCAGTGTTGAATATGACAACGGTAAACCTACAAGGGTTGACACGGTTGTTGTATCTTCTCAGCATAAGGATTCGGTTGAATTAACGCAAATCCGTGCAGATGTAATTGAAAAAGTAATTAAAACAACTGTTCCGGCGGAGTTGCTTGACGCGGACACCAAATATTTTGTCAACCCGACCGGCAGATTTGTGATTGGCGGACCGCAGGGCGATTCAGGGCTTACGGGCAGAAAAATTATTGTCGATACATACGGCGGATATTCAAGGCACGGCGGCGGCGCGTTTTCGGGCAAAGACCCGACTAAGGTTGACAGAAGCGCGGCTTATATGGCGCGTTACGCCGCGAAGAACATTGTCGCCGCGGGGCTTGCCGATAAATGCGAGGTGCAGTTAGCGTATGCCATCGGCGTTGCGCGTCCTGTTTCGGTGCTTGTAGACACATTCGGAACAGGCAAGGTTGACGACCAGAAAATCGCTGATGTTTTAAATACAGTTTTCGATTTCAGACCTGCCGCGATTATAGAAGCATTAGAGCTTCGCAAGCCGCAGTACCGCGCACTTGCCGCTTACGGGCATATGGGCAGGGAAGATTTAAACGTCAGGTGGGAAAAAACAGATAAAATCGATGAATTGAAAAAAGCGTTGGGGATATAAACAAAATCGTAGGGGCGACCCTTGCGGGCGCCCGATAAATTTTTACGACATATTAGGGCGACCCCAAGGGTCGCCCCTCCATTTTATACATCAATCCCCCCCATATATAATACGG
>WRJM01000046.1 GCA_009782265.1 Oscillospiraceae bacterium | reverse complement strand
TTATCGCTTCAAACGGAGAGAATGTCAATTTCAGAAGCGGGGAAATTAAAGCTTTCGTTGACTTAGTAAACGGCAACGGACCTTATTCAAGCTATTATCAGAACTCAGACTACGGAATTCCTTATTATAAATCGGCAATAGACGCTTTCGCCGAATCTTTCGCGAATCTGATGAACAACGCGAACGGCGCGGGGTATGACCCGATGAGAGCCATGTTCGGGTCGGCGGATGATTATTACGACGTTGACGGAAAATTAGTCAGCCGCGCACCGATAACCGCCGCTAACATCAAAATGACGGAAGAGTGGCGGGTTGACACTTCGATGATAGGGATGCCGTTCCGTGTAACGACCATGTTAGACTTTGGCAACCTTACCGTCGGCAGTACATACGAATTAAATATAGGGATTGAGGGTTACGGAATCCGGACGATTGCATTTACAGCCAACCCGCTTGAAGACCCGCCCGGTTCGGGGAACTTTACAACGGACGTTGACAGGAATGACGCCGTCAATCAAATAAATATGCAGCTTGAATCAGTGTTCCACGAATTGAAACCGCCGGTAACCATTTCAAGAGAAGGGCTTTTACCGAATAAATTACTGGAAGGTAATTTGGTCACTGTAGCGACCGGGATTGTAAACGGATTCCCCACCGCTGATATTCACGAAAATCATTATGTTTCAAACGCTAACCTTGACGGTAATCACGCCCATATTTTAATGCTGGCGCTTGACGAAACCGTAAAATACGGCAGAGCCTTGGACTTCGCAGGTACGCCGTTTGATTATGTGGCGTTTCTTTCCAACCGTTTGGGGCAGGGTTTGATGTTCTTAGATGAGCAAATCGACACCATGACGGTGACTTCCAACAACCTTTTGGACGGCAGGGACGCGGTTTCCGGCGTATCCAACGACGAAGAAGGAATCAATATGCTGATATACCAAAAGTGGTATAACGCGGCGGCAAGAATGATGACCGCGCTTGACGAATGTCTTGACAGAATTATCAACGGCATGGGACGCGTAGGATTGTAAAGCTTGTAAAATTGTAAAGAATTTTTAATTATTTAAACTATCATGGGGGTAAGAAAATGAGAATAGCGGGTAATACGGTTTTAAGAAGATACATGCACAACCTTGAAAGAAATATGGGCAACAAGAATAAAGCGGAAAATCAGCTTTATTCGGCGCGTTATTTCAACAGAGCCAGTGAAAACCCTATTAAAGCGGCAAGGGCTCTGCGTGTGCGCAAGGCAATCAACGACCTTGATACTTATCAGGACAATCTCAGAACCGCCAACGCGATTTATGAAAACGCGGAAAGCTCGGTAATGAAAGTTTCTTCCATCATGCAGTCGGTTTACGAGCATTTAATTAAGGGCGCGCACGGGTCTTACAACGAAGACGACGCTGAAATCATCGCCGATTCGATTGACCGGTTCGCTGAGGAAATGGTTCAGCTGATGAATATCATCGTAGCGGACAGAAGAATTTTCGGCGGCGTCAACAACTCATCCTTAGCATTTAAAATCGAGAACGGAAATGCGTATTATCACGGAATCCCGCTTAACCAGTATCAGAACCCCGAGCTGTTTCCGTATAACGGCATATCTTATACCGATATAGGCATCGGCATGACGCTTAATTCAAGCGGCAGGATAGACCCGCAGTCAGCACTGCCGATTACATTCAACGGCGCGGAAATCTTAGGCTGCGGATTGGACAGCAAAAAAATCACGTTTGACCTTGATACATATGAACCCGGAAGGGACTACAGTATTAACGTAAGCATCGGAAAAGAAATGCAAACCGTTAAATTTACAGCCCCGGGCGCGATAGGCGACCTTGTAATGGATAAGGACGCGCTTGTAGATACCATAAACGACGCGCTTTTTAAAACGTTCAACAACAGATATATAACCGTCGGCAAGGAAAGCGGCTTAGTTACGAACAATGTTGCGGGTAAACCGGAGGTTTCCGTTATCAGCACGCCTTACAACGGAAATCCGACGCACGATACTTATTTGCCTGCGGGCATAACCTCTATTCCGAACGGCTTTTCGGCAAATGTTATTCAATTGGTAATGGATTCGGCGCAGGCGTTAAAAGACGACGACAGATTTTTAGCGGCTCAGTACGCGGACGCGCTCTTTGCCCTGCAGACCAATGTTTCCTTAACCATTGCGAAAATAGGCAACACCGAAGAATTCATTGAATTCAACCTTGACAGAACCACCAACAACAGAATGACACTGCTTGAACAGCAAAAGGATTTGGAAGCGTCAAAACCGGAAGAGCAGATTACGATGATTAAGGTTTTGGAATCCATATTCAGCGCACAGCTTCAAATGGGCGCGCAAATCGTCCCCATGTCCATCTTTAACTTTATCAGATAGTGGAAATGTCTAATATAAACCAAGTATAATTTTATTGAAAAGGAGGCAGGAACAATGCCGGTAAGTCCAAATTTATTAAACATTACAACAATCCCTATTTCTGTCGAAATAAATGTTGTAAAAGGCGAACTGCGCAATCCGAAAGCACCGAAACCGCAAATCAAAATTGAAACCGGTGACGGCGGAATCAAAATTGAAGCAAGTCCTGCCAAAATCAATATCGACACATACGCGGCGCGTTCAAGCATGGGGCTTGGCAAATTAAACAGTAAAGATTTTTATAAAAGAGAAGCGGACAAAGGAAAAAAGCTTGCGTATCAAGGCACGGCGCGGATTGTTTCGGAGGGAAACTCCTTAGAAAGAGGCACATCGCCCGGACAGCTTGCCCTCAAAAACCAGCGTGCCGGAATGAACATTCAAACCGTTATGGAATACATTCCTAAAGCGGACGCGGACATTACCTTTGAAAAAGGCACGCTGAATATAAATTATAAAATCCGCGATGTGGATATTAACTGGGAGAATCTGAAAACAGTCCCGCTTGAATTCCGCCCCGGAAGAGTGGATATAAACATCAGGCAGATGCCGAAGGTGATTGTTGAATACACGGGAGGTCCGATTTATGTGCCGCCCAGCGCAGACCCCTATTACAGCGGTCCGAAATTCAATGCTGTAATATAAATACAGATAAGCTTCTTCAAACAGGGAGAAAAATGAAAAAATGATAAAATTAAACACACGCGACTTCGGCGAAATCGAAATAAACGAAGAAAAGGTGTTTGAATTTCCGAACGGGGTTTTCGCATTTGAAGACACAAGGCATTTTGCTTTAATCAGCCCGCTCGGCGAAGATGTATACCCCATGTGGCTTCAGTCCGCTGATGATATAACACCATGCTTTGTGGTTTTCGACCCAACGATTATAGACGGCGGCTACAGCGTTTCGCTGAGCAAAAGTGAAAAGGCATTATTAAGCATAAACGACAATACAAATCTGCGTTATCTTGTGATTGCGAAAGTGCCGGAAAACTTCAGGGAAACCACGGTAAACATGAAATCACCGATAGTTTTTAACTGCGATTCCGGTAAAGCGGCGCAATTTATTCTTCCGAACGATTATCAGTTCAGACTTCCGATTTATAAAAAAGAAGAACCTTTATCGGAAACCGTAAGCGTTTCCGCAGCGGAAGCAGGTGCGGTTTAATGCTGGTAATAACAAGAAAAACCGATGAAAGCCTTTTAATCGCCGACAACATTGAAATCACTGTGCTTGAAATTTCAAAGGACAGGGTGAAAATCGGCGTAAGCGCGCCGAAGGACATTAAAGTAATCCGGTTTGAACTCATAACGGCGCAGAACGCCAACCGCGAATCCGCGGAAATTATATCAAAAGACGCGCTTAATGCGCTGATGAATACCGCAAAAATACAAAAACAATAACGAAACGGGAAAGGAATGGTTATAACCATGGCTATTAAAGCAAGCTCTCTCAGGATAGGCGGACTTCATTCGGGGTTGGACACCGAAGCCATTGTAAACGCAATGACCGCTTCAACCAAACTCAGAATCACCACCAATCAAAGAAAGGTATTGAAGCTTCAGGCGCAGCAGGAAGCCTACCGTTCAATTATTGATAAATTTTCCGCTTTCAAGGATAAATATTTTGATGTATTAAACGGCAATACCTATTTAAAAAGCGCGGCAACCTTTAACCGTCACGCGGCAAAAATTTCCTATGTTAATAACAGCGGAAACTTGGTTGACGGCGCACCCGTAGGTGTTACCGTAACCACGAGAAACAGCGCGACAGCGGGTAACTACAGCGTTAAGGTAAACGAACTCGCCACACAGGCGACTTTAACGTCGCAGTCCATTGACTCCACAACCTCAGCAATGGACATCAGCGATTTTATCGGCGCGGGCAAAGACAACGAAACCTATACCATGAGCGTTACAGTCGGCGGCGTTACAAAGATTATCAGCTTTAAAGGAGCTGACGACACAAGCAATCTTACCGCTGATACACAGGCTGTAATCGATAATATCAACGAGTCGCTTAAAAAGGCTTACGGCGAAACCAACTCCGGTACCGGTATGGTGTATGTCGAGGAGAAGGACGGCGGGGTTAAATTCAACTCAACCGAGAAGAAAGCAATTTCCACCGGCACGGTTACTACGCTCGACAGTGAGATTGAATTTAACATAGGCGGCTGGGAAACCGGCAATAACAGTATAACCTTAGTTATAAACGGCGAATCAAGAACCGTTTCATTCCAAACGGTTGATGATAATTTTTTCGCGGGGCTTGACGGGCTGATTACCTTCGACGGTAACGGCAATACCGTTCTCAGCAGTACGGCGACAGCCGCGCAGAAAGCGGCGTTCGGGGTATTCGCGGAAGTTATCAGCGACATGTACGATAAAGTACGCCTTGACGCTTATGAATCATGGAAAACCGCTCAGGGTGCGGCATATAACGAAACCTTTAAAACCACAAAACTTACCGACGCCGAAAGAGCCGTTGTTTTAGGCTTGGCGGCACAGGGCGGTGCTGAAAGCGATGAAGATTTCAAAAACAGAATAGACGCTCATTTGGACTCACTGACCGGCGCGACAAAAGAAGCGGCGTTAAACGACCTTGAAGAAGCACTGCTTAACAAGGCTTTCTCACCCTTGCAGAAAGCGATTTTCCTTGAAGAAGTGAACCGCAGGAACTTAGCGACGGAGCAGGCGCAGTATAAATCCGCTTTGGAAGCGGCATACGCGGAATATGAAAAAGCGGCGAAAGCCGGCGGTCATAAATTAGGCGACCCGGATTACTTATATTATGATTATAAAGCAAGCTACGGGGAACTTTCGCTTGCGGATAAGCAAGCCGCTTTAACGGCGGCAGGCATTGCTTTCACGCCCGTGACGGGAACAAATGAAGAAATAACTGCGTTTATGCAGGATATTTTCAAGAACGGTACACCCACCGAAATCGCGGACTTAAATGCTGCTTTAAAACCCTATTTAGAAGCTTTTGAAGAAACCAAGAGCTGGATTAAAGCACCCGTAGCAAACGGCGGATTAGGTCTTGCTTCCATAAACTTTGCCGACAGGAACACAGCAACCCAGTGGTGCGAGGGCGGAACATTAACCTCTTTCACAAACGCGCAAGGTAAATTAATAGCGGGTTATGAGCTTTACTTAGACCGTATGCTTGACAATGAAATGTTCATGCGCGTAGGGTACAACGAAGAAAGAGCGTACATGAACCATTACGCTGAACAGCCTGCGCAGACTCTTGCGGACTTTGAACAAGATTACATTACAAATTATTTTAACGCTGAGGAACTGGCTTCCTACTTTAATGAAACTTCGTTAAAGCAGAAATTGGAAAGCGTTACTTTCTCGGACGGAACAAAAATTGAAGTTAATGTTTCAAAAGATACAACCGGCGGTTTGATGTTCGGAATTATAGACGGCGTTGAAGTAACGGCTTATAAAACGGTAGGCGGCGTAAAAACCGCAGTGGATGTGGGCGCGTATTCCAACCCCGGTGCGAATGATTTCGGGCTGACGCCGAATACCACCACTGCCAAGAACATTACACTGACCACCAAGCTCAGCGAACTCGGTATTCCCGCGGACACCACCGGCATAATCCTGACCGCGGACGAAAGAGCAGCGGCTTTGGAATTGGATTTATCCGATATTAAAAAAGGCACAATGACAGACGCGCAGTATGAATCCGCGAAAAACAAAGCGGTAGACGATTATGTAAACGCACTGCCGCCGGGCGTCAAGGAATTAGCGATAGCCGACCTGAACAGCGCGCTTGCTGAAAAAGCGCAGAAAAAAGGAACGTACAGCTTTGAAGTAAACGGTTATAAATTTACTTTCACTGCGGACACCTCTATCAGCACGATGATGAGCACGGTCAACGCCAATACTAAAGCGGGCGTAACCATGAGCTTCTCCACGCTGACAAACTCGTTTGAGTTTAAAGCAAAGGAATACGGAAACAGCGTTGAAATCACATTCGGCGACGACCCGGATAAATACGACCCGAACGGGTTACTCAAAGCGTTAGGCTTTGAAAACGCGGACTTCAAAAAAGGCAGTAACATGAGCCTTACCGTGAACGGTCACGAAATTGAAACCGCTTCCAATTCCTACGAAGTAAACGGTACAGTGATTACGGTAGGACCGAACGCGATTCCGGGGCAGGAATTCCAAATTGAAACCGAACGCGACGTGTCGCAGGTCATGGATATTATCAAGGAATTCGTTAAGGATTACAACGATTTAATTGACTATGTTTACGGCTTTGTAAATGATAAACCGGATAAGGATTATTACTTCCTGACTGACGCAGACAGAGAAGATTTGAACCTTACCGATACGCAGGAGCGCAAATGGGAAGAAAAAGCCATGAAAGGTATTCTTCACAACGACCAGACGCTCATCAGCTTAATGGGCAAAATGAGAACGGCAATGTATTCGGGAGTTCCCGCAGGTGACGGTACTATCTTCGGTCTTTTCAGCATAGGCATTACAACATCAAGCAGCTGGCAGCAGAACGGCAAATTGGTCATTAACGAAAAGATGCTGATGGAAGCACTTGACAAAAATATGGATATGGTGGCTGAGCTGTTTACGAATACAAGCAAGGGTCTTATGCCGCAGATTGACGAAATCATCAAAGGCGCGATTAATACCACCGGTGCGCGCTACGAAAAAGGTGTATTGGTTCAGAAAGCGGGCGCGAGAACCGGTTCGTCGGTCAATGATAACTCCATTTTCGACCAGATTAAACGTTTGAATACCATGATAGACAACTTTGAACAGCGTTATCAGAGCCAGCAGGACAGATATTGGAAAATCTTCTCCGCGCTTGAAAAGCAGATGGGTCAGCTTAATTCTCAAACTGACTACATCGGTCAGATGATGGGTAATTTCAATTTTGTCCAAAGCCAGCCGATAATCCGACCGGAAAAAAGGAGTACGCCGCTGAACAGGTCGGAAATGATTTCGCAGACGCTCTTGCCGAGGTCGTGGAAAAATTCCGATAAGGTTTTTAGAACAGCAATATAAAAAAGCTGTTGCTTGGGTTTCTCCGCCGCACCCGGCAGAATATCGCTTTTATTTTCGGGAACTAAATCTATATTATCCATATTCTCCATACTTTTTATTTTTCATTAATTGAAATTATTACAAATTGGTTACAAAATTCAGTATATCATAATTTTATCCGTTTGTCAACAGCAGAATTCACTTTTATAAAGTGAATCTGTAATAAAACGCTTGATTTTATAATCTTTTTATGGTAAAATGAACAAAAATAAATGAATGAAGGAAAAACAAAAAATGAATTTCGTGCCGAATGAGGGCAAAAACCTTACGATTGAAACCGATTTCGGGGAATTTTCCAGATACCCCGTTAAAACCCACGTTATTATGAAAGAAGACGTCATGGAAGACGTTTTGGATAAATACGCCGCCACATTCATGCAGGAGGGTGATTTTCTTTTTATTTCGGAAAAAATCATCGCCATTACGCAGGGACGGGCATTTCACTTAGATGAAATCAAGGTTTCGCGTCTTGCGCGGTTTTTATGCAAATTCGTGTACAAGCCCGATTACGGCATCGGTATCGGCAGACCGGAAACCATGGAGCTGTGTATTCGGGAAGTCGGCAGAATTAAAATTCTTTTTGCGGCGTTTTGCTCGGCAATCGGCAAGCTTTTCGGAAAGCGCGGGGTTTTTTATAAAATCTGCGGTATGAAAGCCCGCGCCATTGACGGACCCTGCGATTATACCATTCCGCCCTACAACAATTATGCCAAAATGGCACCGGACAAGCCGCACAAAGAAGCCGAAAGGCTCGCAAAGCACATCGGCTTCGATGTGGTGATTATCGACGCCAACGATATAGCCGCTACAGTGCTCGGGAAAAGCAGAAAAGACTTACCGGACGCTTTCGCAGAGCAGGTGTTCAGGGACAATCCGCTCGACCAGTGCGACCAGCAGACCCCGCTTTGTATTGTGAGGAAGGTTTAAAAATAATTACAGAATTATTACAGTTTTAAATAAAGCGGTAAAATGTTGACAAAAGTGTTGACATTTTAACCGCTTTAGGTTATTATGTTATTGGTAAAGAATTTATATACTATATAAGGTAGAGTTTTCAACCTATTAATTTCAGGGGAACGGCTATGAAGAAAAAAACTTCCTTGTGTATGGGCTGTATGGAGGAAATGAATAACAGCAAAATTTGCGCGGTTTGCGGATACGCCGACAACAGCGTGTTTTTGTCGTCCTATCTGACGCCCGCCACGTTTTTAGCAGAGCGGTATATCGTCGGGAAATTGATTTCATATAACGGCGAAGGCGCGCTTTATATGGCGTTTGATACTAAAAATAACGTCAAAGCCACCATACGGGAATATATGCCCGATACACTTTGCGGCAGGAAAAAGGACGAAGAATCCGTTGAAGTCAACCCGCAGTATGTTGCGCTTTACAAAACATACCTGTCCGAATTCATCGAACTGAATAAATCGCTGATGAACACAGGCGGTGCGCTTCAGATACAAAAGGTTTTAGATGTTTTTACCGAAAACAATACGGCTTATGCGGTTTATGAATATATTAAAGGCGTGAAGCTTAAATCCTACCTGTCCAACTTAGGCGGGGTTCTGCCGTGGGAACAAGTCAGAGAGCTGTTTACGCCGCTTTTCACCACGCTTAATTTGATTCATGCTGAGGGGATTGTTCACAGGGGTATAAGCCCGTCAACGATTTTTTTAAACGATAAAAGCGAATTAGTGTTAATCAACTTCGGGATTACCGCCAGCCGCACCTACGGCTCGGAAATCAACCATGAGGTTTATCCCGGTTACGCCGCGCCGGAGCAGTATAACAGCACCGCAAGGCACGGAAGCCATACGGACGTTTACAGCATTGCGGCTGTGCTTTACAAGGTTTTAACCGGTCAAATGCCGCCTGAAGCCATTTCAAGAGCGGAAGATGACGTGTTGACCGAACCGTCGCTGATTAACCGCAATATTCCGCCCTCTGTATCGGCGGCGATAATGAAGGGCTTGATTTACAACGAACAGGAAAGAACCGGAACAGTCAACGGGTTTATTACCGGCTTGTTTGAAGCCTTGCCGGTAAGCGTTCCTGATTCCACCAACGAAATTTTAATCAGAAAACCGCTTCGCAAGGCGGAAGATGAAGAAACATTATTTTCTCAAAATTCGTATACGTCTGGTTCGCGCCGTAATAACCCCAAAAAGAACAAAGGCTCGTATGCCGCCGCGATTACGGTATGCGTCATGCTGGGGCTTGTGCTGATTGCATTTATCACGGTGATAGTGCTTTCCGCCCGCAATCCGGATTTGTTCGGCGACTGGGGTGCAAAAGACCCGGTCACCGAAACCGAAAAGAATAAAAACGATGAGCCCGAAAACAGCAATCAAAGCCCGTCCGCAGATTCCGAAAAAAGCGAAGCAGAATTTAATGATAAAACCAATCAGCCGCAGAACGAATCCTTGTATATAATCCCCGACTTCACCGCCCGCGAATATGAAAAAATCAAGAACAACGCGGCATATGAATTCTTGATTTTTACCGCAACTTACGAGTTTAACGCGGATTTTAACGAAGGTGTTATCTTTTATCAGGATAAACCGCACGATACGGAGGTTTCAAAAGGAACGGAAATCAGCGTAAAAGTCAGCAAAGGTCCTGAAAACGCGGCTCTGCCCTCTTATTTGAATCATAAACGCGATGATTACACCAAAATTTTATCCGAAGCAAAAATTAAATACACAGTCATGGGCGAATACCATGATGAAATTGAAATGGGAACGGTAATCAGGTGCAGTGTGCAGAAAAACGGCAGTTCGCCGGAGAATTCCGATGCGATACAAGCCGGTTATATAATTAATTTGGCAAACGGCGAAACCGTAACGGTTTATTTTTCGCTCGGACCGGACCCCAACCCGCCCGAACCGCCTCCGGAAGAAGAACCTGAAGAAACTGGAAACGAACCGGCTGATAACGCACAGGATGAAGGGAATGAATAAGACCGCCGCCTTGATTGCGGCAGGGGGAGCAAGCTCGCGCATGAACGGCGAGGACAAGCTTTTTACGGATTTGTGCGGTGTTCCGGTGATAATCCGCGCCGTTAAAGCGTTTGAAGACGCTGAAAGTATCAGTGAAATCATCATTGCGGCGAAAGCCGGAAATAAAGAAAAAATCAGTTCTTTATGCGAAGAATACAGCATTACAAAGCTGAAAGCCGTGGTCAGCGGCGGAAAGAACAGACAGGAATCCGTTCTGAACGCTTTAAAGGAAGTCAGCACAGATATTGGGTTTATTGCCGTTCACGACGGCGCAAGACCGTTGATTAAACCCGAAAGCATCGAAAAAATTATAAAATTTGCTTATGAAAAAGAAGCGGTAATCCCCGCCGTAAGGGTCAAAGATACAATTAAAACCGTGCAGAACGGCAAAATTATCGCCACGCCGGACAGGAGCGGGCTTTACGCCGCACAAACCCCGCAGGTGTTCAAGCTTTCAAATTATAAAGAGGCGATTCAGTATACAAGTGATATTCCTGTCACTGACGACGCGATGTTAATGGCGGAAGCCGATTTTGAAGTTTTTATAACCGAAGGAGATTATAATAATATAAAAATTACAACACCCGATGATTTAATTTTTGCGCGTTCTTTGCTTGCGGAAACGCCGCCATTACGCATAGGCACAGGCTACGACGTTCATAAATTCGCGGACAACCGCAGATTAATCCTCTGCGGGGTTGAAATCCCGCACGAACAGGGGCTTCTCGGCTATTCCGACGCTGATGTTCCCGTTCACGCGCTGATGGACGCCCTGCTCGGTGCTTCCGCGCTCGGCGACATCGGCATGCATTTTCCTGCGGGCGAACCCGAATTTATGAATATTTCAAGCCTTGAACTGCTCCGGCGCGTGATTTTAATACTGAAAGAGAAGAATTACGCACCATCCAACATTGACATAACCATCATTGCAGACCACCCCAAGCTTGCGCCTTACATAACCGAAATGCGGAAAAACCTTGCAAAAGTCTGTAAAATGCCGCTCGAAACCGTCAGCGTTAAGGCAACCACGGAGGAAGGTCTCGGTCTTGCGGGGAAGGGAATCGGCGCGAACGCCGTTTGCATGGTCAAAGAACGATTATAACGCAATTGATTACATAATTCATATAATAATTTCATTTTCGGGCTAAAGTTTTTGCTGTTTTGTACGATATTAATTACAGAAAAGAATTTGTAAGTTAATTATAAGTTGACAATAACGGCGGAACACCAATCCGAAACTTTTTTATAAACGGGGTAAACGATATGGAGATTAAAAATTTAAACAACAGAATGATTAACGCTTATAAAAGCGTAGCTGTAAATCCGGTAAAAAACGGCAAGGATTCAACGCCTAAAACCGCCGGTACAGCAAAAGCGGACGGGAACAACTTCGATAAAATAGAGTTTGATTTTCCCCGTTCCATAAACGCCGCAAAAACCGACATCGTCAATACAGTCTCTGCAGAAGCGGGGGCAGAACGTATTGAGAGCCTTCAAGCGAATTATAAAAGCGGCGAATTACCGGTAACACCAGAACAAATTGCCGAAACGATTGTAGGGTAAGCCCTGCGACGCGTTTCGGCGTGTCTTTTAAGAAGGAATTTAAACTAAGAGGAAAAAAGTTTAAAATACTAAATAGAAAGAAGCACAGAAATACGAGACCATGCCAATTTACATGGGGTTTTTGTGTGCTGAAAGGGGCATGGTCATAAGTATGGATTATAAAACCGCTTCGGAAGTATTGGAATTTCTTGAAAAATACAGCGAGCATTTTAAAGAACTGCGCACCTTTATAAACGAGAAGCAGGAAAAAGTTGCGGGAGACGACCTTGTATGGCTTTTGGATTCGCTGACTGAAGAACAGCGGTTCGTCATGCGGGGGAATTCGTTAGAAGCAAAAAGACTGCTTATTTTTGAAGAAGCGGGCGTAAAAGGTTTCGATTCGGAAAAGCTTGTTGAAGCCTGTCCCGATGAAATCAAAGGCAGAATGAAATTAGCCGTGAACACGATAGATGAAACAGTTCATTATATAAAGGAAACCAACAAAGGCATATTAGAAATGTCGCGGCGGAAATTAGAGGTTCAGGCGGAGCTTCTGCATGACAGCCTGATAGCCGGAAACAACACCTACAGCAACACAGGCGAAAAAATAAAGAAAATGGGCGACGACAATATTATCGGAAGCGTTTAATTCAATTAAAATGTACGAGGAAAGTTTGAAAGCGTTATCTTTCAAACAGGAATTTGTGTAAAGCACAAATTCCGGAGAGGATTGGGTATAATATGAGGTCATCATTCTTAGGATTGGAAATGTCCAAAAGAACCATTCAGGTATCGCAGAAAACTTTAGATATAGCGACAAATAATATGGCGAACATTATGACAGAGGGTTACACGCGCCAAAGGATTGACACCCACTCGATGTACATGAGAAGCTATAAAAACTGGCAGTCAAAAATGTCGCGGCTTTCGCTTGCAGGGCAGGGCGTAAACGCTTTCGGCGTGGCGCAAATCAGAAACCCTTACTTAGACAAGCGTTTCCGCGAAACAAACAGCTACCTTGCCGAATACGAAAAAAAAGTACCGATATTGGAAGAAATCCAAACCATCATCGACAACTTCGAGAATGTGGGCATGGAAGCAATGCTGGCGCGCTTTAAAGACGCTTTATCCAAATACGCAACCAACGCGCCCGACAACCTTGAACTTTCGAGCATCGTTTATAACGCGGGCTTTGATATTACCAAAATGCTGAACTCCTACGCAAGAGATTTAGACAAACTGCTTGAAGACAACGTGGAGGAGCTTAATGCCACGATTGAATATGTCAACACTATATTTGACAGAATTGTATCGCTGAATAAATCCATCGTTAAAGAATATAAAGCAACCGAATTCGGCAATATCGATATGGGCAGAGGGGTTTCCCCTTACGGACCGCTCGAACTGCTTGACGCAAGAAACCTCCTGCTTGACGAGCTTTCCGAATACGGCAACATCAAGGTAGAAGACAACGTAGACGGCAGCATAAACGTTTACATGGGCGGCGTGCTTATGGTGGCAAATGAAAAATTCGAGCACCTTGTTAT
>WRJM01000045.1 GCA_009782265.1 Oscillospiraceae bacterium | reverse complement strand
AAAATTTTATAATAGCCTTCTTCGTAAAGCGTATCAAATTTAATAATCGGATTCTCTTTCAGAAAATCAAACGAATCTACTTTTGAATTTTGAACGGGACGGTAATTAACAAGCGGCTGGAACAGCTCCTTGATTACAAGATTGTGTCCGTAAATGATGGTGTTGTGCGGACGCTCCGAAGCGGTGAAAGCACCTTCATAATCCGCGAAAATCGTACCGTTTGCTGTGGGGAGTTTATTATGGTTATGTTTAAGATAATAATCATTGTCCTCCGCCTGATAAACCGGATGCTGTACAATCGGGAAGATTTCCACAAACCCGACAAAATCATCATTCAATTCATAATACTCGGCATACTTCCCGATGACTTCAACCTGTTCCCCGTCATTTCCCATACCGATTGATTTTCTGTCCGGTCCTTCATAACTGCCCTGTATTTCTATTAATTCCCGGCGTTCATTTTTTAACTTTATATCATTAAAAACATACGAATCAAGAACGCTGAACGTCGCCCAAATCAAAAGCACAAGCGAACCCATGAAAATAATTTTTCTGACCACATCGCCGGGCGCGTCGCCTTTCCACGGCAAAAGCCCGCGGAAAATACTGATGAAAATATTTTCTTTACGTCTTCTGACGCCCGCGCTGACGCGGCTTCCGCCTTGATTAACACTTCTTCTTTTCTGCGCCGGTCTTCTATCAAATTCAGGCAATTTAAACCCTACCTTTCTTTTCCGTTAATACGCCAAATCCTGCGGGAACACAACATCATTCTGTTTAATATAATCTTCTAAACCTTTTACCATGCTCAAATCCCAGTTTCTGCCCGCCCATGTTCCGCCGAGCCACTGGTAATAAAGCTTGAAATAAAGCGGACTGGTGTTGACATATGCTTTTGTTGTGTCAACATCTGCGCTTTCGCCCTCTCTGACGCGCCTTGCAAATACCGCTACACGGGCGTCCACGTTTTCGCCGAGCGGCGCGTAATAACAAGTGGAAAGCGTTAAGAATTCATCACCGTATTCCAAGTCAACGTCCGGATTATAAAACGCGCTTCTGTCAAGTATATTCACGGTAAAATCATAAAAGCTTTCCTTGTCCGGGAACATATGCTTCCTGAAATAATCATACACGTCGTCGTATTTATTTTCCTCAGTATGTACATACATCACGGCGAAAACTTTATAGACGCCCTCTTCCCAAAGCGTATCAAAGTAAACCAACGGGTTGTTAATATAATAGGATAAATCGCCTCTGTAAGAATGAAGATAGGGATAATACCGCGTTGCGTGTGCAAACATTGTTCCGTCGCCCATATTATGCCCGTAAAGCACGGTGTTGTTCGGTCTTCCCTCTGCGGACACCGGCTGGTTATAATCGGCATAAATCGTTCCGTGTTTTGAATCCCTGTGGTCAATATCCTTTTTTAAATAATAAACATTGCTCCCGTCCCATGCGCCGTCCTCTCTTTGAAAGCGGTATTGCATAACGGGATAATTTATATTCGTACCCGGTATGTTGACGAACCCCACCATGTCGTTATTCCTGTCATAAGTGGATATGTATTTATCTAAAATGCCGGGGACTTGTGCTTTTACTTCGTCAACCGTTTTCGCATCAAGCGGAATTTTCCCCGTCAGTTCAATTTGCTTTATTTCGTCTACGATTTCATTATGCTGTTTAACATGCTCGCTGGTGGCGTTCACGTCGCCGAGAATCATGGTAAGGCAGATAATCCCCGTAATCAGCGAACCCAAGAACACGGTTTTACGGATAAGTTCAAGCGGCTTATCTCCCTTAAAAGGAAAAATCGTTTTTATAAAGGATAAAAACTTGTTTTTCTTTTTAGAAGGTTCGGAAGAAACGGGTTCATCGTCTGTTTCCGGCTCTGATACAGGGAATCCTGCCGGTAAATCCGTTTTCTTCTTTGCCTCTACTTCGTCTAAAATGGATTGAAGCTTTTCTGCCATAATCGTTCAACCGTTCCTTTCATGCGTTTTTGTTTAATCTTCGCTGTTGTAGTTTAAAAGATAACTTGTGTCCCAAACCCTGCCGTACCAAGTGTTTCCGATTCGCTGTTTTTGCAGTTCAAAAGGCTTATACCCTGTATTGTGCGCCGCCTTGCTGACATCAACAAAGGAGCTTTCGCCCTCCCTGACCTTTCTGGCAAATATCGCTACCCGCGTGGCTTCATTGCCGTAAGGGTAATAACAGGTGGAAAGCGTGAGGATATGGTCGCCGTAGGTGAGGTCAACATCGGTGAAGAGCACGCTTCTGTCCATGACGTCAAGGATAAAGGTGTTGAAGTCGTCTTCATCCTTGAATTCAGGGAAATTATACCGGTAAACCTCGCCGTATTTATCTTCCGTATTGAACAAAACACAGGCAAAAATTTTCCAGTCGCTTCGCTCATAAATCGTATTAAATTTAATAATCGGGTGCGTTTTATAAAAATTAATATCTCTGTATTCAAAACTGATATAGTATCTTGATATTTTAGCGAAATAATTCCCGGTAGAAATATTATGCCCGTAAAGCACCGTATTGCCCGACAAGCCGCCGTCCGCGAACTTGTTGCGGTAATCGGCAAAAATCGAGCCCCCCTTGTTATAGGTGTGGTCGTATGCGTGCGTAAGGTAATATTTGTTGTCATAGGTCTGATAAACAGGGTAATTGATTACATACTTCTTCGGGTCGCTGTCCGGCAGCCCGGAAGTGATGTCCGGAATCATAATATGCCCGATAAGGTCGGGGTTCTGATTATACCACGGAATATACTCGGAAAGAATTTCCGGCTTCTCTTTGAGCACCTTTTCCCTTTCTTCATCGGAAATATTCATTTCTCCGCTGAAGAAATCTTTTATTTTTACATCAATTTTCCATTGTTGAAAAAAGTCATTCCCGACATCAATGATTAATCCGCCCCCGAAGTAGATAAAGCAGACTAACGCGCCCAAAAAAATAATTTTCCGCATCGCTTCAAAAAGCCCGTCGCCTTTATGCGGGAATATCCACATCAGCGTCCGCACAAAAATACTGCGCTTTTTACCGTCCTTGTATATGTTGCGCGGGCGCGGTCTTGAATTATAACTTGCCGTTGCCATATAAACTGTTCCTTTTTCACTTTTTTTATTTTTACTCTTTTTAAATCTTTTTATATAAGTGTGTTAAGCATCAGGATTAACGCCTGCCTGACCGCTTCAAACCGGATAAATTCCCTGCCGTGTTCAGAATTTGCCCTGATATGCAAAACATTGCATTTATTTCCGTAAACACAGGCAAAAAACACCGTTCCTACCGGTTTTTCAAATGTACCGCCGTCCGGTCCTGCAATGCCCGTTACAGAAATGCCTATGTCGGCTTTTGCGGCTTCTCGGATTCCTAAAGCCATTTCACACGCGCACTGCGCTGAAACAGCCCCGGAATTTTCAAGCGTTTCGGCGGAAACGCCGAGAAACTGTTCCTTGATTTTATTGGCGTAAGCGCAAATCCCAAGCTCAAAAACCTGCGACGAACCCGCAACGCCCGTAAACGCGCCGGACAGCAATCCGCCGGTACAGCTTTCTGCCGTTGAAACCCGTAATTTTTTATTCTTTAATAATTGTACTACATTTTGTGCCGTTTTGTCAATATCCGCACGCATATTGCTAATAAATTCATTCATATTTTTACGCTTATTTCCTGAATTAGAATTTTTTAATGGTCATATTTTCCGTGAAATTTTGGATAAAATCGGGGTTTAAACGCGCTTCATATTTGATTATATCTTCCATTTTCGGTTTCAGCTTCGGATGCTTCGGCGTGAAAACCGTACAGCAGTCCTCATAAGGAAGCGTTGAAATTTCGTAAGTGTTGATTTTTCGCGCGATTTCCACGATTTCGATTTTATCCATGCCGATAACAGGGCGGTAAACCGGCAAATTCACCGCGTTGTCCGTGCAGATGATTGCCGCCGCGGTTTGACTTGCCACTTGCCCGACGCTTTCGCCCGTGATAATCGCTGAATAAAATCTTTCTTCGCATAATTTCCCTGCGATTTTGAACATCATTCTGCGCAGTAAAACCGTCATGTATTCGTCAGGGCAGGTGTCGCGGATTTCCTCCTGCGCCTGCGTTAAATTCACGCTGTAAAGGTTGATTTCCCCGCAGTATTCCGAAAGTCTTTCGCATAAGCTTTCCACTTTCATCAGTGCGCGCTCCGACGTATACGGCGGGCTTTGAAAATGCAGCATATCTACGCTCAAACCGCGTTTCGCCATCATCGCCGCCGCAACAGGGCTGTCGATTCCGCCCGAGAGCAGAACCAACGCTTTCCCCGAACAGCCGACCGGAATTCCACCCGCGCCTTTTAGCCTGTCGGCGCAGATAAAGGCGTTTCTGTCGCGGATTTCAAGTCTGATTGTCACATCGGGGGTATGCAAATCCACCTGAAGCGATGGAAAAGCTTCCAAAACCGCGCCGCCGAATTCCCGCATAAGCTCCATAGAATTCATCGGAAAGGTTTTATCTGCCCGCCTTGCTTCAATTTTAAAGCTTTTCGGAAATTTTCTTAAAAACAATCTTTTTTCTAAATAAGGGATTCCCAAACGAACGATTTCATTATAATCCTTCGGGAGCGAAATTGAACGCTGAACTGCGCCGATTCCGAAAATCGTCAGCAACCGCCTTTCAGCTTCGTCAAAATCTATATTTTCGGACATCGGCGTTATATATAAAGTTGACTGCGCCCGCATGTATTCAAATTCGCCGAGCGGCGAAATTCTGCGCTTGATATTTTTAATAAGCCGCTGTTCAAAATAGCGTTTGTTGTTACCTTTGAGCGCGATTTCTCCGTATTTTGCCATGAAAATTTCCATTTTTACTAATCCTTTGCTTACCTTTTGAATCTTTGTATACCCGTTTGTAAAACCTTTATAAATTCATCAATTTCATCGGTTGCATTTTCACTTGAAAAGCTGAGCCTTAACGCCGAATCTGCGTCTTTTTCCGAAACGCCGGCTGCAAGCAGACTTTTGCTTTTTTTACCTCTTGCGCAAGCCGAACCGCTTGAAATATAAATCTTATTTTCAGCAAAATAGTGCAGAAGAATTTCGCTTTTAACCCCGCGCACCGAAAAATTCATTATATGCGGCAGGTTATTTCTGCTGTTAATATAAACATCTTTTATTTGGCTTAAATGTTGCGTTAAATAAGCTGAAAGTTTTGTGAAATATTCAGGTTCATTGTAAAAATTTTCAACTGCCGCCCCGAAAGCGGCAATTAATTCCGTCGGTTCTGTTCCGGAACGCAGGTTTTTTTGCTGTCCGCCGCCGTAAAACAGCGGCTTTAAATGAATATTATTTTTTATATAAAGCCCGCCGGCGCCTTTGATTCCGCCGATTTTATGCGCGGAAACGCTGACGATGTCTGCGTCGATTTTATCCGGAAGTTTTAAAAAACCCTGTGCCGCGTCCGCGTGAATAACGCAGTCCGGGAATTTACGCTTTATTTCTTTGTAAATCCGCGCTGTGTCTGTGATGAATCCGGTTTCGTTATTCACGGACATAACGCTTACTAAGAACGTATTTTCATCTGCGGCTTTTATAATTTGTTCTTCAAAATCCTCATTATGAACAGGTGATAACCAAACAACTTCAAAACCGCGTTTTTCAAGCTCATTTAAAGGCGCGGCAACCGACGGGTGTTCAATAGCTGTGGTTACGATTCTGCGCTTTTTAGCAGGATTCACGCCGAAAACAGCAAGATTGTTGCTTTCTGTTCCTCCGGACGTGAAAATGAAATCGCCGCTTTGTGTTTGAAGAAATTTTGAAAGGATTGTTTTTTTTGCGGTTGTAATAACTTTTTCGGCTTCGATACCGCCCTTATGAAGCGCGGACGGATTAGCAAAGTTTAATTCAGCGCAGTCATTAAAGGCTTTCAGTGCCGCTTTACACGGCTTCATGCTTGCCGCGTTGTCAAAATAAATCATTAAAAATTCCTTGTTTTTTAATTATTATAACATATTTAAGTTAAAATGAAAACAGTATATTTTAAAAATTATGTGAAAAAATAGTAGAAACGGAATCTATTTCCGCCCGAGATTAAATGTAGGGGACGACGCCCACGGCGTCCCGTACAATAAGAACGCATAAATGCGTTCCCTACATATCAAAATAAATCCAAAACAAGGAGAACCCCTATGATAACTCTCACAACCCGCGGATTAGCGCGTATAATTGCTTTTCCCGCCGCCGTTATTGCCGCCTTGGCAATTGCGCTTTCGTTCAGCGGAGCTCAAACCGCAAACACGAAACGCGCACTTGAAAACAGCTATATCCGCGTGATTGAAGAATTATCACATAACCTTGAAAACATAAAAAATACGCTTCAAAAAGGTATGTACAGCAGTTCACCCTCTATGATGAGCGAGCTTTCCGCACGTCTTCATACGGAAGCGGCAGCGGCAAAAACAGGGATTTCCCAGCTTCCGGTTGCAGAGCTTGATTTATCCGCAACTTATAAATTCCTCTCACAAGTAGGGAATTACGCAAAAGCACTTTCTAAGCGGGTTGCCGACGGCGAAGAATTAACCCCGGACGACAGGAAAAATATTGAAAGCCTGTATGCGTTTTCAATCACTGCCGCCGAAAATATGTGGCGTGTGGAAAAACAGCTTCAGGACGGCCTTTTAACCTTTGAAAAAGCGGAAAAAATCGCGCATGAAACCGAACGTGCGGGAGCAGAGCAACCTCCCCGTATCACAGACGGCTTCAAAGAAATGGACGACGCTTTCGATGAATACCCCATGCTGATTTACGACGGTCCTTTTTCTGACCACATCATGCAGAAAGACCCGCTTATGACGCAGAATAAAAAGATAATTGACGAGCAGGAAGCTTTGCAGTCTGCAATTGCAGCTACAGGAAACGCCGCGCTTACTTTCACGGGTACAGAAACCGGCAGAATGGATTCTTATATCTTCGGGCATAAAAATACAACGGCGGCAATTACGAAAGCGGGCGGATTTTTAAGCTACATGCTGAGTTACCGCACGGTTGAAGCGGAACGGATTACAGCGGCGCAAGCGACGGCGGCGGGCAGAAGATACCTTGAAAAACTCGGGTTCAGTCAAATCACTGAAACTTATCACGAAATACGGGACGGCGTGTGTATTATTAACTTTGCCGGGGTTCAGAACGGCGTTACATTGTATACGGATTTAATTAAAACCGGCGTTGCTATGGACACGGGCGAAGTTATCAGCTTTGACGCACGCGGCTATCTGACCAATCATCACCCGAATGGGCGCGATTTCGGGAAACCCGCTTTAAGCGCGGACGAAGCGGAAGCAAAGCTTTCTCCGTTCCTAACTGCCGAAAATGTGAAATTATGTTTGATTCCGTCCGACGGCATGAGCGAACGGTTTTGCTACGAATTCAAATGCCGTGCTGATTCAGGCGAACAGCTTTTAGTTTATATCAATGCAAACACCGGCGCAGAAGAACAAATTCTTTTGCTCAAAATAAACAAAAACGGTATTCTTACAGTATAATTAACGCAATTTATTACTCTCTGTCGGTTGTTGTCATTGTTTGCCGGTTTTTGTAATTAAATTGTAACCCTTTAGCTATTGAAATTGACGGTTGTTTTATGGTAAAATAAAAATAGAAAAAATACACCTGTACTTTTGCGGGCGGGGACGAGCCCCGCTCCTACAAAATATATCAATATTTCTATTGGATTTTAATATAAATAACAAAAAATTAAGGAACAAAAAATGAAAAAGAAATTTAAAACAGCTTTTATGATTATGCTGCTTACTCTCGCAATTGCTTTTATCCTTTCCGGCTGTGCCGGCGGCACTATCAGCGTTAAGGAATCGGATGAAAAGCCCGAGCCGAAGCCGCCTGTTTCAAGCGGTGAGAAGCCCGATAATTCCGATAATTCAAAATCCGCTCCGCCGAATACCGAAAAAGCCCCGCTTCAATCCGTTCCGCCCGTATCTAAAACACCGGCGGTATCCGGAACAGAAACGGATAACAGCGAAACCCCGTTGAATCCCGCTGTTGAGAATCAAATCGCACAGACGGCAAAGTCACTTATAGGGCTTCCTTTCAAAGACGGCGGCGATTCCCCGTCTGCCGGATTTGACAATTCCGGTTTTATCTACTATGTTTTGCGTGCCAACGGATATGTGAATTGTCCGCGTGTTTTAAGCGAACAGGCAAATATGGGAAATAAAATTGATTCTGTTTCGGAGCTTGAAGCCGGGGATTTGGTGTTCTTTTCTGAGAACAGGGAAAAAGCGCAGTTCGGCGGCATTTATATCGGGGACGGAATTATGATAAGCTGTCGTATGCCGGGCGAAAATGTCCGGGAGTTTGATATAACAAGCGGGTATTATAAAAACAGCTTTTTTACCGGTGTGAGGGTGCTGTAAATACAATGAACGGTTTTGAAGCCGTTCATTTTTTATTGATAATACCAATGCTCCCTGCCAATCCATTCTTCGTAATTATAATTATCATACCGGTCCCTGACGATATGCCTGACCGGCGAAAAATCAGTAATCGGATTTCCTAAAAAATTTATATAAATACCATGAGAGAATCCTGACAAGGGTGAAACATCTGTAATTTGATTACCGCTTAAATTAATTTCCCGCAGATTATACAGTTCCGAAAGCACGGATATATCAGTGATATTGTTGCTGTATATATATAAATAGGTCAAATCATACATCTCTGAAAGCGGTGATATATCCGCGATTTGGTTCAGCGATAAGTTTAATCTGATTAAATTGTTTAACCCTGAAAGTGCCGATATATCAGAAATATTATTATTTTCCAAATCCAAATAGTTTAATCGATTTAATCCGGAAAGTGCGGATATATCAGATAGACCTGTAATGATTTCGGTTTCGCCGTTTAAGTTAAAACCACGCGAGGAATAAAAGCGTAAAGTTAAGCTTTGCAGTTTGGTTAAACCGGAAAGCACCGATATGTCCGGAACGCTGTTATTATTGTCCGAAAATATAACGGAAAGCGATTCAAGTCCGGTCAGCTTTGATAAGAACGAAATTTCCGAACTACAGTTATAAATCGTAAGCGATTTTAAATTTGTTAATTCCGCAATAACGGAACAGTCCGTAATAACATCATCGTTATATTGATTAATATATAATCCTTCAAGCATAGGAAGCTTTAAAAGTTCTGATATATCCGCCATTCCGGCCAAACTAACGCTTTTTAAATTTTTTAATTCCGCAAGCGGTGATAAATCAACCGAAATATTGCTGGAAATTGAAATTTGCTCAAGATTCGGCATATATTTTACATCGCCTAAGGTTAAAACCTTGCCATCCTCGTAGAGAGCGTGTAAGTTTAGGTATGTTCTTTGTTCAAGCTGGCTTTTAAGGATATAATTTGCCGTACCGGAAGAGTGGTAATCCTCTCTTGCGGCGTCCCGCACTGCCTCCGACTCCCAGTCCCAAACGTAATAATCATCTTTATCAACAGGAAGATTCGGCGGTAAACCGGCAACATTGCCAATATGCGCAAAATCATTCATATCAATTTTTATAAAAGGATTGTTTCCTAATTGTACATAATGAAGCAATTTTAAGTCTTTTAAAACGCTTAAATCCGAAACAAGATTCCCTCTGAAATATAAAGAAGCAAGATTTTCAAGACCGGTAAGCGGCGAAATATCCGCGACTTTATTTTGGTTTAAATCCAAGTATTCAAGGTTTTTAAAACCGGTGAACATCGTTACATCTTCAATCCCGCAGTCTTCGGCTGTTAATTGTTTAAGGCTTGCAAGCGAACCGAAATGTATATTATCTAATTCGCAGTAATTTATTGTTAAAATTTCGAGTTTTTCAAAAGAGCCGTTATTTTCCGGCAGTTTTCCTTTAATTACCGAGTACCGCAGTGTCAGTTCAGTCAGATTTGTGAATCCGGTTGTTTCGGATAAGTCTAAAACCCCGCCCCTTAAATCAAGAAAGGTTAGCTTCGGAAGCGCGCCGAATCTGCTTATATCATAATCGCCGTTATACCCCAATGTTAAATGCTCAAGGTTTCGGAAGTGCAGTAAATCATCATATAAATCGCAGTTTGAAACATAATAAACCCCTATGGTTATATCATCTAAATCACTGCGCCAAATAACATCATTCCCTAAATTATATATTCTTCTTACGGTTGCTTCAAAATCTGTATTCTGAAACACAACAATATAATCCGCTTCCGCAAGAAGTTCACGGATTCTGTCGCTGTCTGTGTTTTCCGCGCCATCAAGCAGAATTTCGCGCGCTTTGATTTTATCCTGTCTGCTTAAATAAACATCATGCAAAATAATATAAATTTCTTCATACGCGGGGTCGTTTTCAAGCGCCCATTTATAATGCCGCAAAGCACTGTCAACATCATAAGTTTCAAGGTATTTATCACCGCGTTCTTTTTGCTTTTCGGCTTCGGTTTTTCCGCTTACCTTTTCAATAAGCTGAAGCACGCCGAAGATAATAAGCACTGCAAGCACAGCAGTGACGGTGATTGCAAGCTGTTTATTTTCTTTTAAGGTTTTAATGATTTTCATGGTGTGCTCCTCATCTTCCGCGTACATCTTTTACATGCGCTACAGGAGAAAAATCTTCGATTTTATTAAAGCTAAGATGAAGCTCTGTTTGTTCGTTAAGCTTTGAAAGCCCTGAAATATCGGTAATATGCGAGCTGCTTAAATCCAAATATTCTAATAAAGGTAAATCTGACAACGCAGATAAATCAACGCCGGTTAAATCACAGTATCTTAAACTGATATGCTTTAATCTTTGTAAGGTTGCAAGCGGCGTTAAATTCTTTATCGGATTTGAGTCTAATTCAAGATATTCCAGTTTTACAAGGTTTTCAAGCGGCGAAATATCCGTGATGGATTGACTTCCTAAGCTAAGTTCTTCAAGCTCCGTAAGATTTTTAAGCGGGGTTAAATCATAAATTTCATTGTTCCCGAAATTTTTAATATGGAGCGTTTTCAATTTTGTGAACGAACCGAGCGGTGAAATATCAAACTGTGAATCTGTATATAAATAAAACGCTTCAAGCTCTGTAAAGTTTTTAATCACTGATATATCTGAAAGACCAAAAACACCAAAACTTAAGCTTTTTAATTTTTTTAAATTTCCGAGCGGCGACAAGTCAGTATCTCTTTGACTGTTTATAGTTAATATTTCTAATTCTGTAAGGTTTCCGAGCGGTGTTAAATCACCGAGCAATGAAGTGTTAAGCGATAATTCTTTAAGCTGTGTTAAAGAGCTGAGCGGTGTTAAATCAAGCGGCGATTCGGATACAGCTATACCGACAGAAGTAATATTTAAACTTGTTAAATTCTTAAATCCTGATAATACAGATAGATAATCCGCTATCTCACCGGATTCATCAGTCGGTTCTCCGAAAAAGAAGATGGTTTCAAGCCCCGTTAGCTCAGGTAATATCGTAAACTCCGCAAACGGCAGATATGAAAGACCGGCTTGCCAATGAAGTTCTAATTTTTTTAAATTTTTCATTTGCGATAAGCAAGACATATCGGTATTCCGGAAATTTGAAATTATAATACTTTCTAAACTTTCAAAATATTTCAAAAAATTATAATCCGAAACATCTGCATTTACTAAAGATAAATTTTTTATATGCTTAACATCGCTTCTCCAAATCTCTCCGTCTTCCGTATATTTATTAAAAATATCTTTTTCGCCAGCATGTTCATTATTATCATTATTTTCTTCAATTTCCCATCTTGCCTGTTCAATTTCCCATAAAACAAGATAGACGATTTGCTCCGGTAAATCCAACAAGCAATCAGCGTTTTCGTATAACGCCCAAAGCAGTTCGCTTTCGGTTATTTCCGCACCTTCGTATAAAATATCACGCGCTAAAATTCTTTCGCCCTGTCCTGTGTAAACTTCATACAAAGAAATATAAACATCTTCATATGCAGGGTCGGCTTCAAGCGCCCATTTATAATGCCGCAAAGCATTATCAATATCATAGGTTTCAAGGTATTTATCGCCGCGTTCTTTTTGCTTCACAGCTTCGGTTTTGCCGTTTATAATTTCAGCAAGCTGAAACACACCGAAAATGATAAGCACAGCAAGCACGGCTGTGACTGCGATTGCAAACTGTTTGTTGTTTTTGAGCCGTTTGAACATAAAAATTCCCCCGCTGTTAAAATGAAAGTATATTTATTCTAATCCCTCATTAAAAGCTTTCTAAAAAATCCGTACAAAAACCCATAAACGCAAGCTTTTTGTACGGATTTTTAAGAGCTTTTATAATCGGTATTAGTATTACGTATATTTTCATTTTAACACAGGAGAATTGAAAAAGCAATTACAAATTGATTACAAATTACGCCGTAACGATTTTTTCATCCGCTTGAAGATTCAGCTTCTCAACCGCCGCTTCACGCATTTTATATTTTTTTACCTTCCCCGCCTCATTCATGGGAAATTCCCTGACAAAATCAATATATTTCGGTACTTTATGTTTCGCCATGCGCGCAAGCGCGAAAGCCTTAATTTCTTCTTTAAGCTCTTCGCTTTCCTCCGCGCTGTCTTTCAGAATAATACACGCCATGATTTCTTCGCCGTACTGCTTGTCCGGCACGCCGATAACCTGCACATCGCGGACTTTTTCATATGTGTACAAAAAATCCTCAATTTCTTTCGGGTAAATATTCTCGCCGCCGCGGATAATCATATCCCTGATTCGTCCCGTGATTTTATAATAACCGTCCTCTTTGCGGCGGCGGGCAAGGTCGCCGGTATGAAGCCAGCCGTCTTCGTCAATCGCCGCGGCTGTCGCTTCCGGCATTTTATAATACCCTTTCATCACGTTATAACCCCGTGCGCATAATTCGCCGTCCGTGTCGTCCGGCAGTTCTTCGCCGTTTACAGGGTCGGTGATTTTTACTTCAACGCCGTAAATCTTGCCGCCGACTGTGTTTACCCGCTGTTCCACGCTGTCGGACGTTTTGCTCATGGTAATCGCGGGGGAGCTTTCCGTCTGCCCGTAGGTAATGCAGACCTCAGTCATGTTCATTTTATGAAGCACGTCTTCCATAACCTTAACAGGGCAGGGGGAACCTGCCATAATACCTGTTCTGACCTCCGAAAAATCAGTTTTGCTAAAATCAGCGTGTTCAAGCATGGCGATAAACATGGTCGGAACGCCGTGAAAAGCGGTAATTGCGTTCTCATTGATACACTTCAAGCCTTTTGCGGGAGAAAACGCCGAAATGGGATAAATCGTTGTTCCGTGCGTCATGGCGGCAGTCATACCGAGAACCATACCAAAGCAGTGGAACATCGGCACATGAATCATCAGGCGGTCATGGTTAGAAAAATCAAGACAGTCCCCGATTGCTTTACCGTTGTTTACGACATTGTAATGCGTCAGCATAACGCCTTTCGGGAAGCCTGTCGTGCCGCTGGTATACTGCATATTGCAAACTTCATTCTTGTTCAGTGAAAGCCGCCTTGAACGCACTAAAGCCGCTTCCGCCTCACCGCCTAAATTAAACGCTTCTTCCCACGTAAAACACCCGTCCTGCCTTGAATTCACGGTAATTATATTTTTTAAAAAAGGCAGACGTTTACTGTTAAGTTTACCCGGCGCGCAGGCTTTAAGCTCAGGGCAGATTTCC
>WRJM01000044.1 GCA_009782265.1 Oscillospiraceae bacterium | reverse complement strand
TGATTCTGTGGGCTTTTCCGCCTGCCGCCTGAATAATGCGCTTTAAATTCTGAAAATGGTCGTCGGGCGACATACGGTTTTCTTCGCCGAAAAACTGATATTTGCAAGAATAATTCCCTACGTCAACCAATATAAAAATATCGTCGCCTCTGATTGATTTTCTTAATATACCCTTGGCGTCACCCGATGAGAACCGCGGGCACTCGTTTCTGATTAAAAATGTATCGGTTTTATAACCTCTCAGATTCCACCATTCGATTAAATAATCATTGATTTTATTGCCAAGCTCTGTTGCGCCCTCAAGCGCAATCACTGAAAGGTGCGCAACCTGCTTTTTTTTATTGAATACAACTTCGTTTTCTTTTGCAGTCATTTCTCCTCCAAATTATACTAATCTCAAATTAAAATATAGACATCTTTGCGGTCTATTTTTCGCCTATCTTCGTTGTCCTCCTTGCAATGCACAAAGCATTACTGCGTCGTCCGCCTCGATAAGCGAAAAATATTCTCGCAAATCTTGTCTACATTTTAATCTGAAATTAGTATTAAAACCATATTCGGAATTTTTATATTATATTTTTAATAAAGCGGATATTTGCTGCATACTGCGTTTACTTTTTCTTTTACGGTTTCTTTGTTGCCGTTAAAATCCTTCGCCGTCATGTATATACATTCTGCGATTTCTTCCATATCGGCTTCCTTTAAGCCCCTTGTGGTGACAGCGGGTGTGCCGATTCTGATTCCGCTGGTGATGAACGGGCTTTGCGGGTCATTAGGTACTGCGTTTTTATTAACGGTTATGTAAACCTCGTCAAGTTTATTTTCTAAGTCCTTGCCGGTCAGCCCGAACGGCTGTAAATCAACTAACATCAAATGATTGTCCGTGCCGCCGGATACAAGCTCAAAGCCTTTATTAAGCAGTCCTTTTGCTAAAACTGCCGCGTTTTTCCTGATTTGTTTGCCGTGTTCCTTAAATTCCGGTTTGAGTGCTTCCGCGAAGCAGACGGCTTTTGCCGCAATAGTGTGCATTAAAGGTCCGCCCTGCGTGCCGGGGAATATTGCCTTATTCATTTTTACCGCGATTTCTTCTTTATTGGTTAGAATTAAACCCCCTCTGGGTCCGCGTAAGGTTTTGTGCGTAGTCGTCGTAGTCACATCTGCATACGGAACAGGTGTTCCATGCTCTCCCGCCGCAACTAACCCCGCAATATGCGCCATGTCTACCATTAGGTAGGCGCCAACGCGCCCCGCGATTTCCGCGAGTCTTGCGAAGTCGATTTCACGAGGATAAGCACTTGCTCCCGCTACTATCATCTTCGGTTTATGCTCTTCAGCTAACTTCTCTATAACGTCATAATCAAGACGCTGGGTTATATCATCAAGCCCGTAAGGGACAAAGTTAAAATATTTTCCCGATATATTCACCGGTGAGCCGTGCGTTAAATGACCGCCGTGCGCTAAATTCATACCCAAAACCGTATCGCCGTATTCTAAAAGCGCGAAATAAACCGCTGTGTTCGCCTGCGCGCCCGAATGAGGTTGAACATTGGCAAAGCCCGCCCCGAAAAGCTTCTTCGCGCGTTCAATCGCTATGCTCTCAATTATATCCACACATTCACAGCCGCCGTAATAACGCTTTCCTATGTAACCCTCTGCGTATTTATTCGTCAGAATACTGCCCATAGCCGCCATAACCGCCGGTGAAACAATATTTTCGCTCGCAATCAGCTCTAAGTTTCTTTTTTGGCGCAGAAGCTCTTTATTCATGGCGTCTGCGACTTCCGGGTCGGTTTTAGCGATAAAGCCTATTGAATCCATTAAATCATGGTACACAGCAATCCCCCGCTTTCAATATAAATTTTATTCACGCTTATCATTATACCATTAAAAACAATAAAATTCAACCATAATTCTGTTTTTTTACATTCCCGTAAAAAAGTTCACATTTTTTGGCAATTTTCCTGTAATTTCTGATATATTTTATAAAGCTCCTGAACGCCGTTCTCTAATTTATAATAATGCGCCAAATAAGCCGCTGTTAAAGCCAAAAACAGCACAAAAAGCAAAATCACGGGAATCACAATTGCTTCCCCCGAAGCCCCCGCAATGAACAGCGCGCAGACGGTAATCACAGTCAATATGCTCATGGTCATTGTGACAATTAAATGTACAATCCTTTCGTGCTGAAAGAATTTAATTTTAACAAGCAGATTCTCCGCTTCCCTGTTCCAATCGGTATCTGCGGCGTTTTCGGAAAGCAAGCGGTTTATTTCGGCTTTGCATGTTTTAATTTCTTTGGTCATTGTGAACCTCGTAGGGGCGAACAGTGTTCGCCCGAAATGCGCAGTACGCACCGTCTTTTAGCGGGCGAACACTGTTCGCCCCTACAATGGGTTTCTTCGGATTTTCGGGCGGATATGCGCACTGCGCCAATCCGCCCCTACATGCCGTGAAACAAAAAGGGCGGAAAACCGCCCTTTAAAATTAATTTTATCTCTTTTCAAAACCTTCCCAATCTTTCAGGAAGCGTTCGATTCCGATTGTTGTCAGCGGGTGGTTCAGCATTTGCATAATGACGCTGAACGGGATTGTTGCAATATCACAACCCATACGCGCCGCCTGCGTTACATGAATGGGATTACGGATTGAAGCCGCGATAATTTCGGTTTCAATACCGTGCGCGTCGAAAATATCAACGATTTCTTCAATCAGTGCTAATCCGTCTGTACCCACGTCGTCAAGCCGCCCAAGGAACGGGCTGACAAAGGTTGCACCGGCTTTAGCCGCTAACAGAGCCTGTGCCGCTGAAAAAATCAGCGTTACATTGGTCATAATGCCCTTTTCGGTCAAGATTTTTGTTGCTTTTAAGCCCTCTTCGCAAAAGGGGAGTTTAATGACGATGTTGTTGTGGATTCGGGAAAGCGGAATGGCTTCCTCAACCATTTTGTCCGCTTCAAGCGCGATGACTTCGGCGGAAATAGGTCCATCCACGATTTCGGTGATTTCCTTAACCACTTCCACGAAGTCGCGCCCCTCTTTTGCGATTAAAGACGGATTGGTGGTTACGCCGCAGATGACGCCCATATCGGCGGCGCGGCGAATTTCGTTTACGTTTGCGGTGTCGATGAATAGTTGCATGGTTTGTATACTCCTTTTAAATTTTTATTTTCTTCTTAACATTTATATAGTTAATAAATTTTAGAAAATCTCGCTCATGGCATCATAAAAAGATTCCATTGCGTATTCGCATGCGCTGTTAAAATCGTCACTGTCTTTTATTACCTCAATACTACCCCAATCGCCCCAATCGCCTTCAGGGTAGAAATGCCACATTTTATAAACATTATAATGCAACGGGTCTGAACATATAACAGTTTCGTCTTGTAAAATCATGTAAATTGTATTTGAATCACCTGTTTCCGGTAATTCTGTAACAGCTTCATAAAGAATATTATCGCTTATTCTTTCACATTCCTGTGCCATACGTTTCATGTCCATAAAATTGTTTCCTCCTTTTACCTTACCGCAAGCTGTTAGAAGAATTAAAGCGGTTAATGATAAAGCGAATATTCTTTTCATGCTACACCTGCAACCCCGCCAGCTCCGCGAAAATGCCTTTCATTGCCGGGTAAAGTTTTCTGTACATTGTGTAAACTTTTTCGTACTTTTCGGTGTTTTCCTGAATCGGAGCTTGCTCGCGGTCAATTTTGATGATTGCCTTGCAGGCTTCGGGGACGGATTTATACAATCCTGTTCCTACTGCGGCTAAAATCGCTACGCCGAGCGCAGGACCTTCGCTGTTGTGCGCAGTTTTGACGTTGCAAGCGTATAGGTCCGCAAGCATTTGCCGCCATAGCTTAGATGTTCCGCCGCCGCCGCACGCCATCATATCGCTGACGTTGATATTCATCTCTCGCATAACTTCAACGCAGTCGCGCAGTGAATACGAAACACCCTCCATAACTGCACGGATTAAATCATGCTTTTTGTGCATAGTAGACAAACCTACGAACGAACCGCGTGCGTTAGGGTCAAGGTGCGGGGTGCGTTCGCCGTTCAGGTACGGCATGTAAAACAAGCGGTTTGCACTAATCGGCACATCGCTTGCCATGCGGTCTAACAAGTAATAGGGGTCAACATTCATGCCAAGCGCGGTTTCCATTTCACCCCAGCAAAGATTATCCCTGAACCATTTCAAAGACAAGCCCGCGCTTTGGGTTACGCCCATAACGTGCCACGCGCCGGGTACGGCACAGCAGAAGGTATGAACCCTGCCGCCCTTGTCAATGGAAATATTGCTTGTATGCGCGAAAACAACGCCCGATGAACCTATAGTCGTGAACGCCTTACCGTCCTCAACAACGCCCGTGCCGATTGCCGCTGCTGCGTTATCGCCCGCGCCGCCTACAACAGGCGTTCCGGCTTTCAGTCCGGTTAACCCCGCAGCTCTTGAAGTGATTTCGCCCGTGATTTCGGGGGATTCATGCACTTTTGCTAATAAAGCCTTGTCAATGCTGAGTTTCTGCAACACCTCATCAGACCAGTCGCGCTTCGGAATGTCAAGCAACTGCATACCGGAAGCGTCGCTGACTTCGGTTGCAAATTCGCCCGTAAGCATGTATCTGATATAGTCTTTAGGCAATAAAATATGACGGCATTTTTCGTAGTTTTCAGGCTCGTTGTTCCTGACCCAAAGGATTTTCGCCGCCGTGAAGCCGGTAATTGCCGGATTAGCGGTAATCTCGATTAATTTATCATGCCCGACCTTTTGGTTAAGCTCGTTTACTTCGTTTGCCGTGCGCTGGTCGCACCAGATAATGCTCTTTCTGATTACATTATTGTCACCGTCAAGCATAACAAGCCCGTGCATTTGCCCCGATAAGCCCACGCCTTTGATTTCAGCGGGGTTTACTTCGCTTTCTGCTAAAACGTCACGGACGCTGTTTACAACCGCGTTCCACCAGTCCTCAGCGTTCTGCTCGGCGTAGCCGTTTTGCGGGGTGTAAAGCGGGTATTCGTGCGTGGAGCTTGCCTGCGCTTTACCGGTTTCGTCGAATAAAACAGTTTTAGTGCCGGAGGTTCCTATGTCAATTCCAAGTATATATGCCATTATATTATTTCCTTCCTTAGAGAATTTTTGCAAATATTGTCAGCGGCGACCCGCCGTTTCCTTCCGTTATTTTAAACTGTAAAGCATATCAAACGCATAAAAACCACGAGTATCCGTATTTATCAACTACGCTTGAACCGCCGCCTTTATCATCGGGAGGCGGGTGCGGTTTAAAATCTGATGTACTTTTTGCACCTGCGGAAAGCTTCGCGAATACAGCATCAACCTCTTCTCTTGTTTGAAATATAACAAGAATATCAAAGTTTTCCGGTATAGGCGAGTCCCCGTCTGAACCTGCAATTCCGCTCGTTTCATCAAACATTAAATGCGCGTGCATAATCGGATTATTCGGGTCGTTATTTAGTCGTGAAAAATTTAATGAATGTGAGCCGAAACATTCGGCATAAAAATTAAAGGCTTCTTCGCAATTTCCGTGGAAACGCAGATATGGCATTGTTATCATAATTTTTAATCCTCCGCATATCAAATGTAGGGGCGCGCACTGCGCGCCCGTAACATATAAAATATTGTTAAAATTACAGCGTAAACATAATATTATTCATAATATCTTCAAGCATTTCCTGTCTGGAGCTTGTCAGCGTGCTTACCTCGCCCTTATCAAGCGCGTATTTTTCAAGTGCCGCAAGGTCAGCCTTACCGCTGATGACGTCTGCGCCGATTCCGGACTGCCAGCTTGCATATCTCTGGGTTACAAAATCGTCAATGCGTCCGTCGGTAATCAGCTTGTCGGCGATTCTTAAACCGAGAGCAAACGCATCCATTCCCGCAATGTATGAATAGAAAATGTCAGCAAGTTCAAAAGAGCCGCGTCTTGCCTTAGAGTCGAAATTCAAACCGCCGTTGGTGAAGCCGCCCGCTTTCAGCACTTCGTACATACATAAAGTAGTGTCATAAATATTAGTCGGGAACTGGTCGGTGTCCCAGCCGAGAAGCATATCGCCCTGATTGGCGTCAATCGAACCGAACATGCCCGCATCACGTGCGACGCGGAGCTCATGCTGGAAGGTGTGCATTGCCAATGTAGCGTGGTTTGCTTCTATGTTCAGCTTAAAGTCTTTGTCAAGCCCGTATTTGCGCAGGAAACCGATTACAGTCGCACTGTCAACGTCATACTGATGCTTGGTGGGTTCCTTCGGTTTGGGTTCTACGTAGAAATCGCCCTTGAAGCCGATTGAACGCCCGTAATTCACTGCAAGGCGCATTAAACGCGCCATATTGTCAAGCTCTAAGCCCATGTTGGTATTCAATAAGGTTTCGTAACCCTCTCGTCCGCCCCAGAAAACATAGCCGTTACCGCCAAGTTTTACAGTGACTTCAAGTGCTTTTTTGATTTGCGCCGCCGCGAAAGCGAAAACGTCCGCGTTCGGAGAAGTGCCCGCGCCGCTCATGTAACGGGGGTGAGAGAAGTTATTGGCAGTGCCCCAAAGGCATTTTTTACCGGTTTTCTTCTGCATGTCAACGATTACGTCAACTGCTTTATCTAATTTTTCGTTGGATTCGGCTAAGGTTGCGTAGTCGGGGGAAACATCTCTGTCATGGAAGCAGAAGTAGTCTATACCGAGCTTATCCATAATTTCAAATGCCGCGCAGACTTTATTGGCGGAACGCTCTTCATTATTTGAAGCGTTCCAGTTTTTGTCGGTTGTGCCGCGTCCGAACATATCCGCACCCTCGCCGCACATGGTGTGCCACCACGACAGCGCAAATTTAAGCTGTTCTTTCATTGTTTTGCCCGCAATCACTTCTTCCGGGTTGTAAAATTTAAAGGAAAGCGGGTTTTTTGAGGATTTGCCCTCGTAGTTGATTTTCGGGATGGAACTGAAAAATTCGCTCATGCTTATAGACCCTCCGTTTTTTTTGATGATATAATTATTTTACCTTATTTTAGGTTGCTTGTCAATACTTACCTTGACATATTTAATATAAAAGTTTATAATTAAATTACCAAATGGCAGATAGAACTGTTTTCGCATTTCCCCGCCGTAGGCGGGAGAAACGCAGAGATAATTTTTATTATTTGCTTCTAAAAGTAATTAAATCAAAAGGAACGTAAAATTAATGGCTTCATTTTTATTAAAAAAAAGAAGAATCGGGATTCTCACGAGCGGCGGCGACTGCCCCGGGCTTAACGCCACAATCAGGGGTGTTGTGAAAGCCTGTTATCAGCTTATGGGTGAGGAGAATATCGAAATCGTCGGTATATCCGACGGCTTTTACGGTTTAATCCGCAACCACTGCACCTTGATGAAACCTACAGATTTTTACGGGATTCTGACACGCGGGGGTACAATTCTCGGTTCGCGCAGAACCCCGTATAAAAAAATGCAGATTGTCGAAAACGATAATATTGATAAAGTCAAACAGATGAAAGAAACCTACAGAGAGTGGAATTTAGACTGCCTGCTCACGCTCGGCGGCAACGGTACGCACAAAACCGCCAACCTGCTTTCGGAAGAAGGATTAAACATCATAGGTTTACCGAAAACCATTGATAACGATATTTGGGGAACATCGGTGACTTTCGGTTTTCATACTGCCGTCGATATAGGAACAGACGTCATTGACCGGATTCACACTACTGCTCATTCGCACAGCCGCATTATGGTGGTGGAAATCATGGGTAATAAAGCGGGTTGGCTGACGCTTTATACGGGAATCGCCGGCGGTGCTGATATTATTCTGATTCCGGAAATACCTTTTAATATGGACTGCGTAATCAAGGCGATTCAAAACCGCGCGGATTCGGGCAAGCACTTTTCAATCCTTGCGGTTGCGGAGGGTGCGCTTGACATTACGGAAGCCGGCATGAAAAAGAAAGAACGCCTTCAAAAACGCACGGAAGCGGGAGAAGTTACGATTACTTCGCGGGTGGCAAAGCAGGTTCAGGAAGCAACAGGGTATGAAACCCGCGCAGTTGTACCCGGGCACATGCTCAGGGGCGGAAGCCCGTCCGCGTATGACCGCGTGCTTTCCACAAAGTTCGGCGCAAGGGCGGCAACGCTGATTCAAAAAGATAAATTCGGGTATACGGTTGCGCTTTCAGGCGATGAAATCACGGAAAATCATCTTTCAGACGTAGCGATGAAAACGAAATTTGTCGCTCCGGAGGGGAAAGAGGTCGTCACGGCAAGGAATATCGGAATTTCGTTCGGGGATAAATAGAATAATAAACCGGCTTGTTTTAAACAAGCCGGTTTGTAGCAGAAAGGTAAATTCTACGCACTAAGTAACTCAATTGCCTTTTTGTAGAGCGGGTCCATTTCGCAGCCGCAGCTTCCGCACTGCTCGTCTGCTTCTTTGATAACAGGTAAAATATCCGCCGCGCTTTTTTTGCCGTCCAACCATTCCTGCGCGGGCTTATCGATTAAATCCCAACCCGATTCCGCAAATTTAGACATGATTTTGTTTAATTCTCCCATGTGAAACCTCCTATACATTTTTTACCAGTATAACACATGAATGTTGACAACTGTCTGTCAGGTTTATTTATATTCTTTTTGCGTATACATCTAAATTGACCTGCCATGTTCCGTCCGCTTGCACCGTTACATTCTGCCAGTGAAAATCATTGTCGTTGATTTCAGCAAACACCCATTTTTCTTCTTCCTTGTCAAGCCTTGTATGCACCAGCATGGAATCTGCCTCTTCCATCTTGAGATATATAATGTTTCCGTTTTCAAACCAGAAATTATGCCATACCGCATTACTGCCCTTACTTTCAAAAAGCCTTACGCCCGCCCCGTATTCGCCGGAATCTTTAAACGGGCTCGTATCTCTCGTAGCGCGTGAGGGCGCAATAAAGACGTCTTGAATTGCTGTTCCTTCCAATATCCATGAAAAAGACCATTCCCCTTGGAATGTTTCACCGGAACTGAAAACGCCTTCAAATTCCCAGTCGCCAATCAGCTTTTCGTAATGGTTGAATTCATCTTTGATTTTTCCGCTTCCCTGTTCGCTGACCAAAACATCATAAAAATAATCCGTAGCACTGACTTCCGGAGCAAGCGTTCTGCGCGTTGCGTATAAATCGCCCCGGACGTTCCATGTACCGTCCTGCTGCACCATTACATCCTGCCAATGAAAAGTGTCGTCTGTGATTTCAGCAAATACCCATTTCCAGTTTTCGTTGCTGTGATGAGTGTGGATTATCATTGAATCCGACATTTCAGCCGTCGCGTGGTTATACATGCCTTTATTGAGCCACATGATTTCCCATTCTTTTTTGTCCGGATTAAAAATCCTGACAGTTGCTCCGTAATCGGCATATCCTAAATTATTTTCTTCCCCGAACGGCAGAATGAAAATATCCTGCAGCACTTTTCCTTCTAATATCCACGAAAAAGACCATTCACCCTTTCCGGTTTTACCGTCATTGCTGACAACTTCAAAATCCCAAACGCCAATCAGCTTTTCATAGTAGTTATATTCGTCCGGAATGGCATCGCTGAACTGTTCGCTGATTAAAACTTCATAAAAAATATCCTTTTGCGTTTCTTGCTGGGTTTGTTGTTCTTGATTTTCGTTTACATCAAGCTCAGGTTGAGATTCATTCATTTCTTCTTTCCCCTTTTCATTTTCTTCAATTTGTTCATTTTGCTTATTTTGTTCGCTTTGCCCGTTTTCGTTTTTTTCTTCTGTGTCTGTACAGGCTGTGAAAATAAGTAAAGTTAACAATAATGCGATTGCGATTTTCATTTTTTTCATTGTTTTTTAATTTCTCCTTTGTTGAATATAAAATAAGTAATTGCGAAACGTATTATTCCGCGGGCGGGGACAAGCCCGCCCCTACAAAATATTCCGTAAACGGATAACCGTTTAAATCCAGTATAACAGAAAAAACCTGACTACATTGTGTCAGGTTTTTCTTCTCAATTATTGCTGTTTTTTATTTTTCATTAACTCGCCCGTAATTCCGGGGGTTGCCATAATTGCATTGGATTCATCGGTGTCGATATGAATTGCTTCGGCAAAGGAATCTCTAACACGGCAGACTACATCGCCTAAAACCGCTTCCCTGCCGGTTCCCTCTACTTTTAAATTTAAAATTTCGCCGTTCGTGAAGCCGTGTTCCTCCGCGAAAGCGGTCGTCATATGCACGTGACGCTTCGCCACCATAACGCCTTCCGCTATCTCCAATTCTCCCGCAGGCCCTATCAGCTTACAGCCGGGCGTCCCCGCGACATCGCCCGATTCCCTGATTACAGGTTTAATCCCGAGCGAACGGGCGTCCGTGGCGGAAATTTCCACCTGAACCGCGGCTCTGTTAGGGCCGAGAACGATTACATTGGCGATTTCTTTTTTCGGACCGACGATGGTTACACGTTCTTCGGTGGAGAACTCTGTGGGCTGGGAAAGCCGCGCTTTCTCATGCAGAACCGCCCCCGCTCCGAAAAGCGCTTCAAGCGCGGCGTCGTTCAGGTGAACGTGTCTTGCAGATGTTTCAATAAGTACCTTTGCCATTCCTGTGAACCTCCTGTTTATTTTATTTTTAAATACTTCTAAAATGCTTCAATAGAATTGAGAATGATTCCCAAAATGAAAATGAGCGCAATAATAATCGCACCTATTCTGATAAAAAATGAAAATTTCTGCCGTTTAAACATAAAAATTCTCCTTTATTTGAATTGCTTTTTAAAGTATAGCACATTTTAAAAAGAAATGCAAACTCTACTGTCGCAACAGCGCAATCCCAATCAATTTGAAAATTAGTAATTTTTAAGTTGATTGATTATATTTGTGAAACAATTCTGTATATATATAAAGCAAATAAACTAAAATGTAAAAAATTTTTTACATTAATTTTGACAAATAAGTAAAATTTTGAAATTTTTGTGCTCAAACAGTTGACAAAACCGTGTTTTATGGTATAATTTGTTATATAATGTTTTTTTGGAGGAAGTCATAATGACTAAAATTGAATTGGTATCTGCTATTGCCGCGAAAACCGGTGAAAGCAAAAAGAAATCTGAGGCTGCTCTCGTAGCTGTAATTGAGAGCATTACCGAAGCGCTCAAAAAGGGCGAAAAGGTTTCTTTAGTTGGTTTCGGAACTTTTGAAGTTCGCACACGCGCCGCAAGAGAGGGCATTAATCCCCAGTCTCAGAAAAAAATCAAGATTCCGGCAAAGAAAATTCCCGCTTTTAAAGCAGGCAAACTTTTAAAGGAAACAGTAGCGAAATCCAAAGCGAAGTAATAACAGCACATATATAAGGGCGGATTTGCGCAGTGCGCGTATCCGCTCTTATTTGTTTTACCACGGCTGTACTGTTCCGATTATTTCTTTTATATGTTTGATTTTATTTATATCCATGTAATGTTCGATTCCGCCTATAATTTTTAAAGGCGCGAGCGGGTCGGAAACAATTGCCGTACCGATTTGAACGGCTTTTGCACCCGCTATCATCATTTCCACCGCGTCTTCGGCGCAGTTGATTCCGCCTAAGCCCACAACATCAATTTCCACTGCTCTTACCACCTGCCAAACCATTCTCAGCGCGACGGGGAAAATTGCCGGCCCTGAAAGCCCGCCCGCGTTATTCCGTAAAATCGGGCGTTTGGTTTTAATGTCAATCCGCATGCCGAACAGCGTATTAATCAGTGAAATCGCATCCGCGCCCGCGTCTTGAACGGCTTTGGCGATTTCCGTAATATCAGTGACATTAGGGGTTAATTTAACCATAACGGGCTTTTTAGTTGCCGCACGGACGGTTTTTGTTATCAATGCCGCTCCCTCTGAAGAAACGCCCCATGCCGCACCGCCTTTTTTTACATTCGGGCAGGAAATGTTCACTTCTAACATATCAACGTTCGTTTCATCAAGCCGTCCTGCAATTTCCGCGTAATCCTCCGGTGTTTCTCCGGCAATATTTGCGATGATGATATTTGCGCCTTCTTTTTTTAAGCGCGGCAGGTGCGTATTTATAAATACATCAACCCCGGGATTCTGTAAACCTACCGAATTCAGCATACCGGCAGGGGTTTCTGCCACACGCGGAGGGGTGTTGCCTTCCTTAGGGTTCAATGTCATCCCTTTGCAGGAAATGCCGCCCATTAAGCTGAGCGGGTATAAGTCGGTATAGCTTTCGCCGAAACCGTAAACACCGGAAGCCGCAATCACCGGATTCGGAAAGGTTACGCCCGCTACGGTTACGGTTAAATCCCTGTTGATTTTGTTCACAACAGCACCTCCTCACCCTTGAAAACAGGTCCATCCTTGCAAACCATCAGCATGGATTCTTTTTGTTCCCTTGTAATGCCGCAAGCGCACACCGCACACGCCCCCACGCCGCACCCCATGCGCTGTTCAAGCGAAACCTCGCATTTAACGCCCGTACTTTCGCATATTTTCACAATCGCCGCAAGCATTGGCTGAGGTCCGCAGGCGTAAACCATATCCACGTCGTTTCTCTCAAGCTCGGCTTCCAAAGGCGCAACAACCGAACCTTTGACCCCGACGCTTCCGTCGTCGGTGCAGGTTATTACATGAACGTCGCTTTGTTTGAAATCATTGGCAAGGATAATTTGAGCATAGCTTCTGAAGCCGATGATTGCCGTCGCGCTTTCGCGGAAAACCTTCGCCGCACCGAGCAAGGGTGCAACGCCGATTCCGCCGCCTACGGTTATAATTCTGCGGTCTGAAGCGATATTTTCAATTAATGTAAACCCGTTGCCGAGCGGCGCAATCATATCTATATTATCACCGACGTTGGAATCGGTGATTTTCGCCGTACCATGCCCGCGGATTTCAAAAACAATACGGATTGAGCCGTTTCTGCGGTCAATATCGCAAATCGAAATCGGGCGGCGCAGGGTGAACCCCTCAACCTTGATATGCACGAACTGTCCGGGACGGGCTTCTTCGGCGACATCCGGACAAAGGATTACATATGAATAAATGCCCGCCGAGATGGCGGTTTTTTCGATGATGTGGTAAGAGCCGCATTTGTATGACATGATGTCCTCCGATCGAGTGCCTCGACACGCATAATTTTACTGATTAATTCAATGTATATATTATTAGCAGGATTTTACTTTATAATACTATATTTAATTATATGAAATATCTATCCTCATTCCAATGTTCCGAATTTTCTTCTATGTACTGCCATATTTTTAAATATTCTTCTTCGTTGCGTATGATGCGGTCGTGGTATCTTTTTTGCCATATTTCCTGACGTATTATATCGGAACGCATAAATGCGTTCCCTACAGTGCGCGTTACTCCTGCTTTATATTTTCCGATTATATTTGGCATATCAACCTTTGTAGGGAACGGATTTATCCGTTCCGTTAAATTTATCTGTTCCGCTATATTCATATGTTCCGTTTTACATATGACAACAATCATATGAATGTGATTTGGCATAATAATGAATTTATCTATATTAACATTATTATAATGTGACGGAATATTTAATAACTCATTTTCCGCAATTTTTCCATAATCGTTTAAATACATTTTACCATTTAATATTTCACCAAATAAATCCATTTTATCTTTTATACATATTGTAATAAAATAATACCCCGCTCGTGAATAATCAAAATTCTTTAAACGAATTT
>WRJM01000043.1 GCA_009782265.1 Oscillospiraceae bacterium | reverse complement strand
CTCCCCCGCGGGGAAGTCCCCGAAACATCGCATTATATAAATTACCTGTACATCAATACAGTTATCTAATAGAGCTTTTATTTCAATATAAAATAAAACAACCGTAACAAAAACCCGCCCTTGTGAAAGGGCGGTTACTTTTATAATTCAATCTTCCCTACCGAAGCGTTCTTCTCGAAATCCACCGTATCCTGTGAAATCTCGATGTTTTCGGACGGGCTTGCGGTTCTTTTATATTCCCGCTCAAACGAAGTCGAAAAGCCGCTCGATTGCTTGTAAGAAGGTCCTGCGGTAATCGGTCTGTCCCTATTGTCGCGGTTATCGCGTCCGCGGTTATCCCGGTTATCGCGGCTGTCCCTATTGTCGCGGGGCGTAAAATTCCCGCGCGGTTTGGGCACGTTTGCGGAAATGACGACTTTACGGAAAGGCTCTTCTCCGATAGAATTGCTGAAAACGCCGTTGATTTCCGCAACCTTGCTGTGTATAATGCGGCGTTCATACGGGTTCATGGGTTCAAGCGTAACACGTCTGCCTTGCTTTAAAACCTTGCTTGCGGTGCGTGTGGCAAGCGTTTCAAGCGTTTCGCGGCGTTTTTCGCGGTAGCCGTTGCAATCGACAGATATGCGTTTGAACTGTCCGCCGGAACGGTTATTGGCTAAGATGGCAAGGTATTGCAGACTGTCAAGGGTTTCACCCCTGCGCCCGATTGCAATCCCAAGCTTATCGCCGACAATGTCAAGCACGGTGGAATCTTCTTTTTCAATAATGTTGACGCTGAACTCGTCCGCGCCCAACTCTTTCAGGATTTTTTCAATATAACCGGTCACAACGGAATAATCCCCCGACTGCGCCGCCGACTGCGTCGGAGGCAACATTTGCGAACCGCTCATACCTTGTGCGATATTATTATCGGCTTTACCGTCAGAAGATGACGTTTTTTCGTCTGCGGGGGCATTTGCTAAAATAATATATTCGCCTTTTGAACCGAAAAGCTTTTTTACGGGCTGTTCGATAATTCTGAAGTCCACGTCATGTTCGTCAACGCCGTATTCGGCGAAGAAATCATAAGCCAATGTTTTGGCTTCGTCAAGAGATTTGCCGCTGAATTTCTTTTCCATTTAATTTTCTCCTTCGTCATTTTCGGATTTTTCTTCGTTTTCCGAATCTTCGGGATTTTCCGCTTGTTCCGGCGTTTCCGGTACGGAATCAAGTGAAAGATGTTCTTCGTTACCGTATTTTTCAAGGTCGGCTTTCCGCGCCGCTTCCAATTTCTTGCGGTAGTATTCTTTCTGCTCCTTACCGCTCATATCGGAAAGCTTTTCTTCCTTTACAACTTCATTGCCCGCATCGTCAATGTCAACAACCTTCGCGGTAACATCCACCCCGCCGAACTTTGCTTTCATCCGCGCCGCCGCTTCTTCCCGCATAACTTCCGGAGGCCAGAATTTATAAATGACAAGGCTCTGCCCAATCATAAACAGATATGAAACCGCCCAGTAAAGCCCTGCGCCCGCCGGTAAGGAAAAGGAGATAAACAGAGAGAACAAAGGTCCGACTACAAGCATCATTTTCATTGCGCCCGCGTTCGGCATATTGGGCATGGATTTCTTTTGAATCGCCTGCTGAACAATTACCTGTAAAACCGCGCATAAAAATGCAAAAGCCGCGATAAACCAAAGCGCGTTGATTTCTGAAAACTGCGGGATTTGCCCGAGATTTGCCGCGCCGAGGAACAGCATATTTTCCTGCAAGCTGTCAAGCTTCTGCCGTGTAGCTTCGCTTAAAGAGTTAAATGAACCGTCTTCCTTATGCAGGGCGAACTGCCTGACGGAATGAAGCTCCCTTTGCAGGGTTCTGTATTTTCCTTCAACGCTTTTTAAAGCACTTTTGGTGGTGTCGGCAAAAGGAGCGGCTTCATCAGTAAAATCACTGAGGTTATCTAAAATAAATTTGCCTAATTTTTCTCTTTCGTTTTCTGAGTAAGCCGGAACATTTTCTTTTTCTTCGGTAAATTCAAGATAAAATTCTTCGCCGTTTTCGGTTGTAAGCATAATTTCGGCGTATTCCGCCTGTTTGCTGAGCGTTTGAATTTTTGTAATCGTGTCTTTATCAAGCGGCTCCATATGGGTAAGCGGTTTGTAAACCACATCAATAATACCGAAAAGAATAATCATCGTCAGAATCATCGAACCGCAGCCGCCCGCAGGGTTATAGCCTTCTTTCTGAAGTTTTGCCATTTCTTCCTGCAGTTTTTGCTGATTACCGCGGTATTTCTTTTGAATTTCCTGAACACGGGGCGTGAAAAGCTGTGAAACAGCCGTATTTTTCTGTTGTTTTAAAGCAAGCGGAAAGCTGACCGCTTTTACCACGAGCGTGAATAAAACCACAGCCCAGCCGAAGTCTTTAACCAAAAAATATAACAGCCGCATGATGTAGCCGAGCGGTGTGCCGACTAACGAATATAGAAATTCTATGGTGAATCACCTCCATTTGAAAATAACAGGAACATTATCCTCGCCGCCGGGCGAAAACGGGTTGCATCGCGCAAGCCTCCGCAACGTCAAATAACCGCCCCTGACCGTACCGAAACGTTCAAACGCCGTAATGGCGTACATAGAACAGCTCGGTGTAAAGCGGCAGGCCGGCGGTATGATTTTTGACAGAGTGATTCTGTACAGCTTGATAAAAGCAATAAAAATATATTTCATGTTTACTGATAGGCTTTTTACGACCTGCTATTGCCGCCGCTTAAACGCGGAAGCAGTTGTTTTATCAAAAGTCCGTAAATCTGTTTTGAAGTAAGTTCGGGTGTCTTGCCTCTCGCCACGAACACAAAATCGTGACGCTTGTCCGTCAATAAAACCTGTTCGGCGAAAAGAGGTTCGGCAAGGCGGTAGGCTTCTCTGATAATCCGTCTTGCGCGGTTTCTTTTGACCGCGTTTCCGATTTTCTTCGACGCTGTAATCCCCAAACGGTTTACACGCCGCTTATTGACTTTAAAATAACAGACAAAGGCGTAGGTGACTAAGCTTTCCCCTTTTTTGAACAGATGTTGAAAATCCCCGTTCCTGCGTATGCTTTCAATACTCATAGTTTAGATGTTGTTAGTAAGCTTCTGCTCCCAAGCGTATCGGGTTTTGAGAAACTGTAATCCGTGCCTAAATAAAACCTCATTTTATTTAATAGGATAAAGTCTTTCTGCCTTTGGCGCGTCTTCTCGAAAGCACTCTTCTTCCGGCGCGGGTCGCCATACGCTTCATAAAGCCGTGTTCTCTTTGTCTTTGCCGTTTTTTCGGCTGATATGTCCTTTTCACTTTCAAAACCTCCTCGTTTTTATAATACAGCCTTATTATTATACATTATAATGTAAGTATTGTCAAGCGGAAAATGAAAAATTATTATTTAAACCGCAAAGACAAATCAAACGCTGTCACATCATGCGTCAGCGCGCCCATACTGATAATATCTACGCCCGTTTCGGCGACTGCGCGCACTTTTTCAAGCGTAATATTCCCGCTTGCTTCAAGCAATGCCCGCCCGTCCGTGATTTTCACGGCTTCTGCCATATCAGAAAGGCTCATGTTGTCAAGCATGATGAATTTTACGCCCGCTTCAAATGCTTCCCGAAGCTCCGCGAAATCCCGCACTTCAACTTCAATATTCGCCATATGCCCGATTTTGGAACGCAGAATTTTTACAACTTCCGTGATACTGCCGTATGCGTCTATATGGTTATTTTTAACCAAAGCCGCGTCCGATAAGTTATAACGGTGATTGAAGCCGCCGCCGCACACAACCGCATACTTTTGCAATGCGCGCAAACCCGGCAGAGTCTTGCGGGTGTCAGCGATTCTGGCATTTGTGCCGGAAGTTTCCGCAACGCATTTTGCGGTATACGAAGCAATCCCGCTCATATGCTGTAAAATATTAAGCGAAGTCCGCTCGGCTTTGAGGAGCGTGGCGGTTTTTCCGCCAAATTCGGCGATAATATCACCGTTTTTGATTATATCGCCGTCCTTGAAATGCTTTTTAATTTCAACCGCATTATCTAAAAGCTCCGTGACGCGGCAGGCAATATCAAGCCCCGCTAAAACACCGTCTGCTTTTGAAAGGAAAAAAGCACGGGAAACGCTGTTTTCGTCAATCAGCAGGTCTGTAGTGATGTCAATATAATTCATATCTTCATTTAAAGCGGTTTTGATGATTTCATCTATTTGGAATTGCAGTAATTTCATTTTTATTAAACCTCATTTAATTCTTTTAAGATAATATAAGCCGCGGTTGCAAGTGCTTTTGTTTCCGTTAAATCGGGCGTCAATTCAAAACCGCCGCTTTCTAAAAGCTTCCGGATTTCTGCAATACGCGGGAGATTTTTCTTTGCTTCTTCGTAATCGGGTGTGATAAAATAAGATTTTTGCATAAGTTCGCGGATTTCGCGGCGGACGCCGTCAGGCTTGGCTTTTTTACCTTGACTCGGAAAAGTAAAATTAATATTACTTGTTTGAAGCGTTCCGCTAATACTGCCCTTATACTTAGAATTGCTAAGGACAAGGCACTGCCGCCGGTTAATATCTTCTGCTACGCGGCGGGAGAATACGAGGGCTTCAAGCAAGGAATTGCTTGCAAGGCGGTTAATGCCGTGAACGCCCGTTGACGAACATTCGCCCGCCGCGTATAACCCCTCAACAGAGGTAACGCCGCAGTCGTTTACTTCAATTCCGCCCATTAAGTAATGCTGGCACGGATAAATCGGTACGGGCTCTTTTGTTATATCAAAACCGTATTCAAGCACACGTGAATAAATCATAGGGAAGCGGTTTTTGATAGTTTCGCTGTCCTTATGTGAAATATCAAGGTAAAAATCATCACTGCCCGTCTGTTCCTGTTCCTTTAAGATACAGCGCGATACCACGTCGCGGGGACTGAGCTCCATGCGCGCGGGTTCATACTTTTGCATGAAACGCTCTTTATTGCAGTTCAGCAAATACGCGCCTTCACCGCGTACAGCTTCCGAAATAAGAAAACATTCGCGTGAATTTTTATCGGCAAAGGCGGTCGGGTGAAACTGGATATAGCTTAAATCTTTAATAACCGCACCCATTTTATACGCGAAATAAATCCCGTCGCCGGTCGCGGTGGGGCTGTTGGTGGTGTAATTATAAACCCGTCCGATTCCGCCGGTAGCAAGAACGCAGGTTTTGGCAGTGAAAAATTTATGCTCGTTTTCGTGTAATACATTTGCGAAAAAATTCTCTCCGTCCTTGCATAAATCAAGCAAGTGCGCGTTTTCAAGGAGCGTGATATTGGGTTTAATTTTTACGTGTTTAATTAAAGAAGTAACGATTTCGTGACCGGTGCTGTCGCGGCTGTGCGCGATACGGTTGCGGGAATGTCCGCCCTCTAATCCGAGCGAAAGGCTTCCGTCCGGATTCTTGTCAAAGTTTACGCCGAGCTTTTGCAGGTTTTCAATGTCAAAAGGACCTTGTTGTATTAAAACGCGCAGATTCGCTACGTCATTTTTATAACCGCCCGCAACTAAGGTGTCCTTGATGTGTTTGGCGAAGCTGTCGCTGTCCTTGTCAACAACAGCGGCGACGCCGCCCTGCGCCATCGCGGAATTGCAGGTGAGCAGTTCTTTCTTGGAAAGCAGAAGAATTTTTAAACGTGCGTCAAGATTGAGCGCGGTGTATAATCCCGCCACGCCCGAACCGGCTATAATCATGTCGTAGTTTTTGAAAGTCATTTTTTATACCGCTAAAACTTAAATTTCAATTGATTTATCATATAAAAATTCCGGGGCAATGTTGATTATATCATTCCAAACTACCGTTTCATAATCAATATGCGCTTGTTTAAATAAAGAAATATCATTTAGTTGTTTAAAAATATTATCTTCTTTTATTAAATCCGTTGCATCATATATTTTTTGTTCACCGGTAGAAAATTCCAAGAATAACTTATAATCATCAGTGGCTTTTACCTTTTTTACACTAACGGGTTTTAATGGTGCACCCCCATAAGTAATACCGTTTATTTCGTACATTTCGTCACCTCAAAGGATTAATTTTATTAAATTCTATTCCTTGAACAGCGTTATTCCATGCCGTGTATAACTCTTCTTCGTGCAGAACAAACCATGGTTAATCCAGCAGAACCTCCGTACACCCATGCTCCCTCACGCTCAGTACATAGCAAGAGCCCGTTCCGAAAATCCTTTCTACCTCGAATTTAAACAGCTTCAGCATATCATTCGGGACGAACGCCTGCACTGTTCCGGCGAAACCGCCCCCGTGAACGCGGCACGCTCCTTTTCCGCCGAGCGCGTGCTCCGCCGCGTTCAGCGCGACTGCAAGCGGCTGATGTTTAACGTCGCCCGTTGAATAAATATTCTGCAAATATTTAAAAGAGCTGTCGCCCGAGTTGTTTATGTAAGTCAAAAAAGCGTCAAAAAAATTGTTTTCAAGCGCGTGGATTAACTTTTCAACGCGGTTGTTTTCTTCATAGAAATGCAAGGCGCGCAATACTGCGCGGTCGCCGTACTGTTCGCGTAAATAATTTATATTGAGCATAATATCCTGTCTTGCGATTTGCCGCAGGTTTTCGACGCCGAAGTAAGACGCAATGCGGCGCATTTCGCTCGGAATAGCGGCGTATTCATCGTTCATCTGGCTGTGCGAAGTGCCTGTGTTGATGATACAAAGGTCATGCCCGAATGAATTAAAATCCGATTCGACTTTGTTAATAATCGGGGAATCCGCATCCTTGAAGTCAATCACAATGAACCCGCCGGAAGCGCACGCCGTCTGGTCTAAAAGCCCGCACGGCTTTCCGAAATAATCGTTTTCGGCTTTTTGAGAAATTTTTGCGATTTTATAAGGGTCAACCTTGCCGTCGTTGTATAAGTGCGACAGAATAACACCGATGGTAACTTCAAACGCCGCCGATGAGGACATACCTGAGCCTAAAGCAACCTCTGAAGTCGTATAGGCTTTAAATCCGCCGATTTTATAACCGGCTTTCGCTATACCCGCCGCAACACCGCGAATCAAAGCTTCCGATGTGTTTTTTTCTTCAGGGACGGCGTTAAGATTATCAAGCATAATCCCGTTTTCATTAAAACCTTCGGATTTTACTACAATTTTGTTTTCTTCCATGGGTTCTACAACGGCGATAATATCCAAGCTTACGCTTGCCGCCAAAACCTTTCCGCCGTTATGGTCGGTATGGTTTCCGCTGATTTCGGTGCGTCCCGGAACGGAGAACAAACGGAGATTGTTACCCGATTCAACGTGGAAATGACGCTTGTACTCAGCAATTGCTTTTTCAAAGCGGTTACGCTTTGATTCAATTTCAACCTCCGGATATAAATCCTCCGGTTTTAAAAAAAGCGGTTTTGTCATAATGATTCTCCTAATCTTTTTCAGTATAAAACATATGATATTTTTTGTCTTTATGGGCGCGGACTGAAAGAACAAGCCCGATTGCCATAAAAAGGGCTAAAACCGAGCTTCCGCCCGCACTGATGAAGGGTAGGGTCTGCCCGATAACCGGCAAAACGGCAAGCACCATGCCGATGTTGATAATCGTATTATAAAAGAACATCGCAAATACGCCCACGCATATATATTTGCCGAGCGGGTCTTTGGCGGCAAGGCAGTTTATCAAAATCCGAATTAAAATAAACGCAATCAGGCATAAAGTCGCTACACACCCGACAAAACCAAGCGTCATGCCGATATAGGCGAAGATAAAGTCGGTTTGGAACTCGGGGATATAAATATATTCGCCGCCGAATAAACCCTTGCCGGTAAGCTCACCAGAACCGATTGCAATCAGGCTTCTGCGCTGCTGGTCAAAAAAGTTCAGCATTTCCGCTTCACGGATTTCTTCATCAAAAATCACTAAAAAACGAAGCTTGTGATAGGATTTGAAAACAAAATTCCAAACCACGAACCCCGCGACGGGCATCATGGCAATGATTGCCGCAATATACCGCCAATATAACCCCGCAATAAAAAGCATAGTAAATGTTATCAGTATAAAAACAAGCGTTGTTCCGAAGTCGCCGCGGGAAATAACCAAAAGCACGGGAACTGCCGCATGAACCAACAGCAGGATAAGGTTGGGGATTTTATTCATTTTCTTGCCGAGCTTTGCTAAATGCGCGGAAAAAGAAATGATATAAAAAAACTTTAGGAATTCCGACGGCTGTATAGCGGTGAACCCTAAATACAGCCAGTTTACTTCCTCACTGCCTTCGGTTTGAACCCCGAGCGGCGTAAAAAGCAAAAGCATGAGCGTAATGCCGATAAACGCGCCTATATACCAAAATTTCGCAAGATGCTTGTAATTAACCGCCGCAATCACTAAAGCGGCGAACAAGCCCATGCCCATCATACCGAGCTGCATAACGTAATGCCGCTCCTTCACGTATTCGCTGACATCATTAACGACCATGCTGTAAAGCATGAAAGCACTGAACGAACAAGCGATAACGCACAGCAAAAGCAGCAGCTTGTCCAGCCGCTTGAAATATTCCCAAAAATAATTTAAAAATCGTTTTACGTTCATGGCATCCATAATACTTATTATAATCAAAAAAAGAAAATATTGCAAGTTAAGTTAATAATTTAACAATAAAATTTCCGGATTTATTGATTTTATCGGCAATATTGATTATATTTGTTCTCTTTTTCTTGACTTTTCGATTGATTTGTGATAAAATGATTTTACAGTTTGGAGGTGTTATTGATGGCAACCGAAACTTTTTTCAAGAGAATAATTCTATCTGATGAAGCTGCTGAAAAGTTAGCGGACGGTATTGAAAAACAAGAAGCTCGCTATTGGACAGAAGCGTGCATTGCGGAACGCCGTAAAATAGAGCAGGATTACGAAGAAAATCGTAAAAGGAGTGAGGCTTTATTAAGGCGAATGTCGCAATCAAGGAAATTTTAGGAACAGACAATGAATCAGCTTACAGAACGGCTGTCGAAAAATTTTCGTGCAGGGATAAAGAAGTTGAAGATTTTTTGAAAAACAAGGCTTTTGAGTTTGATAAACGAAACAAAAGCCGTACATACCTTATTGTAGATGATGAGTTTATATCAGATGATGAGTTGATTATTTATGCCTATTTTACAATAACATTAAAAACGATTGAATTCGGGGAAACTTTATCAAAATCCATAATAAAACGTATTGACGGTTTTTCAAAAGATATAAAATCGGCAGAAGCTGTTTTAATCGGTCAGTTAGGAAAAAATCAAAATTATCAAAATGATATAAACGGGCAAACAATTTTAAATAATGCTTTTAGAATAGTGTATTGTATACATAATCTTGCGGGTGGTCGTATAATGTTTCTTGAATGTAATGAACACCCGAAATTGATTGATTTTTATAACCGGAACGGATTTGAAGCTTTACAAAAAAGCGGAAATTATCTTCAAATGATTAAATATTTATAAAATCGGAACGCATTAATGCGTTCCGATAATTACGGGATTGCAAGCGGAACGGAGTTATCCGTTCCCTACGTTTTTTTCTTTGCGGTTTTTTGATATTTCTTAATAACCTCTTCCGCTGTCATCGGTTTCGCATATAAATACCCCTGCACGTATTGAACACCGAATTTTTTTGCCTGTTCAAACTGTTCCTCATTCTCCACCCGTTTTACACAGATTCCGTTTTTAAGGGAGGACGCAAGCTTGACGACCGTTCCGACCCATATTTCATCAAAATCGTCAAATATATTCGTAAAAAGGCTGTAATCTATTTTCACCATGTCCATGTAGGAATGTTTCAGTAAGCGCAGTCCCCCGCAGTCTGAGCCGAAGCTGTCGATGATAAGCCGGACACCGGTTTGGCTGAGCTTTTTTAATACAGGGAGAATCCCGTCCTGCCGCTCATTAAAAACCCGCTGAGGAATTTCAAGGATTAAAGACGAGCCTTGAATTCCGGTTTCGGCAAGCGCGTCATTCACCATAGCGATAATTGAGCCGGACCGGATTCCTCGCGGTGTTAAATTCACACTGACTGAAAAATCTGCTCTCTTATGCTCGGTCTGCATTTTTTTGCAGAAATTACAAACATTTTGAATTACCCAAAAATCGATAATTGCGTCAAGCCCCATACTTTCCGCAAGCTGAATCAGCTTCGGCACAGGTATATCGCCGCGGTTAATCAGGGCTTCAAAATGTAAAGGGAAATTGTTCGTGCTGTTCTCACCGGCTTTTAAAACAGGCTGATACTTTAAAGTAAAGCCTTTCATGCCGTTTGTAATAGAATCGCGCAGTTTTTCTGCGTGCTTATAATTAATGTCGGCTTCCTCCGCGAAATCCTCGGAGTGAAAAGCATAGCTGTTAGGACCGTATTCGGTCGCTTTGTATAAAGCAAGCGCGGCGGCGCGGTAAACCTCATCGCAGGAATTGTGCCCGTTCGGGAAAACCGTAACGCCGATGCCGATATCAAGATAATGTTCGCCGTGATTTTGCTTCCACGGTTTTTCAAAACGCTCGATTAATTCCACTACAATCTCTTTTACGCCGTCTTCATTCTTCTCTTTTAATAAAAGCATCAGCGTATTGCCGCTGAAACGGTATACGGTAAGGTTTGAATAAGGCATATCCGAAATGAAAGCGGCAACGTCACGAAGCATATTATCGGTATATTCGTGCCCGAAAAGTTCATTGAAGGTATGCAGATTGGTAATTTTCATTACCGCCGCCGCCCCCGGTTCTTTGGTGGTTAATTCAATTGCCAAGTCCTTATCAAGCTTTGTACGGTTCGGAATCGTAAGAATCGGGTCGTAAAAAACAAGGTCAAGCAGTTTACGGTCGGTTTCTTCCAATTTTTCATCGGATTTTTTCTGCAACAGAAGCGTAGCGGTGATTTGAGAAACACTGCGCAAAACCTTGCTTTCCTGCGCTGTAGGAACATAATCGGCGGCAAGCGGCGCGAAGGTCATAATACCAATCCGTTTTCCGTCGCCGTTAAGATTGGCGACCGTGCAGGTTTCGGGTTTAAACTCAACCGCTTCATCAACGCCGGTAAAAGCAGGGATATACATATCCGTATATTCAAGGCGTTCTATAACTTTCGTAATCGCGGAATACGGATATTCATCAGCTGCGGAATCGGTTGTATCGTCGGATTTCCATTGATAATTCAGTTTAATTTTTTTGCTGTCCGAAAAGTCTTCATAAATACAAATACGCTTCATGCCCATGTATTCTCCGACAAGTTTAATAACGGCTTCGAGTGCCTCTCCGGAATTCTTGCGTTCCAATATAATATTGTACACGTTATTGGTAAGAATCTGTTGTTCGATATGCTCGCTTAAAAGCTTATTCGCGTGCTCAGAATTGCTCATTTCGTTATAAAGCATGGCGAACGAGTTTGCGGTTTGCGAAACCGCTTGAACCAATACATCTAAAAGCGGGGTGTTTTTATCAATTAAATCCTGTGTTGCGGCGGAAATGAGCCAATGCGCGGCAATAACATGGCTGATTCTGATATTGACGCGCTTGGTGAATTTATATTTTTTTTCGGTTAATGATTGATTATTCTCGTCAGGTGAACAGATTAAAGTACCGTCATCTTCGTAAATAGCGGAAAAAACACCGCCGTTTTTAAGAGGTGTTTGAATCTGCCGTAAATAATCTTTATCTAAAATCGCGGTAAGTGTTAATTTACGGTCATTGATTCGTTCCGATTTTTCGTTTTCTTTCTTTTTGTATTCAAGCAAAACGCGGTCTTCATCGGCAAAATCCAAATAGCTTGATACATCAAAAACAAAACCGTCAAGGTGAATTTTTCCGAATTTTTCTTTTTTAAATTCGCATTTTATCAAAAACCAGCGCGAACCCCCGTCGGCGTCGGTTATAAATCTCGAATGGATTTGAAGCGTACTTTGATTACCAACCAGAATTTCATCAATCTGATTGATTAAAAGCGGTAAATCCTCTGCGGAAATCACATCGCCGAGGAAAAACTTTTTGGTTTTCCTGCCGGAAGCGTTATCGCCGTAAAAGATAACGGGAAAATTTTTCGTTAAATCTATACGGATTGCGGAATACCGCATTACAGAAAATATATTTTCAGCGTTCCCCATTGTCCCTCCTCCGGATGTAACTATTTTGTTAATAGGCTTTATATAATTATAACATAATTAATTTATAATTACAACTAAATTTAGTAAAAATAGTCAATTTATACATATATACACATAATATATAGATAAAATGACAAATAATAAATAGTACAGAGTTATTATATATGCACAACTAAAATAATTTAGAATTGTGCAATATGCTGAATTTCTAAAAAAACAAGAATATTTGCGAAAAAGGTATTGACAAAGCATTGTAACAGTGTTATACTTGTAAAGCTGTCGCTTGCGGCGGCGATTTTATCGGGTCGAGTGCCTCGACACGAAAAATCGGTTTTCGATTAAACGCAAAAGCAATTTCGCAAGAAATTGCGGTACTTCGCGGAACAACGCTCGACAAAGAAAGCGTTAAGGAATTTACGCAGTAAATTCCCGTACTTCGCGAAGCAACGCGGAGTGAAGTACAATGTACCTTGAAAATTGAACAATAACGAACTATACGATAAGCTATAAAAGTTTATCAAACCTGAAAATTCCAAAGAAATTTCGGATAAACAAACTAATTTTTTATAGATTTTTAAAAATCTGTTAATGTTAGCGTTTTGATGAGTACTGTACAACGCAAGCGTTGTACGAGCAATTTCTGACGAAATTGCTGAAACAGGTAATGACATCGAAAGATGTAATTATACAAACTTCAAAGAGTTTGATCCTGGCTCAGGACGAACGCTGGCGGCGCGCCTAACACATGCAAGTCGAACGGAGTTGCGCGGCACACAGAACCTTTGTAGGGGCGGATTCCATATCCGCCCGCAAAAATTGCAGAACATTTGAAAAATACAAAGGCTGTGTGTGCTGCGTAACTTAGTGGCGAACGGGTGAGTAACACGTGAGCAACCTGCCTTCAGGAGGGGGACAACACTGGGAAACCGGTGCTAATACCGCATAAATGCAGAAAAAGGGCATCCTTTTTCTGCCAAAGATTTATCGCCTGAAGATGGGCTCGCGCCTGATTAGATAGTTGGTGAGGTAACGGCTCACCAAGTCGACGATCAGTAGCCGGACTGAGAGGTTGAACGGCCACATTGGGACTGAGACACGGCCCAGACTCCTACGGGAGGCAGCAGTGGGGGATATTGGTCAATGGGGGGAACCCTGAACCAGCGACGCCGCGTGAGGGAAGAAGGTTTTCGGATTGTAAACCTCTGTCAGCGGGGAAGAAAATGACGGTACCCGCGGAGGAAGCCACGGCTAACTACGTGCCAGCAGCCGCGGTAATACGTAGGTGGCAAGCGTTGTCCGGAATTACTGGGTGTAAAGGGAGTGTAGGCGGGACTTTAAGTCAGATGTGAAACGTACAGGCTCAACTTGTAACCTGCATTTGAAACTGAAGTTCTTGAGTGAAGTAGAGGCAAGCGGAATTCCTAGTGTAGCGGTGAAATGCGTAGATATTAGGAGGAACACCAGTGGCGAAGGCGGCTTGCTGGGCTTTTACTGACGCTGAGGCTCGAAAGCGTGGGGAGCAAACAGGATTAGATACCCTGGTAGTCCACGCTGTAAACGATGTTCACTAGGTGTGGGGGGATTGAACCCTTCCGTGCCGGAGCTAACGCATTAAGTGAACCACCTGGGGAGTACGTGCGCAAGCATGAAACTCAAAGGAATTGACGGGGGCCCGCACAAGCAGT
>WRJM01000042.1 GCA_009782265.1 Oscillospiraceae bacterium | reverse complement strand
AAATCATTTCCGGCTCCTTTATATACCTACGCGCTGTTTGATTTCTCTTAAAGATTCAAGCGCATCGTCAAATTCATAATCAAGCATATGTGAAATCAGTTCTCCGCTCATTCCCGGTATAGGGGCGAAAATCTCTTTTATTTCATCCGTATAATCAATCGCTTCTGAGTTTCCGTCCGCCAAAAGCGGCTCAAGCTTCTTGATGAGTTCGTATGCTTTTTCATAATCGAAGGTCTTTTGAACATCTTCCGACGCTGTAAATTTAGCTTCGGCGGCTTCTTTTTCCTGATTCGCCTGTGGAAGAAGAATTTCAAGAACTTCGTCAAGCCTTTCTTTTACAAGGGAAAGAACGGTTTCGTTTTGCTTTTCTTCCTTATACGACGCTTCAAGCTCATACGTTGCTTCCGAAAGCAGATTCGCGCCGATAAGCGTTGCAACGCCTTTAAGCGTATGCGCTAACCTGTGAGCGGATTTATAATCGCCGAGTGCCGCTGCGTCGTTGATTTTCTTAATAATATCCTTGTTCTCGAAATAAAAATCAACCTTAATTTTCTTATAAAGCTTGGGGTCGCCTGCTGATTTTTCAAGCCCTGCTTTTTCATCAATAATTTCGCCGCTTGACAGGCTCGGTTTATCGGGTGTTATTTCTTCCATTCGGATTGGTTTCAGATATTTCAGCAAACAGCTCCATAAATCATTCGCCGAAAACGGTTTGCAGATATAATCGGACATGCCGCTCTGAAGAACCAATTCCTTGTCCTCGCGCATAGCGTTTGCGGTCATGGCGATTACAGGTGTTGTACATCCGGCTTCCGTGAGCTTCCTCATGGCTTCAAGCCCGTCCATCACCGGCATATGTATATCCATTAAAATAATATCAAAGGGGTTTCCTGTTCTGATACGGGTTTTAACCATATTTACGCCGATTTTTCCGTTTTCGGCAATAATGGGATTAATCCCGATACGAAGCAGATGTTCTTCAATCACCTGACAGTTGATTGCGTTATCTTCGCATACGAGTGCTTCCGCGCTGAATACAGGGCGTTTGTTCATATCCGCGGTAAATCCGAAATCAGTGATTACGCTTGTTTTTTCAGCAAGCGGGAACGTCAGCGTAAAGCTGAACGTGCTTCCCTCTCCCGGATTGCTTTCAACCGTAAGCTTTCCCTGCATAAGGTCAAGCAGGCTGTTTGTAATCGAAAGCCCTAATCCTGTGCCGCCGTATTTGCGCGTAGTTGACGTATCCGCTTGTATAAAAGGTTCGAATATTTTTTTAATTTGCGCCGCGCTCATGCCGATACCGGTATCTTTGACGGTAAAACGAACGGTTATATAATCCTCATCTTTTTTCGTAATGTCCGCAAGAAGTTCAACAACGCCTTCATCAGTGAATTTAAGCGCGTTCGACAGCAGATTCATAATAATCTGCCTGAGTTTGGTCGGGTCGCCGGTTACTCTTTCGTCAGCAATTGCATTGCACTTAAAATTAACATCTACATTTTTGCTTTTCTTGCTGAACTCGGTGACGGTTTCACAGCTTTTTAAAATATCCCCGAACGTAAAAGTAACCTTTTCAAGCTCGATTTTTCCCGCTTCGATTTTCGATATGTCTAAAATATCATTAATAATCCCGAGCAGTCCTGTCGCGCTGGTTTTAATTTTAGACAGGTAATCCGTGGCTTTTTCGGACATGCCGGGACTGCTCAGCGCAAGCTCCGCTAAGCCGATAATGCCGTTCATGGGCGTTCTGATTTCATGGCTCATATTCGCAAGGAACATGGATTTAAGCCTTGAGGTTTCTTCTGCGGTCAACGCCGTTTCCCGCAGAATTTCTTCCTGTATCTTCTGCTGGGTCATATCGATACAGCAAAGCGCGTAAGCAATTTGTTCCTTATATACAAAGGGTCTTGAAAAAACCTCAACTTCTATAAATGTATCATCTAACTTATTTAAAAAGCTTTTGAATTTACTGCTTCCGAGCAATTGTTTTAAATCTTTATCGGATTTATTGTTAGTTAAAAAGTAGCCGATTTGCTCGTCTTTGAGTTCGTATTCGTGCTTTGCGCCGCATATTGATACAAATGCCCTGTTGCAGCCTAAAATAACGCCGCTTTCTCTGCCGACTACGCAAATGGGTGCAGGAATTTCGCTTAAAATGGCTTCGGTGTCACGGTATGCTTTTTTAAGCTCCTCATCTTTACTGACACGTTCGGATACATCGCTTTCAATACAGGCAAAATAATCCTTATCCGGCGAATAGCATACAACGTCAAGCGTTTTACCTTTAGAGGGGATATATTTGGTAAAGCTGATTTTTTTGCGTTTTGTCGCAACCTCAACGTAGATTTTAAAATGCCTTTTCCATTCTTTAGGGCTGACTTCATAAAGCTTTCTGCCGAGAAGCGTACCCGGCGCGAAATCCTCTAAGGTTTCATAAGCGGCATTTACGATTTCAAAAATAACATCTTCCGGTTCGTCCGCTTCGTTGCGGGTGATTTTACCCATACAGAAGCCGGATGTCATTGAGCTGAACAGCATAGCAAGGTCGTCTTCGCGCTTTTGCAAAGCTTCCTGCGCCATAACGAAGGATGTTCTGTCCGTCAGTAAAAGAGCTACCTGCCCGTGCGCGGGTGAGAATGTTACTTCGTTAATATGCAAACCGAGCGCGTAGTTATAGGCTTCGTTCGTTCTGCCGCCGCCGATTTTAGCAATGGTAATGTAATAAGGCAGGTGTTCAGTTGCTGCGCTGAAAACTTCGGAGAAAGGCAAACCGGTCAAATCCTCATCCTCTTTTAAGTCGGAGAATTTTCTGAACGCTTTATTTGCCATAACAAGCTTCAGGTGTTCTTGTTTTCCTTCGCCGGAAAGCTCGAAAAGCACAAAACCGTGCGAAAGATTATCAAAGAGGTTCACTAATGTGCTTTCAAGCTGTTTATGTGTTTTTTCGATTTTGATTTTTTCCGAAATATCATGGAAAATAGATACAGAGCCGTTAAATTCATCATCATCGCCGGTTATAGGAGAATAGGAAATAGAACAGTTAATTTCTCTGCCGTCCTTATGTATACGCACTTCTTCTATATGAGCAATATGTCTGCCGTTGCGAAGCCCGAGCGCGATTCTTTCTATTTCGGCATGCCCTGCATAAGGCGTAAAATCCTTAGAGGTTTTCCCGATAACTTCCTCCTTGCTGTACCCTAATATATTCTGCGCACCGCGGTTCCACTCGGTCATAACGCCCCGTCTGTCCTTAACGACAATACCCGCGTCCGGAACGGCAATAATCGCCGAAAGGTTTTTAATACCCGCTTCATACGTTTTTAATTTTGTAATGTCGGTTGCGATTTCAAAATGCGCCGGTCTGCCGTCCGTCCATTTAATAATCGAACCTTGCAGTAAATACCATTTTTTTGTAAAGCGGTCGAAATGCTCCCGTTCATAAACCTCTGTTTTGTCATTCTGCGCTAAAAGCTTTTGCAACGGACAAAACGGGCAAGGACCTTTCATTTCTTTATGTAAAATTTCCCAGCATCTTTTATTTTGAATCTGTTCTTCCGAAAGTTCTGCCGCTTCCAAAAGCTTCCGGTTCGCGTAAAGGATTTCATAAGTCTGGGCGTCACTGATATACACCTGCGAATCTAAATTATTAATAACAGATACAGATTTAAAAATAACTTCGTTTACGGTTTGGAAAACACCTGTTAAGCTGTCATTGCTGTCACTGCTCAAATATTGAACATCACCGTTGTTATAACCGGGAAGCCTTGTTTGAATTAAATTCATTACGCTTGTTATTTTATTAAGGCTTTGAGCGGCTCTCCCGATTTCATCGTTTTTGATTTGCGTTTCATCTATAAAAGTATCGCAGTTCCCGTTCGCTATTCTTTCTGCCGTTTCTGTAATCAGACTTATTCTTCTGCTGAAGAACTGCCGGCTGAAAATATACGCAAGAGCTGATAAAAAAATAAATAAAGCAACCGCAAGCAAGGTATTTCTGAACGCAAAAGAAAAAGCGTCCGAAAAAACAGATTCGGCACTTATGTCCGCGCCCGCAACAGCAACGATTTGTCCGCCAGTGTAAACAGGCACATACCCTGATATGATATATTCATCATTATCTTTATAAATACCGGAAGAAAAAGCTTTTCCTTCGCGTAAAACTTTATCAAGAACCGGCGCGAAGCTGTCCGCGCTTTTCATCGTGCCGACTGCAATATCGCCGTGTCCGAGGATAATAAAGGGGTATTCGTTGTTTTCGGGCAGTCCGAGAATATAAACGGCTGACGCTTCCGTCGTTTCGGACAGTTCGTCAAGGCGGGCTTTTAATGCCGTCCAGACTTCGGTTTTTTCACCTTTTTGCAGAATTTCAAGAAGCTCTGCACCGTATTTTTCCGCACCCGCAGACTGCGCAACGGTAAGCGCGGTGTTCCCGTAAGCCTGTACGCTCCCGTTCCTGAAAAAAGCATAACTGAAAATGCCCGCCGCAAGCCCGTTTATCATCAACAGTACGGCGAGTAGAACAGCTATTTTAAAACTTATACTTTTTTGGGGCACCATAAAATTATCTCCGTAGAATTAATAATCTTCATCTAAAACCGAAACGCATTTTAAATTTGCGTTGGTATTCACAATTTTTCCTTCCGATTCAACAATGGGATAGCCGATATTCATAGAGTATACAAACATAACCGTACCGGTTTTGCCGTTGGATAAAAGCACCTTCTTTCCTTTCAGTTCCTCCGCCATGCTTTCGATGAATACCGAAACAAAATTATAATCAAGCTCGGAATAACACCCGTCCGAAAACCACGATAAAATTTCAAAAGGAGAATGTGCGTCTTTATAAGCTCTTGTCGTAACCATGGCGTCGTATACATCTGAAATTGATGTAATTTTCGCAAATTCCGTAATGTTGCTGATGCCTGAGCCAAAGGGGTATCCCATGCCGTTGACGCGCTCATGGTGCTGTATAACGCCTTTCAAAATCCGCTCGTCCGTAAAGCCGGAGCGCACCATAAGCTCATGCGAAAAAATAGGGTGATTCATCACAAGGTCAAATTCTTCTTCGTTCAGTCTTGTCGGTTTATTTAAAATTTCCTGAGAGATTTTTATCTTTCCGATGTCATGCAGAAGCCCGACTTTCACAAGTGCCGCAAGGCTTTGTTTGCTGTATTTAAGCCATCTGCCCATAACGCCGTTTAACAGCGCGACGTTTACGCAGTGCGTATGAAGATACTCGTCAACCTTGCGTACGCTGTTAATGCTTTGGATAATATGCGAGATTTCCGCGGTTTCAACCTGCTTATGTACAGACTGCGTCAGCTCCTCCACCACTTCCACGGGAACGGAATCGGAGGAAGCGATGTTTTCAAGCATTTTAGACGCGCCGTCTTTTAACTGCTCGTAACTTTCAATGAAAGGATTCTTCTTTACCTTGGGCGGCGGACGGTTCACTGCGTTTACAACATATTTATATTTATCGTTCGGGATAAAAATATTAAAATCGGGATAGGTCAATCTTTTAAACTTTTCAATTACGTCGGCAGTCATAACGATGTCTTTTCCGAGCAACGAAAATTCACCGTTTTTTTCACGGTAAATACTGAAATCAATAACAATCCCGCTTTGTATAACATTCAAACTGACGGGAGTAAAATCAGTGCTGTTGAAGCTCATAACAAACCTCCTGATTTTTTAAAACGATTTTTTCTTTTTGATTTGCGCGCTGACTTTTCCAAGCAGAATATCGGGATTTACAGGCTTTGCGATAAAATCCGCAACGCCGAGCGCGGTTGCCGCCTGAAAATTCTTAACGGTTGCGTTTCCTGTTAAAAACATTATCGGTGTTTCTTTATGCTCTTCAAAGTTTCTGATAACCTGAACAAGGTCGTAACCGTTCATGCCCGGCATTTCTATGTCAAGCAGGAAAAAATCCGGCACGGTATGCTGTAAAAATTTTTCAACGTGCTCCGCGCGCGAAAGCGAAAACACTTCATAATCCTTGCTTAAAGCTTCCGTAATGACATTTAGAACCACCGAAACATCATCAACCGCCAAAACCCGCGGTTTTCTTTCGCTTTCGGCTTTATCCAATAAAGCAAGCAATCGGGATAATGTCAGGGATGAAAGCTCGCTGTCGTTTTTAAGCTCTCCCCGCAGATTCTGAACCCATGATTCCCGCAGCCAGCCGCGTTCGGAATAAGCGTTCAAAATTTCCGGATTGTTTTTATATGTGCCGTTTTTAATATTTTTTTGCAATTCGGTAAAGTATTCTTCCGCATTCAGTTTCGGATTTTTTTCCGAGTCTTCTCTGATTTCAAGCGTGCTTTTTTTAAGCAGAACCGGCAGGTTAAAATGAATAATTACGCTGTTCATTAAAATTGTTCTCCTAAGCTTTTATAGTGTATAGTTTCTCCATTGCGGCGTCGTAATCGAACCCCTCAAGGTCATATTTAATTCCTTCGAGAAGCTTATCGTTTTCTTCCCCGAAGGTATAATTCAAAGCCCGTTTTACTTCTGTAAGCGCGGCTGCGCGGTTGAAGCGTTCAATATCAGCTGTTAAATTCCCGATGAATTCAAGGAAAGCGTCCTGTGTTCCTTTTTTCTTTACCGCTGTATCTGATTTTTCATCTGTGTTAAAAACACCGTCTAACGCAATACTTATATCCATCATTTCCTTTGCGAAGGCGGGAAGCTCCTTTGTACAGATAATAAGTTCCTCACTCTTTGCCGACGCTTCAAGCACGGCGGCTTTTTCCGAAATTTCTTCAAAGCCGCTGATTGCTAATGCGCCCTTCATGCCGTGCGCTTCTACGGCAAAATCCCAGAGCCTTTCATCCTTTACGGATAATTCAAGCGTAACAAGGCTTTTCGGAATCCGCCGGCGTAAAAGCTTCAATGAATTCTCAAACGATTCCATGCTTCCCGACCGCTTTACTCCAAGCGGTATATTTAAACCGGGCACATTCCGCGCCGCTTTCACAAAGTGCGTGTAATCGTGAGGGTGAGCTTCCCGATTGGGCTGTGTTTCCTTCATTTTAAGCTCACGCTTCTCCTGCGGAAGCCATTTGAACAGCATACGGTTTAAATCCGCTTTTGTAATAGGTTTCGCCATAAAATCATCCATGCCGGCGCGTAACAGTAATTCTTTAGCTTCTTCCGTTGCGTTTGCGGTTAGGGCGATGATTTTCAGTCCGGAGCGGTTGTCTGTTTTAGCGTATTTACCGCCGAAGCTTCTGATAATTTCAGATGCTTTTCCGCCGTCGGTTTCCGGCATCATATGGTCCATGAAAACAATGTCGTAATCCTTTTCGCAGACCATTCTGACAGCGTCCTTACCGCTTGACGCTATATCGGGCAGAATATCATGCAGTTTAAAAAAGCTTGCGCCCACCGATAAATTTACATCTATGTCGTCAACCAAAAGAATATTCGCTTCCGGCGCGCTGACGTAATAATTTCCGTCCGTTTCCGTATTTATATTCGTATCTGTAAGCTCAGCACTGCTGACTTCAAAAGGAATTTCAACTTTAAAAGTCGAGCCGTAACCGTACATGCTTTCAACGGTTATTTTGCCGTTCATTTCACGGATAATGCTGTCGGTAATCACAAGCCCCAAGCCCATTCCGGTCAATCCGCGGTTCTTACGTCCCTCAACTTGTTCAAACGGGTCAAAAAGACGCCCGATATCCTCCGGTTTAATACCGATACCGGTATCACGGATTGAAAATTCAAGGGTTTGCGCTTCCTGTCCGCCGTTGTTTTTTACATGAGCAATCAATTCCACGCTGCCTTTATCCGTGAACTTAACCGCGTTCGATAAAAGATTCAATAACGCCTGTTTCAGCTTTGCCGCGTCCCCGAACAGATACAGCGGCAGGTTTTTATGGAAATGCGTTTTGAACACAATGGCTTTTTGTTTTGTCAGATAGTTGATTGGTTCTTCAATTGTTTTAAGTAAAACAATAAAATCATAATGCACGGGGTACAAACGGAAGCTTTTATCCTGTATGCGCGAAAAATCTAAAAGGTCATCAATGATACTGAGCAAAACGTCCGAATAGCGTTTTATACCGAGAATTTTTTCACGTTGTCCGTCGCTCAGCGTTTCTTCCGTTAAAAGCTCGCTCATGCCGATAATGGCATTCATCGGTGTACGGATTTCATGGCTTAAAGAGGAGAAGAAGGCACTTTTTGCGCGGTTAGCGTGCTCTGCCTGCTCTTTTGCTGATTCAAGGTCTTCGTAAAGCCTGACGCTTTCGGTTATTTTATTCTTTATGCTGTCAAGCATGAAGTTTATACCGTCGGACAGTTCTTCAAATTCTTTACTGCCTTTAACGTTTGCGGAAACATTCAGTTTTCCCTCAGAAACCTTTTTTAAAACCTTTAAAGTTTCCCGTATACCTTTAATAACGGTTTTATTGAACAATATATACATGATTATGCAGTTAAACACGGCGATTAGCATAAGAAACGTAATAAAAGCAATGATGTACGGGTCATTTTCTGTTAAAACGTTTGCGCGGGCTAATGAAATCAACCTGTATAAAACCGCGCAGATTGTAACCATTTCAAGCAAGGAAATGATAATCAGATTTATCAGTATTTTTTTTTGCATAAAAACACCCCGTAACAACACCCCGTAAACAATCCCTCACTTCAGCCGGTAATCATAATTATACAATAAATCGGAGAATTTGTCAATGAAAACAGGATAGTTTTAACTGCTTCGGGTAAAATATTTAGAAAAAAACAGGAAATAAAATAATGAACCGAACCGACCTTGCCTTTGAAGCCCTTGCTTCCCGCCGTATTTCACATTCCGGAAACGGCGTGAATATAAAAAAGTCCGATATAAACAATCTGCCGTTTACAGAAATAAAACTTGATAAAAAAAACGCCGCCGGTAAACCGAAAGGCATATACACAACCCTTTTTTGTACAGACCGCGATGAAAAGACTGAAACAGAAGCACTTTTCAGGATTCTGCGTGATTTCGTGCCGGAAACGGGCAGGATTCTTGCCGCCGGGCTCGGCAACGCCAACATCACGCCGGACAGCTTAGGCGTCCGCACTGCTTCAAGAATAACGCCGACCGCGCATTTCCGCGAAAGCCAAGAATTTGCCGACCTTGGCATGAGGGAGGTTTATGTGGTGGAAACAGGCGTATTGGCGCAGACGGGCATGGAAAGCGGCGAACAGCTTGCGTTCATCACAAACGGTGTTAAGCCCGCTTTGGTTTTAGTGATTGACAGCCTTGCCTGCGCCGAACCGGACAGGCTCGGGCGGACGATTCAAATTACAGACGCGGGGATTGCGCCGGGGAGCGGCGTGGGGAATACAAGGCGTGAGGTGTCGGCAAAAACGCTGGGTGTTCCTGTGGTTGCTGTGGGCGTGCCGACAGCTAATATAATGCGGGTATGAATTATCGTCTGTTAAGTCACGTCAATTAGTACAGATTTTCCTGAAAAAATCGCTTGAGAGCGCGTAAAGCGGAATATTCGTAAGCCAATCGTCTTTTTCATTGCGGTAGTATATCACACAATCGCAAAATATACAAGAAAATTTTGTAAATACAATACACTTTATTCATATAAGATTTGTGAATTTGACAATTTTTAACTTAATCAAGGCACAGAATCAATATAACCGGCGTAATCGAACGCAATTTCCACGTCAACATCTGTTCCGTTTAAGCGGATTTCGCTGACGACTGCGGCAATCATTCGCCGCTTAATTTCAATAGTGGCGTTGCTGAAAATGCCGTTCCAATCATCAATTAACCGTTTTAGCTTCATAAGAGAGGCTTCGTCAAGAGTCTTAGACTTAGTCGATGCTTGCAACTGCGAATACGCTCTTGTTGCTCTTTCCAACTCCCGAACCGCTTCTTCGTATAATTCCGTCAATTGCTCTCGGTTAAACTCGGAAGCTTCCCCAATTAAAAATTTTCGCAGCTCGTCGTTGGATTTATTTTTGACCTTTGTCCAATGCTCAATCTCCTGCTTTGCCGATTTTAACTTTTCAGCGAGAACTTGAGCTGTTTGAGCGGATTTTTTCTTGATTTCACAGAGCATATCGGCTGTTACCATATTTTGCATATAATCCTTGACCGTTTTAATGACGGTCGCGTCTAAGTCGGCGCATTTATACTGCCCTTTTGAAGCTCCGCAAGCGGCAGCACCCGCTTTAATACGTTTCAAGCAACGATAAGTCCCGTAAAGCTCGCCTTTTTCGGTGCGCTTATGATTGAGCCAATCGCGTGAAGAGCCGCGAGTCATGTTTGAACCGCATTCGCATTTCAGAAGTCCGACAAGCAATCCTTGCCCGGTTTGTGACTTGCTCGGTGTTTTTCCTCCGAATAAAGAATTGGTTTTAACGCGGGAGTGCCTTATTTTCTGTGCTTTCGCCCACGTTTCCTCGCCTACTATGTCGTACTCGCTCCAGTATTTGCCGCTTACCGATTCTTCACCGTCTTTGGTGTATTTTTGATACGAACCGAATTCCCCATCGGTAGTTTTAGTTTTTCCGTATGACAAATAACCCTTGTAAACGGTATTACGCAGAATTTTCCGTATAATCCCGCTGTTCCAGTCGTTGCCCGACTTTGTTTTTATATTCTGCTCATTCAGAATTCCCGCGATTTTGAGCATACCGAACCCGTCGGTTGTGTACATTTTATAAATTTCTCTGACTGTTTCGGCTTCATGCGGGACAACTTGAAGCATATTCGACAATTCGGGGTGATTGATATACCCAAACGGCGGATTTCCGCCCGTCCAATACCCCTCTTTGTGAATCAGCTGCATGGCGTCGGTCACTCTTATTTGAGTATCAACAGAAGACTTCCTTGCAGACCAAAACTCGATGAAATTCAAGATTTCATCTGCGTCGCCGTTGTTTGTGAATTCCCTTTTTTTATCCACCACCCAAATTCGGCAATGCTTTAAGAATTTAAGCGCGTGATTAAGACTTTCCACCGAACGCCGCCCAAATCTGTCTAACTTATAAATAACAAGAATGTCGTACAATCCCGCTTTAGCATCGTCAAACGCCTGATTCAATCCTTTTCGCTTAGAAACATGAGTGTGGAACGCCGAAACGCCCGCCTCGATGTATTCCAAATCGGTCATAATCCACTTGATTCCCTTGGAAAGCTCCGGCTGTGAGTTGATAAACTCGCGAATCGAGTCTTTTTGGAGCGGCAAGTCGTCTTCCAACGAAATTTCCCTTGCCGACGTTTTTCTGTTCAGCGAGGCTTTTTTCGCTTTTCCCTTGCTGGTCTGTTTGGTTGTACTGCCCCGCGCAAAAGTCGCTATTCGCAGTTCTTTCATATTTGCCTCCGTTACAAATACGACTGTATATATATTACAGGTATTATTATATCATAAAGAAACCGCTTGTGTCAAGCGGTTTCTTGTTTTGCGTGCATCACTTTTTGCGGCGCGGTTTGTTTATTTTCAAGAGCGTAATAATCCGTAGCGGCGGTGACAAAGGATTGCCGGAATTGATTGATTCGGTCGGACTTCTCTTTATCGGATATGTTATCTCTTACAGAAACTGTTACGTTGTATTTCATGCAATCCACCCCTTTTTTAATAGTATCTGTGTTATAAACTGAATTATACAAAAATTACCGATTCCCACCCGAAACCGCAAAACGGTTTCAATATTTTCACAAACACACAACCATATATATGTGTAAACACATATACTCCAACATACACCTATATATGGTATACAACGCCAATAATTGGCGTACCTCTGTTACTTGTCGTATTCTTCCTCGGGTTCTTCACTGCCGAGATTTAAATTTGGAATCTATGAATAATCGGGATTATATCGGTTGAAGTCATACACCGCAGGTTGAACGGTAGATTCTGCTTTCTCTTGCTGTTCGACTTCTTCTCTCTGTTTGCGGTTTGATTGGAAATTCAATTCAAAATTTTCTTTAGCAAGCGGAATTTTGAATGTTTCTGCTGCATAATATTTTTCCTTTCTGTTTTTGAATTTTGGGATATAAAAAAGCCCTCATTAAAATGAGGACAATTTTATTTTTTTAGTTATTTTATAATATTGAATTTTTATTTATTACAATCCTACAATAATTTTAAGGATTTCTAACGCGTCAGCGGTATCAACCTTTCCGTCACCGTTGACGTCGGCAATTTTCAACGCTTCGCCCTCTAACGTTTCTGTTCCGACTACGTGCCTGAGAATCGCTAAAGCATCAGCGGTTTCGATTTTACCTGAACCCGTAACATCGCCGAATGAGCTTGTCACCGCTCTGCTTGAAAGCACGTAATAAGAAGCATGGCTCATTGTCACCGTAACCGAACCGTCAGGGTTTCTTGTCAAGCCCTCAATTTTGGTCACTCTGCCGTTATCGCCGATATGGTAAAAATCCACATTGTTGCCGTTTACGCCCTGCTTTGCCAATTGCTCTGCCGTGACAGTAATCTCTATATCAAACCCGAAATCACCATGAACGGGCGGCGTAATCAGCAAAGAATTTGCGGGAACTTTTACATTATCCATAGTTGCAGATTTTGAATTAATCTGGAACCCGATATTCAAATCAAACGCCTTTGTGCCGTCTTTAATCGTATCACCTTTAATCGTGAACGAAAAACCGTTATCAAGAACAACTTCAAGGTCTTTTCCGCTTTCGGCTAAGTTTTTGAGCATGTTTTCGGAAATAACGCTGTTATTGTCTTTACCGATTGTAATACTCGGTTCTTCACCTTTCAGTGCATTATTAAAAACGCTGTCGGTTATAGGTTTGGGTTCGGGTGGTGTTTGGGGTGCGGACGGGGTAGTCGAGGGTGTTTCGGTTGTTGTCGGAGGGGTGTAACCACCGCCACCATAACCACCACCATAACCACCGCCGTAACCACCACCGCTTGAACCTGAACCACTACCACTGCTTGAATTGTTATTTTGTACTTGAAGTTTTAATTCACCTACGCTTAAAATTATTAATTCCCATTCAGCAGAAGAATTAGTAATTTCAAATTCTAAAGTACAAATAACATCACCGATTTTATAATCTGTTCCTGCAATTGCAAAGTTACCCGTTTCTGTAACAAAAACTAACATATTAATATCACCTGCGTCTTCGTTTCTGTACGCATTAGTGAATTTAATTGCGCCAGTTGTTTGGATTGAGCCAGCACCGTGGTAATCACCGCTTAAAAGAGCTTTTACTTCAACTGTTAAAGCGTTTGCGGAAGTATCTTTTACTTTAAATTCTACAGTTTTGTACGCAAAAACTTTTATATTTTTAATTATAAAATCAACAGTATCTGAATCTGTTTGAAACCGAATATGGTTCATCGACTGTTTACTACCGTCTAACATAACAACTTGCCATTTGCCATCGGAAACAGAAGCCACACAGCTAAGAGGAGTAGCGGAAGTTACGTTTTCTGTTGACTTATTAATAACACCGTAAGGATTGACGCCGTTGATTGTAAACGTGGTGGGGGTATCGGATTCAAATTCAACTGAAATAATATATTTGCCATCAACAAAGTTATGCGCGGTTAAGTCAACGGCGTCGAAATCATTGTTTCTGCTTGAAAACAAAATACCGTCATTCCAATCACGGTCGCCGCCGCCTGCGTTTTTCAAAAATATTTTGCTGTCCTCTGAACCGTCATTTACAAGTTCCTGCATTGCGCCGTTAGCCTTGAGGTCAACAACAAGATTTCCGGGAGCTACACCCGCACCTACGCGATAATCAGCAGTGCGGTAAAGTTTAATGCTTACGATACAAAAATCTTCGGTGTCTTCGGTGTGCAAACGAAAACCCCGACTACCCGCTCCTTCTACATAAGTAAAATCATAAGAAAGAGTAGCTTGTGTAACATCGTTTTCTGACTTTATATGAGCACCGTAAATCGGACCAATACCGCCTATCACAAACTGTGTGTGGTCGTTAGATTTAAACTCAACTGTAATCGTATATTCGCCATTATGGATATTAGCATCGTTTAAGATATTAGT
>WRJM01000041.1 GCA_009782265.1 Oscillospiraceae bacterium | reverse complement strand
TAACAAACACAATGTGGTTTCGGTTAATAGCGAAGCTATAAACGCGGCGCGTATTACTGCTAAAAACCCGGGGACGGCCACTGTAAGAGCAAGGTCTAAATGTAATATAATAGAAACCGCGGATTGTGAGGTTACAGTGGTGAAACCGGTGAAAATTTATCTTTCGCCGGAATTTATGCTTAAAGGTCCTGGAGCGTTAAATTATGGAATGGAACACGAAAGAATGATACCGTTAGCAAGAGAGCTTAACAGTTATTTACAAAACCGTAATTATGATTCGGTTATAGGTGATATAAATATAGGAGTAGCCGGAAGTGAAGTAGAGAAAAGAATAACTGAATCAAATAATCTCGGAGCGGATTTACATATTGCATTACATTCAAACGGTAATAAATCTGACTCCCAAACAATTTTCGGTCCGGAAGTATGGTATGCAAAACAAGATGGTACTCATCGAGCAATGGAAAGTTTTAAACTTTCAAACTTTATTTATAATAATCTGTTTGATTTATATAAAGATTTTTCCGGAAAAAATGATAAAAGATATGGAACAGGTGTAGTTGAATATGGAACAGGAGATAATATACTTGCAGAAATAAGAACACCCGACCCGATTCTCGCAGGTAATCTTCGCCCAGGTCCAAAAGCGATTCCCGCTTATGTTGAAGTTGCTTATCACGACAATGAAGTTGATGCAAAGTGGATAATGACGAAAACAGAGAATATTATAAAAGCGATTGGCGACGGTATAATTAATTATATTAAAAGTCTTTATTAACTTAATCCCTCTGTTTTTATAAAACAGAGGGATATTTTTAACACACATCTATAAAATCTATTTTCCATTCACCTTCGTCGTTTAAATAAACGTCCATGCCTACGCGGAATCCAGAATCGTTCCCATTAATTACAGCAAAATATAGAATAGTAATAGTTTCACTATCTCTCCCTACACTTGTATACACATTGTCAAGAAGAAATAAGTTCAAAGTATTGTTAGATTTGTCAGCATTTTCATTTATTCCGTTTCTATCTTCTTTTAAATATAGTGATAATTCTTTATAATCACCGGAAATGAAAGCTAATGCGGCACGGCTTGTAATCTGACATAAAGTTTTCCCGCCGTTGTAATCATCTAAAAGATAATGTCTATCAAAAAGAAATGATGTTCTTTCATATGTGGCGTCGTCATAAATGTTTTTTTCATAATAGTATTTTCCGGGGAAAGAAATTCCTTTATAATCATAAGTCCCCTCTACCCAAAAAGGATATTCGAGTTCGTCTTCCTCTTGAAATTCCTCAACTTCCAATGGGATTTCTTCTTCAACATCTTCCGGCAAATCTAAACTTTCAACATTTTCAACAGGTTCTTGCGCTTCTCCGCTTTCCTGCACTTCCGGCGATGTGCAGGCGGAGAGCAGTAACGTTGTTGCGAGCGTTATTACGAGCAGTAAAGATATTATACGTTTCATGGGTTTTGCCCCTTTCTTTTTGGTGTTGTTATTATTATATACTACTTTTTAGGGTTTTGCAAGGTGTAATCGAAAAAGAGCGCAGTACAGGGTTAGGGTTGGCAGATAAAATATGTAAAGGCGGTTATAAAACCGCCCTTTTAATTCTTTTAAATATTAAAAGAAATCAAATTAACCGCGTTTGCGTGTAGCAAGTGCCGCTGTTCCGACTAAAGTCGTACCGATTGCGGCAAGCTCAAGCATACCGAACCCTACGCCGGTAGCGGGGTTGCGGTCGTGACGGGCATTTTCTAAGGCATCCCTGTTTTCGGTTGCCGTAAGCCCGTTGTCGGTTACTGTGTTGTGGTTTTGAGCAGTTCCGCCGATTAAATCCTCAGCACCGTTCACAACGCCGCCGGCTATTTCTTCAACGCCGTTTACCGTGCCGCCTACTATATTTTCAGCAGCCCCGACAACTCCGCCGTTATTAACAGCCGCGGCAGACGCGCCGATTGCCAGAACAAAAGCGGATAAAGCCGCAAATAAGCATATAACAAACTTCTTCATAAAAAGTATCATACCTTTCATTAATTTTCACTGTTTTGCACTATTTTATTTGTAAAATAACAAAAGAAAACTCTTGTCGGTTTTATTATTCACCGTCAAGAGTTTTTATATTAGATGTAAATTTTTGAAATTTAAAATTTATCTGACAATTACAGTAAAAATCCTGTCCGTAATCACGCCGCCGCTGTTAATGCTGATTCTGATTCTGGCTGTTCCGCGTTCAACGCCGGTAACTACGCCGTCCGGGTTTACTGTAGCAATAGATTCGTTCAGCGACGCATACGTCAATCTGCCCGTACTCGGCTTCGGCGTTGCTTTAATCGTCACCGTGCCGCCCGTATTGATTGTCGCGCTTGTTGAAGCAAGGTCAATTTCGGGGAATCTTGCCGTAAGCGTACGGGTTCTGTGTATACCGCTTCTCGTAACGGCTGTAATAACCACAACGCCCGTGCCCACAACCCGCACCCTGCCGTTGTCAACGGCGGCTATACTTGTGTCACTGGAATACCAATTGATTGCGTCGTTGTAATTGGACGGGTTGATTGTAACGTTTGAGCCTGCCATTAAATTATAGCTTCCGCCCACATAAACCACGCCGCCCGCATTACTGAACTCAAAAGACGTAATCGGTCTTGTCGGTTTTGCAACCACCGTTACGCGGCACTGCGCCGACGCGCCCGTTTTCGGCTCTCTGACGTTGATGATAATCACCTCGTCTGTTTTTGTCGTTTTATTAGCGACAATCCTGCCTGTATTATAAACCGTTATAATATCTTGATTTTTATGAGGAGAAGCCACGGAAAATCTTAAATCTTTATAATCATACCCGTCTGCTTTCAAATAAACCATTTCCGCGCCGACCGCAAGCGTAATGGCTCTGAAATTAAGCAGTAGTTCCGGAATCGACGGGTCATCAGAACCGCTGTTATTGTTGCTGTTGTTATTATTATTGCCGCTGTTATTGTTATTATTATTGTTGTTGTTATCATTGCCGCCGGGCGTTCTGTTGAAATAGTTTATTTCGATTGACGAAACACTTAAAGAACCAAGGCTTGTTCCCGAAAGCTTCAGCCAAAACATACAGGCATCCAATAAATTCTTAGCGTCATTGTTATAAAAAGCTGTGTCAAAGAAATAGCTTTTCGGTACATTCTGAAGCGTCAGCGAACGCATATCCTTGCTTGCCGTACCGTCAACGGATTTCCCCGCGCTCAGCTCGGTAGAGAACGAAAACTTTTCTGTTCCTGCCGCCGCCCGGTCAAAGTTGATGATAATATTAAAGCTTACGGAATCCCGCAGTGCTTCCGCTTTTTCTTTTGCGATTTCTTTTTTATCCGCAGCTTTCTCGTCTTTTAAATATTCATTACAGTTCAGATTAATATTCAAGGGAACAGACGGAGAAGTTTTGGATTCTATTTCCACAAGCTCCGCCGTCCAGTTTTTAAAATCGGTTGCGGTGTTTCCGATTGTGATTTGCGGTGCTTTATTGTCTATGGTGGTGTATGTAACGGATGCTCCGTCTAATTTTTTGCCGGTATCTGCCAAAGTAATAATCGCAGACCATTTGAATGCAATAACTTTATGGTCGTTTATAACCGTATAATTGTTATTGGCGGTGAAAGACGGCGGGAGCGTATTCGCGGTGGAAATCGCGCTGATGTTCACTGTGCTTCTTGTCAGGGAGGTGCTTCTTTCATATAAGTAACCGTCGTCGTTGTAAATCGCGGTAAGCGTTGCCTGCCTTACGGTTTTTACGTTTTCGCTGTTCAAAACGGGTGCGGCGGCATTATAAGTATTATTGACAAGCACATTGCTGAGCGTCAGGCTGTCGCCGGCAAACAAGTCCGTGCCGTTTCCCGCAAGCGTACAAATCCCGGAAATTTTATACTCATAAGTCGTAATGGTCGTTACGCTTGTTTCGAGCGGCACAATCAGGATTGTTCCGTTCGCGGAAACAGGAACAGCCGCAAGATTTACAGCGAAGATAAACGCTAAAAGAACGGCGGCGATTTTCTTGATTTTCATAGTTATAACCAACCCTTTCCGGAATTTTTGCAATATGCAAATTCCCGTTTGAAAAACAACTTTTTCAAACATTTCTTTCTGAAAAAAATAAAATTTTTCTCTGTGTTTCCCCCGCCTACGGCGGGGGAAACACGAAAACAGCTTTGCTTACTGTTTAATAGCTTAAATATTTATAATGCTCTGCGCTTTTCTGCCGATGTCGCGGCGGTAAAACGCTCCTTTGAAGTTAATTTTATTAATTTCATTATACGCTTTTTCGAGCGCGGTGTCAAGGCCTTTTCCCAAAGCCGTTATATTCAGTGTTCTGCCGCCCGCGGTAAAGAATTTATTGCTTTCCCGTTTCGTTCCCGCGTGATGAATAATAACGTCTGAAACAGCTTCAAGCCCCGTGATTTCAAAGCCGGTTTCGTATTTTTCCGGATAACCCCCGCTTGCCATAACCACACACGCGCTGTGCCGGTTGTCCCATTCGATTTTTAAATCCGATAAACGTTCCTCAATCACCGCTGTCATAACCTCAAACAAGTCAGTTTTAAGAAGCGGCAGTATTGTCTGCGCTTCCGGGTCGCCGAAGCGGCAGTTGTATTCAATCACCCGCGCACCCCTTGGGGTCAGCATAATCTGAAAGTATAAAATACCCTTGAAAGGTCTGCCCTCAATTGCCATTGCGTAAATGGTCGGGTTGATAATCTTTTCAAGACATTCCCTCTCAGCATCAATGTTATAAAACGGCGCGGGCGCAATTGCTCCCATTCCGCCTGTGTTTAAGCCTTCGTCGTTATCGAAAGCCCGTTTATGGTCACAGGCGGAAACCATAGGTGACGCGGATTTACCGTCACTGAACGCCATAATTGTTATTTCCGGTCCGGTTAAATATTCTTCAATGATGATTTTCTTGCCCGAATCACCGAATTTTCCTTCTTCAAGCATGGATTTAACAGCAATTTCCGCTTCTTTCAAGTTCTGCGCGATAATAACGCCTTTCCCGAGTGCCAGCCCGTCGCATTTAATCACGGCGGGGAATTCGTTCTGTTCTTTTATATAATTCATTGCGGGTTCAACATCGGTAAATTCGCCGTAAGAAGCGGTGGGAATCATGTATTTTTTCATCAACGCTTTTGAAAAGGATTTGCTCCCCTCTATGATTGCGGCGTTTGCTTTCGGTCCGAAAGCCTTTATCCCCGCGCTTTCAAGCGCGTCAACCATGCCGAGCGTCAAAGGGTCGTCCGGCGCGACAAAGACATAGTCCGCCTGTATTTCACGCGCTAAATTCACCATGCCGTCTATGTCGGTTGCTTTATTGTTATGACATTCCGCGATTTGCGAAATGCCGCCGTTACCGGGGGCGCAGTGTAACTGCGTAACTTTCGGGGATTTTTTCAAGGCGGCGCAAACGGCGTGTTCGCGCCCGCCGCCGCCGACGACTAATATTTTCATTTTCTGCCTTTCTTTTTATTGCTCCAAAATTTGATTAATGTTACGTGAACTGTGAAAAATTCTATGTATTTCAACTAACCTTGTTTTATCGTTTACTTTATAAAAAACAAGGTAATCCATAACAATCGCACGCCTGTATTCCGGCGCATATTCACAAACCTGAAAGGAGTATGGATTTTCTTCCAACATTCTTTTATATTTTTCAAATTCGTTATAAAATTTTTGAGGAGTGCTTTCATAAAACTGTGAAAGATATTCTATCACTTGCAGATATTCATCTTCAGCTTTTTTAAGAAACTCTACATTGTATCGCATAATTTATTTCTTTTTTCTTTCTATAATTTTTCTTGCCTCTGCAAATACTTCTTCAGCAGGAATCCATTCCGCTTTTCCTGCGTCTATTTCCGCCTGTGTTTTTTTTAGCTCTTCTATTATATACTGCTTATGCAAATACTCCTCATAACCTGCATAATCCTCCGCGCTGATTAACACCGCTTCACCTTTGCCGTTATTAGTGATTAAAACCTGATTATGCTCTTTCAGCATACGCACGACATCGGCGTAGTTGTTTCTCAAATCGCGTGCGGGGCGCGCATAAGTGTTGTACATAAAAACTCTCCTTTAAAATACAATGTAGTCATTTCTGACTACATTGTATCATAAAAAATTTAGATTGTCAATTATTTATCCAAAACAACCTTAACCTCATATATGCCTTTATCAAACGCGGGGATTTTATTGCCCTCAATCACTTTCCCGTCAACCGCCAGCGATTTCACGCCCTTGCACACATGCTCGGGGTTTTTCACGGTGATTTTATATTCCGCGCCTCTGAAAATGCGCACCGCCGTGAAGCCGTCCCAGTCTTTCGGGATTGACGGGTCAATCACCAGCCCGTCATAATCCGGTTTTATGCCCAAAATATACTGCGACACCGCCGCAAAATTCCATGCCGCCGTTCCGGTCAGCCATGAGTTTTTGGATTCGCCGTGGCGCGGTGCGTCCTTTCCTGCTATCATCTGCGCGTAAACATACGGCTCGGTTTTATTCAGCTCCGAAAACTCCTCCCTGAATGCGGGCGCGATTTTAGAATAGTATTCGTAGGCTATATCGCCGCGCCCCGCGAATGCTTCGGCGCAAATCAACCACGCGTTGTTGTGGCAGAATACACCCGCGTTTTCCTTGTAACCGGGCGGGTAGGTGGAAATTTCACCGTATTCAATGATGTATTTTGTAAAAGCGGGTTGCTGTAAAACCAAACCGTGAGCAGAATTGAGGTGCTTGTAAACGCTGTCTAAGGTCTTGATGTCAAATCCCTGCTCTTTTCCCAAGCCCGCTAAAACCGCAAAACCCTGCGGTTCTATGAAGATTTTGCCTTCTTCGTTTTCATTAGAACCTAATTTCTTGCCGAAATCGTCGTAAGCGCGTAAGAACCATTCGGAATCAAAGCCGTGTTCAAGCATGATTTTGTTCATCTTTTCTATTTCAGCTTCGGCGCGATTCGCTTCGGCAAGAAGTTCCTCTTTGGAGAGAAGCCCCGGCGTAGCCGGAATGGGAGCGCAGGCTCTGCGCCTGCACATTTTTGCATATTCCGGTCCGATAAAGCCGAACATTGCGCCAATCATCACGCTTTCGGCAACCTTGCCGTCCTTGCCTTCCGTAACTTGGAAAGACTGTCCCGAAACGGAAGAAAAGCAGTTTAAATTTAAACAGTCGTTCCAGTCGGCGCGCCCGATTAGGGGCAAACCGTGCGGGCCGGTTTTAACGCAGACATGGTTGAATGCTCTTTTCATATGGTCAAGCAACGTAGCTGAAAGCTCGTCCTTGTTCTCATAAGGCACAACCTCGTCCAATATAGCAATATCGCCCGTTTCCTTGATATAAGCGGCGGTTGATAAAATCATCCACAGCGGGTCGTCATTGAAGTTGGAACCAAGTTCATGGTTCCCTTTTTTGGTTAAGGGCTGATACTGATGATACGCGCCGCCGTCGCGGAGCATGGTGGCGGCAAGGTCAAGTATTCTTTGTCTTGCGCGGGCGGGAATCTGATGCACAAAACCTAAAATATCCTGATTTGAATCGCGGAAGCCCATTCCGCGTCCGATACCCGACTCAAAGTAAGAAGCCGAGCGCGAAAGATTGAACGTCACCATACATTGATACTGGTTCCAAATATTCACCATGCGGTTTAATTTTTCGTCGGGAGAATTGACCGTGTAAGTTGATAATAGCCTGTCCCAGTGAGCTTTCAGCTCATTAAATAAGCTGTCGGCTTTTTGGCTTGTGTTGCATTTTGCAATGATTTCATAAGCGCGGGTTTTATTGATGATGTTTTTCTTTGAATTGCCGCTTGTAATGAGATTTTCGGTATAATCGGAAAACTTCTTTTCAAATTCATTTTCGACATAACCCAAAACAAAGACAAATTCTTTGCTTTCGCCCGCGCCGAGTTCAACCTCGATATAATGGGAAGCGCAAGGGCTCCAGCCGTCGGCGACGCTGTTTTTGGCTTTGCCGTCAAGCACGGCTTCGGGCGCGGAAAATCCGCTGTACAAACCCAAAAAGTCGTCGCGTGAGGTATCAAAACCGTCAATTGGCGAATTCACCGAATAAAAAGCATAATGGTCGCGGCGTTCTTTGTATTCTGTCTTGTGATAGATGGTGGAATTCGGCGTGACGTTGCCGTCACGCTCAATTTCAACCTCACCGGTGTTGAAATTGCGCTGAAAATTCGACATATCGTCCATAGCGTCCCACAAACACCATTCCACGAAGCTAAATAATTTTAGTTTCTTCGGCTTGTCCGACAGGTTCGATAATGTTAATTTCTGCACTTCCGCGTCAATGCCGACAGGCACGAAAAACAAAACGTCTGCTTTTACGCTGTTTTTCGTGCTTGTTATGCGGGTGTAACCCATGCCGTGGCGGCACTCATAGCTGTCAAGCTCGGTTTTGACCGGCGACCAGCCCGGGTTAAATATAACCCCGCCGTCGTTTATGTAGAAGTAACGCCCGCCCATATCTATGGGGACATTGTTGTAGCGGTAACGCAGAATTCTGCGCAGTCTTGCGTCTTTATAAAAGCAATAACCGCCCGCTGTGTTGGAAATAAGCGAGAAGAAGCCGTCGTTTCCGAGGTAGTTAATCCAAGGGTAAGGGGTTTTTGGGGTGGTAATAACGTATTCGCGGTTAGTGTCGTCGAAAAATCCGTATTTCATAAGTTCCTCCCGATTTTTAAATTCATTTCATTTAATTCCATTATAAAGGAAAATAAAAATAAAAACAAGAGGGGTGATTAAAAACTTTTAGAACTTGTATTCAATAATCGAAATGTTCAGATTTTAGGCAAATTTTGTACCAATTAAGGCAAATTTTCGCAGAAATAATTTGTTTATTTCAAGAAAATTTAACGAAAAGTGGTGCAAAATGCGCCAAAATATGAGCGTTGAGCGTTATTGAATACACGTTCTTATAGTATGATTTCTTCTCCGTCCGCTATTATCATTCTATTCGGGGCTTCAAACAATTCGGCTCGTTCCCTGTTAAAGTTTTCCCCGGGTGACAAATGATAAGGAATATTATTCTTTGCGCCTACAAACAAGGCACATTCGGCGGCTTCATCTATATCCATGTTATAGATACCGTCGCCGCAGAAAAAGGCATAATCTAAATTTCTTTCCGGAAAAGCAGACATCTGCTCGGTTTTAGATGTATCACCGGTTATATAGATTGATTTGCCGTCGCTCAGAGTGAGAATATACCCCACACATACATTAATATCATGGTTGGGGTTGTTTCCTGCTTCAACCGCCTCAACAGTTACGTAATCAAATTCAAATGTTTTATGCTCACCGTCTATTAATGCTTCTTTATATGTAATGATTTCGCAATCCGTATTTTGAGTTTCAATCAAATGAATTGCGGTATGGTCGGGATGCGGGTGGGTTACTAAGATTAAATCGGCAGGCACATCATATCCTTCGCCCATATAAGGGTCAATGTAGATAACCTTCCCTTCCGATGTTGTGATACGTAAACTGCCGTGTCCCTGATACAGCAGGGTTGCCGATGATTCCGGCTTCTCATTATTTTCCTGCTCGTCATTTGTTACTGCGGGTGGTTCAGGGGTGTTGTTTTCCGGTTGCAGTTCTTGATTTGCGTCGTTTTCAGGGGTGTTATTTGCCGGCTGTAATTCCTGATTTTTATCGCTTTCAGGGGTGTTTGAGGGCGTATCCGAAGCGCACCCTGTAATCATTACGGCAAAACAAAAGACCATGAAAAACAATGATATTTTAGTTTTCAATTTTTTATTTCCTCCAGTTGACTTTTTATACCAATTATACTATAATAATTTTGAAATGTTTGTTGCGTGCGCAACAAACCGGAAAGAGAAGCGTGATTTTTTATGACAGAGTCTATTAGACAATTCCACTAACTCCATTCATGGCGTATTTTTGGCAAATTTTCCGCCATACTGCGTAAATTTGCCTTGTCTGACAAAAAATTATGCTCAAAAATTCACTCATTCAGGAGATAGCGGAAATGTCTATTGAAGATTTAATGCAGACGAGTATATTTTCAGGTATTGCTCCGGAGGATATATCGGAATTGCTTCATTGTATTGACGCAAAACGCGTTGATTACGCAAAAGACGAGTTTATTATTGAAGAGGGCGGCACGTTTGATGATTTTATTATCTTTTTATCCGGACACGGACGCACTTTAATATGGGACATGAACGGAAAAGTAATCACATATACTCTTCTGACAAAAGGAAGCGTTATAGGCGTTATGCTCGCCGCAATTCCGGGTTATAAAAGCCCTGTCGCTGTGCAAGCGCAAGATGACGTTTCTGTTTTATTGATTCCTTATAACCGTATAACTGACCATTGTAAAAGAGCTTGCCGGCGTCACGAGAAATTACTGCACAACTATATTTATACTATCTCTCAAATAGGGCTTGAACTGCAAGTGCGGATTAACTGTTTATTGAAACCGACGATACGGGAAAAGGTCTTGACGTTTTTGAAAAAATTATCACATGAACAGCAAAGCAAAACATTCTCAATACCGATTAACAGAAATGAAATGGCTGAATACCTTAATGTTGAACGCAGCGCGCTTTCGAGAGAATTGTCAAGCATGAAAAGGGACGGTTTGATAGATTATTATAAAAACAGTTTTAAATTATATTAATATTTGATAAAAAACAACCCCCGCAGGAATTCCTGCGGGGGTTTGCGTGTTCTGTATTTTTAATTGCTTAAATTTTCGTAATCGTTCCTACCACAAACCTCAAAATCGTCAGCGCGTCATTAGTACCCACTGTTCCGTCGTGTCTTGCGCTTCCCACATAAAGCTGCGTGGAGTCAAGCGTTGTGCTTCCGACAACATGCCGCAGTATTTCAAGCGCGTCCGCAGAGTCAATTTTGCCCGTTCCGGTAACGTCGCCGGTTTTTTGTATAATGACTACATAATCGCCTGTTTTCTTGAAATTAACCGTAACTTCTCCGTTTGTGCCGACCGCCGCGCCCGAAACAACCTCAAACTTTGCCGTTTGCGCGTTATAACTGCATAAAAGTGCATTCTGCCCCGCATACGTATTCCCTACATTTACAGTTGCCGTTCCGCTGACCGCAACAGAGTTCGCCGCCGCCGATACCGCCCCCGAACCGATTTTGAACTGCTGAACGGGCACATTCTTCCCTCTCGTGTCAATCGCGGTTTTCGGAATACTGTAATCTGCAAGCATGGTATTCGTCGTCGCTTGCCGCTGAGTATTGAGGTTTAACGCACCCGCGTTTACGATTGCGTCCGTAACGTCTTTGCCGTTGACTGTAATTTTACCGTTCGTGCCGAAATCCAATACTAATTTTACATCTTTGCCTTTGATAATATTCAACACTTCTTTTGAAATTGAAGTTGAACCCGCTGTCATAGTAATATTTATTGTCTGCCCGTTATTGCTGTTTGCGGCGTTTGTAATATCGGTTTTCCTGCTTTCTACAGCCGCCGTATTCCCTGATAAAGCCGTAGGTGATGTAATTTTAACGCCCGATGTTCCGCTATTGACGCTGTTGCTGACCGCACGAACCTCAAAAGCGTAATTCTTACCGTTAGTTAATGCCGGAACAGTATGATTTCTTGTGTCCGCCGTCGAATTCGGAATATCCCGCCAGCTTGCCGTATACGTACCGGCGGCGTTTATTTCGCCATATGAAAACTGATATTTTGTAATTGTATTTCCGCCCGTATTCTGCGGCGGTGACCACGAAAGGATTACCGCTCCGTCGCCGGGCGTAACCGTAAAGCTTAAAGGCGCGGAAATCGCTGATGTAGACGGAATGGCGTCTTTCCTGCCTGAAGTAATTCCGTCGCCGTTAGCGTTCACCGCTCTGACTTCAAATGTATATTCCACACCGTTATCAAGATAATTTACAATATGGCTTGTCGTGCTGTTTCCCGAGAACGGAACTTCCTGCCAGTATTCAGTATAACCGCCCTTCACACCGTATGAATATTCATATCTTGTGATGTAACTGCCGCCGATAAAGGACGGCGGTGTCCAAGTCAGTGTAACATAACCGTTGCCCGGCGAAACATTAAAGTTCAAGGGCGCGGTTGCAACGCCCGATGGTGTTGCTTTTTTTATGCCCGACGACACACCGCCGCCGTTATCCCTGTTAAAAGCGCGGATTTCAAACGTATATTCTGTTGCGTTTATTAAATTCGGAACAGTATAGGTTGTTGTACCCGCGCCGGAGCTTGGCATATCAAGCCAGTTTACAGTATATCCTGCTGTTGTTCCGTAAGAAATCTGATACTTCGTAATCGGGCTTCCGCCTGTATTGGTCGGCGTGCTCCATGAAAGCCTCACCTGTCCGTTCAGCGGTTCGGCAGTAAAGTTCTGCGGAGCGAGCGGAAGCTGACTTGCGGCTTTTGTCGCAGGAAAACGGTAAGAAACCGTGACCGTTCCGGTTGTATTTTTAACGACTGTTGCAGTTAATGTATCAATCTTAGCGTTAATTTCGTTTTGGTTTGCAAACGAAAATCCGGTATTCGGCGTTAAGGTTACGGTAGCGGTATAAATTGTGCTTGCCGCGAAATTAGCGTTAGCCGCTAAAGCTGAATTGTTGTTCAGCGTCCACGAAACCGGACCTGCGGTAAAAGGTGTGCCTGCCGGCAGTGTTATATTTCTTACCGGTGCGTTAAAAGTAGCGGGGGCTGTAATCCCGGTGAGTGTTATATCTTTGATTGTTGCCGCAGAAACGGTAAGCGTGAAGTCTTTTGTGTAAGGGGTTGTCTGCGTACCCCCGTTTGTAATGGTGGCAGTAATCGTGACTGTTCCCGCCGCTGTTGTATTTAATTTATTGCCGTCGGTAATGGTCGCGCCGGTTGCGCCCGCGCTTTTTACCGTCCAGACGATTGTTTTATTCGTCGCAGTTGCGGGTTCAACCGTACCGGACAGCGTTAGCGGTGTTCCGATAACAGCCGTAGTCGGAATACCTGTAATATTCGTTACAGCTACATAAGGGGTTTCGTTGGCGGTTACGGTAATACTGAGTGCCCGTGTTGCTATCCCTGCTTCATTTGAAGCGGCAATCGTAAAGTTATATATACCGGCTGTTGTCGGTGTTCCCATTACTTTATTGCCGGTAAGATTTATCCCTGCGGGCAGAGCACCTTCCGATACGCTCCATGCCATTGTTCCTCCGCCGTTTGTTACTATTGTTTGGTCATATGAAGCGTTTACCGCAACACCGGGCAAAGAGGTTGTTTCGATTTCGGGGCGATTGATAATTGTTCCGCTTTCTTGGTTTTGAATTAGTAAAACACCGACAATCGCACCTTTATTAATAATTGTACCTTTATTGATTACAATGCCGTTTGACGCAACCGTAAACATTGTTCCGTCCGCAATCGTTAAAGTCGCGCCGCTTTCAATCGTCAGCGTTGTACTGGTTACTGTTACTGTTTTTCCGCTCGCTACAGAAATCGTTATATTTTCGCCGTCACTTATTGTACCGATAAGCGCAACGCCGTCACCCGTAACTGTATATGTAAAAGTTGCGGGATTATAACTCCATGCCGCCGAAATAAAACTTGTATTATCCTCGCTAAGGTCAATCACAAGCTCACCGCTTACCGCAAAAGAAGTCAGCAGAGTAAGCGGTAACGCGCAAGCAAAAACCGCAAAAGCAATCAATCCGGTTAATAATTTTTTAAATTTCATAAAGTTTACTCCTTTTTTAAATGATTCCTATACTATTATAACACTTTTTATCCTACCATAAAGTTTCGTAAAAGTCAAATAAATTATTTTTGCTCCGCTTGTGACATTTTGAAAATAACATTAAAAAGGGTTTTAATGTTCTCTGCAAATCCGGCGGGTTGATTCTCGGTCAAGCGGGCGATAATTTCGCTTTCCCGCGCCGCGTTCAATACGGGCAGATTATGCTCGCGCTTATAATCGCCGACCTTGGCGGACAGCTTCATTCTTTCCGCGAACAATCTGCATATTTCGTCGTCAATCATATCGATTTCTTTTCTGATTTCATTAAGCATGGTTTTTTCTCCTGTTGTTTGTTTTGTTTATAATGCATATTTGCAAACCACCCCGTCACCGAATTCGCTTTGCGAATTCAATGCCACCCCTCCAAGGAGGGGAATTTCGCTCGCATAAAAGGAAAACCATTCCCCTCCTTGGAGGGGTGGCGCAAATTTCCGCAGAAATTTGTGACGGGGTGGTTTCCCCGCAGGGAAGTCCCCCG
>WRJM01000040.1 GCA_009782265.1 Oscillospiraceae bacterium | reverse complement strand
TTTGAGCATAATTTTTTGTCAGACAAGGCAAATTTACGCAGTAATACTTTATGTATTACAAGAAAATTTAACGCAGTATGGCAGAAAATTTGCCAAAAATACGCCATGAATGGAGTTAGTGGAATTGTCAAAAATAAAAATGCTTGCCGCAATTGACGGCGGGCATTTTTTGTGGTATTATAATTATGGCAGAATGTGTAAAAATAGGAATGGTTAAAAAGATGATAAAAGAAGCAATTATAAATGCAGTGAAAAGACAGCATTTAACCGCAAAAACCGCCGAATCGGTCATGCACGAAATCATGGAGGGTAAAGCAACACCCATTCAAATGGCGGCATATTTAACCGCAATGTCGGTCAAGGGTGAAACCATTGAGGAAATCACCGGCTCTGCGGCGGGTATGAGAAAGCATTGTATACGGCTTCTGCACGACATGGACGTGCTTGAAATCGTAGGAACGGGCGGCGACAGGTCAGACAGCTTTAATATTTCCACCACATCGGCAATCGTCACCTCAGCGGCGGGAATTCCCGTGGCGAAACACGGAAACCGTGCGGCTTCCAGCAAATGCGGGGCGGCGGATGTTTTGGAAGCGTTGGGCGTAAATATCGCCGTTACACCTGAAAAAAGCCTTGAATTGCTGAAAAAAATCAATCTTTGCTTTTTGTTCGCGCAGAATTATCATATAGCTATGAAATACGTTGCGCCTGTCCGAAAAGAGCTTGGAATCCGCACGATTTTTAATATTCTCGGACCGATTGTAAACCCCGCAGGTGCGAATATGGAACTGCTCGGCGTTTATGAAGAGGATTTAGTAGAGCTTATGGCGCAGGTTTTAGCGAACTTAGGTGTTAAAAAAGCCATGGTGGTTTACGGGCAGGACGGGTTTGACGAAATATCCGTCAGCGCGCCGACTTCGGTTTGCGAAGTGCGGGACGGCTGGCTTAAATCGTATGAAATCACACCGGAGCAGTTCGGTTTGAAACGCTGTGCCAAATCAGAGCTTACCGGCGGTTCTCCGCAGGAAAACGCGCAGATTACGCTTGATATTCTTTACGGGAAAGGCGGTGCGAAAAAAGACGCCGTAATCCTTAATTCAGCAGCGGCGATTCATGTGGCAAAGCCGGACATCAGCATTGAAGAAGGCGTGAAAATCGCGGCAGATGTAATCGAAAGCGGAAAAGGGCTTGAACAGCTAAATAAATTCATTGATTTATCCGGAGAAAAAAATAAAAAATGACAATACTTGAAAAAATCGTAGAAAAAACAAAAATCCGTGTTGAGAAGCTGAAAAAAGAAAAACCGGATTTAACGGCTTTTACACCGGTTAATCCTAAAACTTTTACGTTTGAAAAAGCATTGAAAACGCCGGAATTATCTTTAATTTGCGAAGTCAAAAAAGCGTCGCCGTCAAAAGGAATTATCGCTGAACATTTTCCTTACGCCGAAATCGCAAAAGAATATGAAGCGGCGGGCGCGGCGGCAATTTCTGTATTAACAGAACCGGAATTCTTTCTCGGAAGCAATCAATATCTAACCGATATTTCAAAGGCAGTTAAAACCCCGCTTTTACGCAAGGATTTTATAATTGATGAAGTTCAGATTTATGAAGCGTTTCAAATCGGCGCGTCAGCAATTTTACTGATTGCCGCAATCCTTGAACCCGAACCGCTTAAACAATTCATTAAAACCGCTGATAGCTTAGGTTTGTCCGCGCTTGTTGAAACGCGGAACGAAGAAGAAATTAAATCCGCTTTGCAAGCCGGCGCAAGAATCATCGGTGTGAATAACCGCGATTTACATACTTTTAAAGTTGATGTTGAAACAACAGTACGACTGCGCCGGTTCGTGCCGGATGATATAATTTATATTGCGGAAAGCGGGATTGCAACACGTGAAGATATTTTAAAGCTCGGTAAAATTGATGCTGTTCTAATCGGAGAAACGCTTATGAAAAGCGAAAATAAGAAACGTGTTATTCAGGAACTTAAGGGTTTATAAATGAAAATTAAAATTTGCGGGTTGTTTAACCCTGCCGATATAGAAGCTGTGAATGAAGCTTTACCGGATTATATCGGTTTTGTTTTTACGGAAAGCAGACGGCAGATTTCCTTTGAAATTGCACGGGAATTTAAAAAGCATTTGGATAAACGAATTAATGCAACCGGCGTGTTTGTGAACGCGCAAATATCGGATATAGCGCGGCTTTACGAGCAGAATATTATAAACACAGCACAGCTTCACGGCGCGGAAACGGAAAGTTATATCGCGGAATTAAAAAACGCTTGCAAAATACCGGTGATTAAAGCAGGAAACTTTAATAATAAATTTCCGGAAAACGCTGATTATCTGCTGTTTGACAACGGCATTGGCGGGACGGGCAAAGCTTTTGACTGGGGACTAATCCCGAAAGTTGACAACCCCTTTTTCTTAGCGGGCGGAATTAACCTTAATAATATCGCCGAAGCCATGAAGCAAGGCGCGTACTGCATTGATTTAAGCGGCGGCGCGGAGGATTCCGCAACCGGCATGAAGAACAGAGAGAAAATAATCAGACTTGTAAAAACTGTAAGGGAGTTTAAGGAATGAATGTGAAGGGCAGGTTCGGGGAATTCGGCGGGCAGTATGTTCCTGAAACGCTGATGAATGAAATTCACGCGCTCGAAAAATCATATGAACATTATAAAAATAACGCGGTATTTAATCAAGAACTCAACACGCTTTTAAAAAACTACGCGGGCAGACCGTCACTGCTGTATTTCGCGGAGAAGATAACAACAGATTTAGACGGGGCGCGGATTTATCTGAAGCGTGAGGACTTGAATCATACCGGCTCTCATAAAATTAATAATGTTTTGGGTCAGTGCCTTTTAGCGAAAAAGATGGGAAAAACCCGTGTGATTGCGGAAACGGGCGCGGGTCAGCACGGGGTCGCAACCGCAACGGCGGCGGCTTTGCTTGGTCTTGAATGTGAAATTTTTATGGGTAAGGAGGACACTGAACGGCAGTCGCTGAATGTTTACCGCATGGAGTTGCTCGGCGCAAGAGTTCACGCGGTCACGAGCGGCACAATGACCCTCAAAGACGCGGTAAACGAAACCATGCGCGAATGGACAAAACGGGTTCACGACACGCATTATGTGTTAGGTTCAGTGATGGGTCCGCACCCGTTCCCGACGATTGTGCGGGATTTTCAAAGTGTTATCAGCAGGGAAGCACGGGAGCAGATTCTTGCGTTTGAAAATAAACTGCCGGGTGCGGTCGTCGCCTGTGTCGGCGGCGGAAGCAATGCGATGGGTATGTTTTATCACTTTATTGAAGATGAGAGCGTTCGTTTAATCGGCTGTGAAGCGGCGGGAGAGGGAATTGACACCGGAAAGCACGCCGCAACCATTGCAAAAGGCGAAAAAGGCGTGTTCCACGGCATGAAGTCTTACTTTTGTCAGGACGCGCACGGGCAGATTTCAGAGGTTTATTCGATTTCGGCAGGTTTGGATTACCCCGGAATCGGACCTGAACATGCGTACTTGAACGATTCAAAACGCGCCGAATACGTTCCTGTTACAGATGAGGAAGCTGTCAGCGCGTTTGAATATTTAGCGCGTACTGAGGGGATTATCTGCGCGATTGAATCCGCGCACGCTGTCGCGCATGTGCGGAAAATCGCGGGTGAGTTTAAAAAAGACGAGAATATAATTATTTGCCTGTCGGGGCGGGGAGATAAGGACGTGGCGGCGATTGCGCGTTACAGAGGGAAGAAAGTAGGAGAATAAAAGTGAAAACATCAATTGAACATGTCGCAGTTTATGTTAAAGATTTGGAACATTCTAAAGAATTCTACCAAAAATATTTTAATGCCGAAAGTAATAAGAAATATCAAAATAAATCCGGATTTTCCAGTTATTTTCTGACCTTTTCATCAGGTGCAAGAATAGAAATTATGTCGCACACCGAGCTTATTTACAAAGATGTAATTGACAAGGTAAGCGGTTTAAATCATATCGCGTTTTCGGTCGGGAGCAGGGAAGAGGTAACAAGGCTTACGGAAAGTATTGTAAGCGACGGCTATACGCTTTTAAGCCCGCTGAGGGAAACGGGTGATGGCTATTTTGAAAGCTGTATTGCAGACCCAGACGGCAACCGGCTCGAAATAACGGAATAGAAAACAAGAATTCACCGGCGTAACCGGTGAATTCTTGTTTCATGCAAAAATCCCCGCAACCAAATTAACCCCCGTACAGCAAATCACCCCCGCCGCTGTCGGAATTAAAAACGCCAGCGCAGTCCATTTCACGCTTTTGGTTTCCTTAAAAATCGTCAGGCAGGTTGTAGAGCAGGGAAAGTGCATAAGTGAAAAAAGCGTAACGCACACCGCTGTCGTCCATGTCCAGCCGTTTTGCACGAGCAGTTCTTTTAACTGCGAAAGCTCGGTTAATTCCACAAGCACGCCGGTTTGCAAATAGCACATAATTATAATCGGCAGAACAATTTCATTCGCGGGGAAAGCAAGCAGAAACGCAAGAATAATCACCCCGTCCATACCGAGCAGCTTCCCGAAAGGGTTAAGCGCGTTTCCTAAAAAATACAACAGTGTATTTGAATCTGTACCGATTTGCACATTTGCAAAAATCCAGATGACTAACCCCGCCGGCGCGGCAACAAGCACGGCACGCCCGAGTACGAACAGCGTCCGGTCAAGCAGTGAGCGGATTAAAATTTTTGCGAACTGCGGGCGGCGGTAAGGCGGAAGTTCTAAGGTAAAAGAACTCGGAATCCCTTTTAGTATGGTTTTTGATAAAAGTTTTGAAATTAAAAAGGTTGCGATTACACCAAGAATAATAACAGCGGTTAAAAAAAGGGCGGAAAGTATTGTTCCGGAAATTCCGCTTACCGTGCCGGTAAAAAATAAAGCAATCAGGATTAATAAAAAAGGAAAACGCCCGTTGCAGGGAACAAACACATTTGTAAGAATCGCAATTAAACGCTCACGCGGGCTGTCAATAATCCGCGCACCGATAACCCCGCAGGCGTTACAGCCGAACCCCATCATCATTGTCAATGCTTGCTTCCCGCAGGCATTTGCTTTTATAAAAAACCGGTCTAAATTAAAAGCAATCCGCGGCAGATACCCTAAATCTTCCAATAAAGTAAACAGCGGAAAGAAAATCGCCATCGGCGGAAGCATAACCGCCACAACCCACGTCAGAACCGAATAAACCCCGTCAACTAACAAAGAAACAAGCCACGCGGGAGAATGTATAAAAAATAAAAAATCCGAAAATGCGGGTTTAATTTTTGCGAATAAGGCGGTCAGCATTTCTGAGGGAAAGTTCGCGCCTGTAATAGTAATCCAAAAAATTAAAAAGAAAAATAAAATCATTACGGGGATTCCGGTGAGTTTGCTTGTCAGGAAACGGTCGATTTTTCTGTTGATAAGCTTCTTTTCGTTTTCAAAAACAACGCAGTCCCTATGAATTGCTTCCGCGCACTGAACGAATTCAGAAACAACGGCGTCGTCGGATTCTGCGCAGATTTCCGTTATTTTGCGCGGATTTGTACTTTCAGTACCTACGTTCTCTCTTTCTTGATTGATAGCTTTTATTAATTCACCTAACCCCTTTTTCCTGCGCGCTGTGGTGAATACAACGGGAACGCCGAGCTTTTCCGAAAGCCGTTTCCCGTCTATTTTTATGCCTTTATACAACGCCTCGTCCATAAAGTTTACGCAGACGACCGCACGCGGGGTTATTTCTAATATTTGCAACACAAGGTTAAGATTGCGTTCAAGGCAGGAAGCGTCACAAATTACAACCACCGTGGAATTCTGATGATTTTCGATGATATAATCGCGGGCGATTTCCTCTTCCTTGGAGCGCGTCATTAATGAATAAGTGCCGGGTAAATCGGTCACTTTATAATTCACACCCGAATATTTAAAAAAGCCGAAAGCAAGTTCCACAGTTTTGCCCGACCAGTTTCCGGTATGCTGTTTCAAGCCGGTCAATGAATTAAAAACCGTTGACTTCCCGACATTGGGATTTCCTGCTAAGATAATTTCATGTACCCAGTTCATAACGCGTTCGCCCTCCTATATTAAAGGGCGGACACGCCCCCTTTTCTAACCTTATTAAAAGATTATGAAAGGGACGGGTGTAAAAATGCTTTTATAATCAATATTTAATTGTTTCTAAATGAAATAAATAAAATAATTATCGAATAACGATAAATAAGTATTGACAAACATAAATAACTGTGTTATAATAGTATTATCAAAAACATTTTGGAGGGTTTTATGAACACTTTAAACACAAAAATAGTAAAAATCAAGAAAATGAGCAAGGTTTTGAACGCATTTTTAAAAATCGGCGCAATCGTATTAATAATGGTAATTATACTGCAAATAGTATTAATTGCTATAAGCTCATCGCTTGATTTATCATCAAACGCAATTATTGACGTATTCGGTATTAATATACCGTTAAACGGCAATATAAACAATTTTCGCGCAATTATGTTATTTACGATGTCAAGTGCGGCTGTTATGGCGGCGGTTTTATTTGTTGCGAGCTTTATATTTAAGAATATAAGCCGCGACGGGTTGCCTTTCACCAAAAGAAACTCGAATAAAATAAAGATTATATCTTTATTACTTATCGCACATGAAGTATTACTGCCGCCTTTGCGGTTATTAATCTTAATGGTATTGATTCCGGAAGCCGAAGCTGCGGTTTCAATGAATCTTGGGATTATAGTTGCCGCCGCCGTGTTTTTCTGCATTGCTTTAATCTTTGAGTACGGCGCGGAATTACAACAGCAGTCTGATGAAACTTTATAAGGGGGATTTGGATAATGGCTATAATACTAAGACTTGACAGAATGATGGCTGACCGCAAAATCTCTCTGAACGAGCTTGCGGAAAAAGTCGGTATTTCAAATGTCAACCTGTCTAATATTAAAACAGGAAAAATAAGCGCCATTCGTTTTTCAACGCTTGACGCTATTTGCGATGTGCTTGATTGCCAGCCGGGGGATATTTTGGAATATAAACGTACTCCGAAAGAAGAAGTTAAAAAAGGGGAGAATTAAAATGAAAGCGAAAAAAATAGTAATAAAAATATCGGTTACAATTATTTCTGTAATCTTGATATTAATAACCGGTGTTATGATTTTTTCAATTTACACAGCAAATAAATTCAAAGAATTATCATACATAAAAAGTGTTCCGAACAGTAGCTTGTCAGAAGCGGATAGCAGTATTGATTTTAATATTTACGTTGAACCTCAAACCATACTGCGTGAAATAAGCCCTTATATTTACGGGAGCAGTTGGACGGATTGGGTAGATAAATTGCCGCCGAAGGACTTAATGAGGTTACTGGATATATCTGCGGTAAGATTTGAGGGTAATGATTTCAGCAGATTTGACCCGAACACTGAAATCTTTTATAAATCCGAAGAAACACAAAAATTGAAACATTCAATCGGAGAAGCCGCGGAATATTTTACAGAGCAGGGCGCGCATATTATCCTGCAAATTAATATGCTCGGTATCGCAATAGACCCTGTTACGGGCGAAAAATTCCCTATTTCCTCACCGGAGGATGCGGTTAGCTTTATTGAAAAAATTAAAAATGAAAACGGGGTTAATATCAAATATGCTAATTTAGATAACGAACCGTTTATTTGGTCAGATACGCATAACGATTTGCACCCGTCGGCTGTTTCTTATGATGAATACTGTGATAAGTTTTTTACTTATGCAATAGCTATAAAAGATTATGATGAAACGATTATGATAATGGGACCGGAAAACTGCAATCCTAATCATTATTATAAAAGTAAATCAAACGAGGATAGAACCAAAGGCGTATGGCTTGAATATTTTTTGAAAAAATGCCGTGAATATGAGGAAGAAAATAATATCAGGGTTTTAGACATTTTAACCGTTCACAGGTATCCGATTTTCAGAAATCACAACAGCACAAAAGTTACCGCAACCGAACAGCAAATACTTAATTCCACAAAAGACTGGTGGGACGAAGCATACAAAGACCCCGTTGACCCCGATTACGGCGGCGGGATAATTCCTAAACTGCAAAAAATGATTGATGAAAATTATCAGGGTACAAAACTGGGAATAACAGAGTACGGATTAGATTACGACGGAAAAATTGAATATGACCCTGTTATACGGGCAATCTGGCTTGCTGATACTTTAGGTATATTTGCGCAAAACGGCGTTGATTACGCAAATTACTGGATTTTACAGGGTCACGGCGAAAGCGGATTTATTTCAGAGGGCATTATTTTGAATAATCGAATGTACGGTGATAAAAGACCGGTGTTTTACAGTTTTTATTTAATGTCAAATTATTTAAGAGGTTCTTTGCTGAAATCGGAAAGCGATAATGAAAATATTAAAGTATACAGCGCATTGAATAATAACAGCATAAATATAATCGTGATTAATTCCGATGCTGAAAATAATTACAACTGCAATATATTCGCAGATGATTTACTTGTTGATGAAAAGAGCTATACTTTTAAAAGCAAATCAATAACCGTTTTTGAAATCAACGGCGGGCAAATGAAAATTCATACTTGTGATTTTAAAAATTAAATTTACTTTACCGTGTTTAATGTACGGGCGAATAATGTTCGCCCCTACCGATACAGCACCCAATCCAGCATCTGACTGCCGAATCCCGTGCTTTTAAGCGCGGATTCCGCATTTTTGGGCGTTTCTTTAATTATCAGCCGTTTTAAATTAGGGAAAATAAACCCTTTTTTAAAATCCTGCGCAAGTGCTGTGATAATGTTTTCTGTTTCTTCATCAGAACCGAAAATCCGCAGAATCTGCCCCTGCTTTTCAAGTAAAGCAACCGGAATCCCCGCTTTCAGCGCAACGGCAGAACCCGCAACATTGATAAAATCCATTTCCGGCTTTTTAGGCAGACATTTCCCCCAAATCATAAACGGGTCGGCGGTATTCAGCCATAATATTTCTTTGCGCGGGTTTTCAAGCGCGTGAACGGTTTTCGCAAAATCATCATCCCTGATAAACTGCGCGCCGGACAACCCCTCAACAAAATACCCGCGCCGCGCTTTACTTGTATATTCCCAAATACGCAGTTTTTCCAAAGCCGAAGCCCACGGCAAACCAACCTGTGAAGCGGTTTCGCGGCAGAGAATAACAACCTTGTCAAAAGCACGGTTGATTTGTTCCTCCATGGATTTTTCCGCAACAGGACGTGTAAGGTCGAATCTTCCCGCGTTCAGCGTTTTCACAGTCATGCTTACCCGCCGTTTAACCGGCGCGGAAAGCAGTTTTTCTTTGTTTTGAAGCTGTCTGACGGGGATAAAACTGTCAGCCTTTAATAAACCTTTTTCTACAAGCGACAACGCAGTCGGTAAAAGCGGACGCTGTTCCACCGCGCTCGACAGGCTTGAAAGGAAAACCGCGCCTCGTTTTGCGATTTGCTCGTAAATTATTTTTTCGTCGTCTTTAAGTTCTTCTGCAACAGTGCCGGCGGCTCGTAGGTCCCAATCTATATCTTCATATAAATGAAAACTTAAATCCCCGTTTATTAATTCCCAGAAATATTTACCCTCCGATAACAGCTTGTCTAAAACCGCTTCGTTGTAATTCTTCACGCGCGCGGGCAAAATCACGCTTTCCCATAAGCCAAGCGGGAAAGCGCGTCCGGTCAGCATTTCAATTGCGCGGTCGATTTGTTCAAAAGCAGGCGCGTTAATCCGCAGTTTATTTGAAATTAAAGCCGCGTAATTTTCCGCCGGCGCGGTATTGATTTCGCGCCGCCGGAAAGCAATCGTTTCCCGCCGCGCTTTTTCATACACATCAGCGTGATAATATACATCATTATATAAAATCACAGCTTTTTCTTCGCAGAGCTTTGAAAGAATCTCTTCCGCCGTCTTAACCGGAATAAAATACCGTGCGGAAATGCCGTCCGCGTCGTTTGCTCCCCGATAACGCAGACAACGCCGCACGATTTTTAATAAAGCATTTCTATTGAAGGAGAACAAATTATCCGGTGCGGACGTTTCGCCCGGTGCGGATGTTTCGCCCGGGGCGGACGTTCCGCTTAAAGCCGCGTATTCGCCGCTGTGCTCGGCGGCAATCCATAAACCCGGCTCAATATAATGAATCCTACCCGCCTTTGCTAAGCTTTCAAACCATTCAATAGGCAGGTCAAGTTCATTGCTTAATAAATCCCCCTCAATCATCATTAGGGAATGAAGCTGTTTTTCGTCTAAAGGCAGTTTTGAACGCTCTTTCTGCGCTAAAAACGCGTCTGCGGGCTTAATCGACTGCGCTTCTTTAAAGGCTTCTTTCACCGATTGGTCAATTTTTCGGGTAGACGGAAAGTATTCATAAAGCAGTTGTGCTTCCGCCTGATTGCGAAGCGGTAAAGACATAGGGGAGGGTTCGTCGCTGACCACTTCATGGATTCTGATTTCACCGCTTCTGATTTTATACAGCACATCGCGCAGTCCCTCTAAATTCCAGTAATCTTCAAGACATTCCCGCATGGTTTCGCGTATCAAAGGGTGGTTTTTGTCCCCGATAATCATATCAAGCGTTTCCGCGCCGCGAAGCCGCTGAACCCAAAGCGGCTGACGTTTGCCTTGGCGCACGCCCATAATCAGCGCGCGGGCGGCGTTATGTCTGAACGCAATCCCGAACAGCGGGGAAGAGGGCAGAACGGCTTCAAGGATTTTTTGTACGCTTTCTACAGATTCCGCAATTGAGTGCAGTAATTTTTCAGGAATTTCATAGTTCCCTCTGGCGAAAAGCAGAACCCCGTCGTCGTCGTCAAAAAGGCTCACCTCAGCACCGGTGAGTTCTCTTGCCTTATACTGCGCTAAAATCCCGAGCGGGGAATTGATTTGCTTGCCGAAAATGGAGTGGAGCATAAGTTGGCTGTCGCCCGCTTCGTCACAAAAATATTCAGCAATGATGGTTTTATCGTCAGCTAAAATATCAATTGCTTTTTTCTGCCTTTGAATATAATTTGCGGTATCTGCCGCGGCGTTTTCGTCCATGCCGTAGCTGTTCAGGATTGCTTTAACCTCATCGTAGTGTTCCGCACCCGATAATCTTCTTATCTGTTCACCGAAATGTTTTGCAACGCTGTAATTGCGCGAAAGCCAGATATTGCGCCAGAAAGGCGGTTGCGCGCCTTCGATTGTAGATTGCTTTACAAAAACCGTGTCTTTATCCATCTGCGTGATTTTCCACGCGAAAGAACCGAGCAAAAACTTATCGCCCACCCGCGCTTCAAAAACAAATTCTTCGTCTAATTCGCCAAGCTTTACGCCGTTTTCCGCTTTTACGGAAAACATACCCGTATCGGGAATTGTTCCGCCTGTTGAAATCGCAAGCATACGGCTGTAAGCGTCACCCTCAACCCGCTCGTTAATCCTGTCGTAGAGAATCCGCGGGCGCACCGGAATATCATTTTCATGCTCATAATCCCCCGCCAGCATTTCAAGAATTGATTTCACGTCATCTTTAGTCACATCGCGGAACGGGTAAGCGCGGGGCAGAAGTTCCATAACTTCATCAATCGTATAACCGCCATCCGTTGCCATGGAAACCAAATGCTGTGAAAGCACATCAAAGCAAAGGCGCGGCGGCTTCAAAGGCTCTAAGCCGTATTTGCCCGCCACATATGCCGTTAAGCCGCAGTGAAGCCCGTCTGCGGCGGTTTTCGGGAACATGTGCATAACGCTGTTCCTACCCGGGTTATGACCGGCGCGCCCGAGCCTTTGCAAAACGCTTGAAACAGATTTCGGCGCGCCGATTTGCAAAACCTTGTCAATATCGCCCACGTCAATGCCGAGTTCCATGGAAGAAGTCGCGCAGAGCAAACGCAAATCGCCGCTTCTGAGCCTTTCTTCCGCTTGTCTGCGCTGTTCTTTTGAAACACAGCCGTGATGGGTCAGCGCGAAATTCTCTCCTGCAATTTGGTTGACATAAAAAGCCAGTTTTTCCGAGAACATGCGCCCGTCGGTAAAGGCAATAACGCTCCTCATATTTTCGCACTGCAAATAAACCATACGCGCAATTTCCGTCCAAATTGTGCCGTGCGGAAGCAAACCGAAGTTTTCCTTCGGACCTGTGACGTATATATCAAAATCCTTCTTCATTTTCGGCGCAATGATTTCAACCGGTTCGCCGCCCGACAGATATTCGGCGGCAAGCGCAAGAGGGTTCACTGTAGCGGATAAGCCGATTCGCTGTAACGGCTTTTCACATAGCTTGTCAAGCCGTGCTAATGAAAGCATAAAATGCGCGCCGCGTTTTGTATCAATCATGGCGTGAAGCTCGTCCGCAATGACTGCTTTTGCTGTTTTTAAAACCTCACGCCCCGATTTGGAAGTTAAAAGCAAATACAGCGATTCCGGCGTGGTAATTAAAATATGCGGCGGTTTTTTGAGCATTTTACGGCGTTCGGCGGCGGAAGTATCGCCTGTACGAACAAAAACATCTACCGGAGAACCTACGAACGCGGTTTTTTGTTCTCCGCCAAAATCCGTCTGTTGGATACCAAGTAAAGGTTTATATAAGTTTTCATGTATATCGTTGGCAAGTGCCTTTAAAGGCGAAATATAAATTAAATACAGTTCATTTTTAAGTTTATTCTTACGGGACATTTCCATCAGCTTATCAATAAAAACCAAAAAAGCCGACAAGGTTTTACCCGTGCCGGTAGGTGCGCTGACAAGCGCGTTTTTGCCCTCAGCGATTACCCGCCACGCTTCATGCTGAACGGGCGTGGGTTCGCCGAGGGCATTTTTAAACCATGTTCTTGTCTGTTCGTGAAATAATTCAAGGGACATTTTTTTCTCCGATTATTCAAAAAACGCGGGATTATTTTGAATTTCAGTTTTTAATTCATCAATAACGGTTTGAATACCGCTGTAATTAAACAGTTCCGATAAATTTTTTAATTTTACAACATCGCTGTTCATTTTTGAACCGAAATCAAATTCTGACATCTGCGTGATTGTGCCCGTTAATGTTTCAAAATCATAATTTCCGGCGGCTTCCTTTAAAGCTTCAAGAAAAGCAACAGCCTTTTCGCGTTCGCCTTTCGGTTTACCGGAAGCGTTGTCTGATTCCGGTGCTTCGGAATCAAAAACAGCGGAGATTTTCTTTTTTAAATCATGTAACTGACGGACAAAATCCGGAAGCGTTTCTTTGCAGAAATCCATGTTTTTTTCTTTTCCCGCTTTTTCAAGGGTAAAAGCGGTTTTTGAAAGAGAATTTGCACCTACAACGGCAAGCGAGCTTTTCAACCCGTGTACGTGAATGGTAAAATCGCCGATATTATTATCGTTTAAAGCGTCTTCCATGGTGGTTATCATTTTCGGAATTTTTTCGCTTAAAAGCTTCAATGATTTTTCATATACCTTTTCTTTACCCGCGACATTGGTAAGTCCGGATTTCACATCTAAAGCGGCAATCATTTCAGCCGCTTTTATAACGCGGTTTTCTTCTTTTACAAAGTCATGTTCGTCTGTCATAACCGTTTTTTGAATACGTTTTTCTTTCGGCAGCCATTTTCTGAGAATATCGGTCATCTCATCAATAATAATCGGCTTTGCCAGAAAATCGTTCATTCCCTCCTTAATTAATAAGTCTTTAATGCCGATAACAGTATTTACGGTAAGCGCGATAATCGGGAGCGACCGGTTAGAGCCGCCGGCATCGCGTATGCGGTGCGCAGTTTCCGTACCGCTCATTTCAGGCATGATATGGTCCATAAAAACAAGGTCGTATACATTTTTTTTCGCGCATAAAACCGCTTCCGTTCCGGAAAGCGCGGTATCGCATTGAATACCGTAAAGGGAGGTGATTAACCCTTTTGCGACTTCAAGATTCATTTCGTTGTCGTCAACAATTAAAATCCGTGTATTTTCAGCGAAGAATAAATCCGTTTTTGCGGGTTTCAAGGTCAGCTTGTTTATATCGCCGATGATTTTCGGAATCGAAACGGTAAAAACGCTTCCCACGCCGTATTCGGAAACAACATTCAGCTTCCCGTCCATTAAAGCAATCAGCTTTTTGGCAATCGGCAGGTCAAGCCCTGTTTTATCCGCGTGTTCATTAATTCCGGTAACATTTTCTTCCTGTTCAAATACATTGAATAGGCTTTCAATACTATCCGGTTTGATTCCTTTGCCGGAATCCCGGATTTCAAAAGTAATATCGTCCTCATTGATGATGATTTTAAATGAAATAAATCCCTTTTTTGTGTATTTAACCGCGTTGCTTATGATGTTTTTTAATACCTTCATAAGCCTTTTTTCGTCGCCGTATAAGCTGAGAGGCGGTTTCCCGATAGTTTCAAAGCGGTATTCAAGCGATTTTTTTTCAGAACCTTTTCCGGCATAAGCACTGAGTACGTCTATGAACTGCAAAAAGTCGTAATCATGGGGAACAAGCGGCATTTTTCCCGATGAAAGCTTGAACAGGTCAAGAATATCGTTAATAATACTGAGCAGAGCGTCGGTGGAGGTTTTTACGTCCCTGACGTATTTTTT
>WRJM01000039.1 GCA_009782265.1 Oscillospiraceae bacterium | reverse complement strand
CTTCTCGCCGCGTCAACAGCAAGTTTTATGAAGTCGATTTTCCCGTTTCTGTTCATATCAAGGTCACAATAAACCCTGTCTTCAACGGACGTTTTAATAATTACCGCGTTAAGCCCTATATCGGTAATCGTATCAAAAATATCGCCGAGCTGGTTCAGCACATCGTTTTCGTTATCGTCCGGCGAAGTTAAGAAATCAACTTCCGGGCTGATAATTATAGCGCGCATATTATCGGGCAGATAATACATGGGCGCGTTTCTTACCGGAGTTACATATTCGTTTTCGTAATTATCGGCAATATCTGAAATGTCGGAAATGTCCGACCCAACGGCAGAATCCGATTCCGCCGAAACGCCGGTAACACCCAAACAACCGAATAAATATGTAACGGTCAGGAGAAGCGCGACGGTTCTCAGTAATTTTTTCATTTTTAACAGTCCTTGTTTTTTATTTTATATAATGCTTATTAGATGAAGTTAATTTTTTATAATTTCAAAAAGCAATAAAGTAACTTTTTCGCCTTTTCCTAAAATCGCTTTGTGTTTATCTTGTTCGCCATTCGGAATAAAAATAACATCATTCTTTTTATAGCGTTCAACATTTCCGTTGTAGTCAATTGCAAATGTGCCATCAAGAACATAACCCGCATGACCCTTTTCACACCAATCATGTTCAATAAATCCCTCTGAAAATTCAACGAGTTTTATTTCTTGGTTGCCGTTGATAAATGATTTATAGCGTATTCCTAAAACAGGTTCGTTCCATTGTAATTTATCAAATTCTATAAGGTGATTCATTATTATTCTCCTGCACATTATATAAATAATCTACCTCAACCCCGCCTTTGAAAGCTGCGTATTAATCGCCGGTGTATTCGCTTCGCCGAATAAATACCGGTAGCTGAAAAAAACCACGCCGCCGTAATTTCCGGCTGTTTTCGATAAGTCAATCTGCTGTTTTAAAATATCATCGGAAAGAATCCACTCGTTCTTACCCTTTTCGCCCGCCCATGTGTCCTCCAAACCGATTTTATATACCGCCAGCCCCGTAATCAGCTTAACCCTGCCGCCTTTCACAAATTCCTCCCATTCGGCAAGGCATTTGTCAAACGGCTGTGCGGCGTTATCGAACCCGTAGTAAATCTGCGGAACGATATAATCGCAGTAACCCGCTTCGGACGCCCAAAGTTTTACGTCGGCGTAAATTTTATAACAATTTTCAACGCTTCCCTGCGGGCTGATTCCGAAAAGAACAGACGGATTCGCGGTTTTTATAATGTTATAAAGATAACTTACCATTGTATTGCAGTTTTCAAGACGGAATTTTGATAAATCAGTATGATTGCTCGCGGCGAAAGCCGCGCTGTCAAAAGAAGCAGGGCAGTTCGGAGGGTAAAAATAATCATCTATATGAAGCCCGTCTATATCGTATTTTCTGATAATATCCGCCGCTTCCCCTGCAAAGAGCGAAAGCACATCAATGTAAGCGGGGTTAAAATACCAGTAATCGCCGCTTTTTACGATATAAGACCCCTTTCGGGAGTCATTATACATTTGCCCGACAGGATAATCAGTGCTGATTTTTGCCATATCGGCGTCGGTCATAAGCCGTATGGGATTGAGCCAGCCGTGAAAGGAAATATTACGCTTATGAGCTTCTTCAAGCATGATTGTAAGCGGGTCAAAACCGGGATTTTCCCCGACAGTTCCCGTAATATATTTTGACCACGGAAACCACTGCGAATCGTAAAAAGCGTCCCCGAACGCACGCAAATGCACATAAACCGTGTTGATTCCAAGGGTTTTGCAATTATCCATCATCTTGCCGAAGGCAGTACGGAAACTCTCTTCTGTGCCGCCCGCAAACGCACCTTGCAATTCAATGTATGAAATCCACACCCCTCTGACTTCGCCGTAATTTAGCGGTTTATAATCGCCTGTAACAACAGGGGGGGGAGTAGTTGTTGTCGTCGGTTTCGGTGTTTCAGGTGTAGGCGTTGTAGTTGCAGAAACAGGAGGATTTGCGCTTTCGGCAGATTTTGGCGTATTTGCAGCAGAAGCGGGTGCAGATGAAGCCGGTGTTGATGTTGTTATGTCGGTTTCCGGTTTTTCAGATTGCGGCGGCGTGGAATTAATTATTCGACTTTCTCTTTTTTCTGCGCTTTCAGGCGGCGGAGCGGGAGGAAGCACATTGTTATGAACAGGCAGTTCAGCACCCTCTAACCCTCCTGCGTTCAGCAGGTACGGTTCGGCTTCTTTTTGTTCAGCACATGCGGAAAATAACAAAGAAGTGATTAAAACAAAACAGGCAGTTATTTTTCCTGAAATTTTTAAAAGTTCCAAAAATATCCTCCATACAGGTTATATAATAAATTATTACTTTAAAAGTAAATAGCAGATATTTCTATGTGTTGCCGCCGCAGGCGAGCGGCAACACAAAAATTTCTTTATTTATCGTTAAGTGAAAGAGAAATAATTGATTATATTTAAATAATTATAACATTTTTCGTCGAAAAAGTCAATATTTTAAATTCGATTGTTAAATGCTTGACAAAAAAGTCCGTTTTATAGTATAATAGGGTTTAATAAGTATGAAAAGGAATGTTATAAAAATGGGCTTGACCATTACTGAAAAAATAATAAAAACCCACATGATTAGCGGTCAGATGACCAAAGGCGAAGAAATCGGCTTGAAAATCGACCAGACGCTTACACAGGACGCAACCGGCACAATGGCATATCTGCAATTTGAAGCAATGGGCGTAAACCACGTTAAAACCGAACGCTCAGTGGCGTACATAGACCACAACACATTGCAGTCCGGCTTTGAGAACGCCGACGACCACCGTTATATTCAAAGCGTGGCTAATAAATACGGTATTTGGTTTTCGCGTCCCGGCAACGGGATTTGTCATCAGGTACATTTGGAACGCTTCGGGAAGCCGGGCAAAACCCTTATCGGCTCGGATTCGCATACGCCGACCGGCGGCGGAATCGGTATGCTGGCAATCGGTGCGGGGGGCTTGGACGTGGCTGTCGCAATGGGCGGCGGTGCGTATTACATAACTATGCCGGAAGTCGTGAATATAAAACTAAGCGGGAAATTAAGCCCTTTTGTGAGCGCGAAAGACGTTATTCTTGAAGTTCTGCGAATTCTGACGGTTAAAGGCGGGGTCGGAAAGGTCATGGAATACACCGGAGAGGGCGTTAAAACCCTGTCCGTGCCTGAACGCGCCACCATTACCAATATGGGCGCGGAGCTTGGCGCGACGTCTTCAATTTTCCCGTCGGACGAAAAAACCAAACAGTTCCTTGAAGCGCAGGGGCGCGGTGAAGATTACATAGAATTATCACCGGACGCGGACGCGGTTTATGAAAAAACAATTGAAATTAATCTGTCAACACTTGAACCGCTTGCGGCATGTCCTCACAGTCCGGATAATATTAAAACCGTAGAAGAGCTAACAGGCATGAATATAGACCAAGTCTGCATAGGCTCTTGCACAAATTCATCTTTACAGGATATGCTGAAAGTCGCTTATATTTTAAAAGGCAAAACCGTGCATGAAGCGGTTGATTTATCAATCGCACCGGGTTCAAAGCAAGTATATCAAATGTTAGCCGACTGCGGGGCGTTAACGGATTTAATCGCTTCCGGCGCAAGAATTTTGGAATGTGCCTGCGGGCCCTGTATCGGAATGGGGCAGTCGCCGTGTTCCGAGGGCGTGTCCTTGCGGACGTTCAACCGCAACTTTGAGGGCAGAAGCGGCACAAAGAACGCGCAGGTATATTTGGTTTCACCCGAAACAGCGGCGGTAAGCGCAATTAACGGCGTTCTTACGAATCCTAAAAGCTTCGGGGAACTGCCGAAAATTAAAACTCCCGAAAATTTTTTAATTAACGACAACATGATTATAAAGCCGCTTCCTGTAGGGGCGGAATCTGTTTCCGCCCAAATCATTCGCGGCCCGAACATAAAACCTTTCCCGAAAAACTCGCCGCTTTCTGATGAAATTCAAGCCAAGGTTATACTTAAAACAGGCGATAATATCACCACCGATCACATCATGCCAGCCGGCGCGAAGATTCTGCCTCTGCGTTCCAATATACCCGCAATCAGCGAATTTTGCTTCACCGCGGTTGACGAAGCTTTCCCGCAACGCGCCAAGGAAGCCGGCGGCGGAATAATTATCGGCGGCGTTAACTACGGGCAGGGTTCTTCAAGGGAACACGCGGCACTTGCTCCGCTTGAACTCGGAATTAAAGCGGTGATTTGCAAATCTTTTGCAAGGATTCATAAACAGAATTTAATTAACAACGGGATTATACCCCTTTTATTTAAAAACACTGAAGATTATGAAAAAGTTTCACAGGGGGACGATTTAGTTTTTGAAAATATTAAAGAAAAACTTAAAAGCGGCGAAGAAATTGTTTTGAAAAATATAACTTCCGATGCGGAAATTCCGCTTGAGGGGGAATTTTCCGAGCGTGAGAGAAATATGCTTTTGGCAGGGGGACTGCTGAACTTAACAAAAGGAGAATAATGATTATGGCTGACAAAATCAAAATGACCACCCCATTAGTCGAGATGAACGGTGACGAAATGACCCGCGTGATTTGGGAGATGATAAAGGAAATCCTGCTTGAACCTTACATAGAGCTGAATACCGAATATTACGATTTAAGCCTTGAAAACCGCAATCAAACCAATGACCAAATTACAATTGACAGCGCGCGCGCCGCGATTAAACACGGCGTAGCGGTGAAATGTGCGACGATTACACCCAACGCCCAGCGTATGCAGGAATATACATTAAAGGAAATGTGGAAATCCCCCAACGGCACAATCCGCTCCATTATGGACGGCACGGTTTTCCGCGCACCGATTATTGTTGACGGAATTGAACCGTTGGTGCGGAACTGGAAAAAGCCGATTATTATTGCCCGTCACGCTTACGGCGATGTTTATAAAAATATAGAACATTCAATCGAAGAGGGCGGCAGAGCGGAAATTTTGGTTACGGAAGCAAACGGTCAAACCCATAAGCATTTGATTCACGAATTCAGAAATACAGCGGGCATAGTGCAGGGACAGCATAACACGGACGCAAGCATTGAAAGCTTTGCGATGAGTTGTTTCAGCTACGCGCTCGAAATTAAATATGATTTATGGTTTGCCACAAAAGATACTATTTCTAAAAAATACGACCACCGGTTTAAAGATATTTTTGATGATGTTTTTGAAAGGCATTATAAAAAATTATTCGAGAATGCGGGGCTTGAATATTTTTACACGTTAATCGACGATGCAGTGGCAAGGGTTATGCGCTCTGAGGGCGGATTTATCTGGGCGTGCAAGAATTATGACGGCGACGTTATGTCCGATATGGTTGCCGCCGCTTTCGGAAGCCTCGGTATGATGACGTCCGTTCTTGTTTCGCGCGGCGGCGCATACGAATACGAAGCCGCACACGGTACTGTGACAAGGCATTATTATAAACATCTGAAAGGCGAAGAAACCTCTACGAACTCTATAGCAACGCTGTATGCGTGGACGGGCGCGCTTTATAAACGTGCGGAGCTTGACCGGAACCACGACCTTACGATTTTCGCGCTGATGCTTGAAAAAGCCGCAAAGGCAACCATAGAATCAGGCATTATGACAGGTGATTTATACGCGCTTTCGACCTTGCAGAAAAAAGAAAAAGTAAATACAAGAGAATTTTTAATTGCCGTTAATGAAAAGCTGAAAGAGCTATTATAGTAAATTAACTTGAAAATCGCACCAATAAACAGGCATAAAAACCCATAAATCAAAGCTTTTCATACCTGTTTATTGGGCATTTCCTAAGTTAATTGACTATATAATCGGTATTAATATAAGCAATCACAGGAGGTGGAGAAATTGCCCGCTAAAGAATATATTTCAAACTCTGTTATAAGGCGTTTGCCGCGTTATTACAGGTTTTTGGGCGACCTTCAGAAGGAAGGATTGCTTAAAATTTCGTCCGGCGAATTATCGGCGCGCATGAAGCTGACCGCTTCTCAAATCCGGCAGGATTTGAACTGTTTCGGCGGATTCGGACAGCAGGGGTACGGTTATAACGTGGAAGAACTCCGCAGTGAAATCGGTGTGATTATCGGCGTGGAGCAGAAAGTAAAGACCATATTAATCGGCGCGGGGAACTTAGGGAAAGCACTTACTGCGTACTTTGATTTTGAAAGATACGGCTGTGAACTGATGGGTGTTTTCGATATAAATTTACAGCTTGCCGGAACAAAGCTTGGGGGATTCCCCGTTATGCACATGTCCAAGCTGACAGAATTCTGCCACGAAAGAAAGCCGGAGGTTGCGGTTTTATGCATACCGCAGGAAAGCGCGGGTTCGGTTTCGGAAACGCTAATCACATGCGGGGTTAAGGCGTTTTGGAATTTTTCGCATTATGACATTAATCTGCACTTTGATGATATTATTGTTGAGAATGTGCATTTAGGGGACAGCTTGCTGACGCTGTCTTACAATGTGAATCATAAAAAATGTGAAAATAAGGAATAAAATGAATGATGTATATGATGTTGCCGTTATTGGATTGGGTCCTGCCGGAGCAACCTTAGCGCGGCTGTTGTCAAAGGATTTAAAAGTTATTGTATTCCATAAAAAATCCGGCGAACCAGAATCGCCGGAAATATCAGAAAATAAAAGCTTCCGTAAACCATGCGGAGGCTTGCTTGCGCCGGATGCGCAAAAATTGCTCTCCCGCTTCGGGTTATCATTGCCGAAAAGTATATTGGTTGACCCGCAAATTTTCAGTGTGCGGACGATTGATATAAAATCAAAATTAATCAGATTTTATCAGCGGTTTTATATGAATATGGATAGAGAACGTTTTGATAATTGGCTAATTTCGCTCATTCCGAAAAGCGTTGAAATCTCGAATAAAAGTATTGTAAAGTCAATCGAGAAAACCGGCGGAAACTGGAAAATTTATTATACGCAAAACGGCGAGAGCAAACAAATTTCTTCAAAATACATCATCGGCGCGGACGGCGCAAATTCAATTGTGAGAAGGGCTGTATTCCCTAATCAAAAAATAAGAACCTACCTTTCAATCCAGCAGTGGTTTAAAAACGAGGATTCTGAGCCGTTTTATTCGAGTATTTTTGATTCGGGCATAACTGATTGTTATGCGTGGGGGCTTTCAAAAGACGATTATTTTATATTCGGCGGTGCGTTTAAATTAAAAAACGCACGAAAAAGTTTTGGAAAACTCAAACAAAAAATTGAACCGTTTGGGTTTGATTTAACACAGCCTGTCAGAACAGAAGCCTGTATGGTTTTGCGCCCGTCAAATCCTTTTCAGTTCTGCACCGCTAAGGATAATGCCTTTTTAATCGGAGAAGCGGCGGGGTTCATCAGCCCCAGTTCCCTTGAAGGAATCAGTTACGCTATGCAGAGTGCCTATTTGCTCAGTAAAGTTTTTACCGGTAAATCAAGAAAAAATCTTGAAAGACAATATAAAAAAGCAACAAGAAAAATACGAATTAAACTTATATTTAAAATGTTTAAATGTCCGTTTTTGTATTCGCCGTTTTTAAGAAAGATAATAATGAGAAGCGGATTAAAATCAATCAAGAATATAATTACAGCATAAACACCCTCATTTTATCCAGCACATCGTCCATATTAAGCGGTTTTCCTACATGCCCGTCCATGCCCGCTTCAAGACATTTGTCAATGTCTTCTTTAAATACGTTTGCCGTCATGGCGATAATCGGAATCGTTTTCGCTTCGGGTATATTCAATGCGCGGATTTTTTTGGTTGCTTCGTAACCGTCCATTTCAGGCATATTGATGTCCATAAAAATTAAATTGTACTTATCCGGATTTTCGCTGAAAAGGTTCAGTGCCTGCAAGCCTGTTTCGGCGTTATCTATTTTAACAAGCGTGGTTTCAAGAAGCGCGCCTACAATTTCACGGTTAATTTCAACATCTTCGGCAAGAAGAATTTGCCGGTCTTTGAAAATTCCGTTTATATCAGGCTTCTGTTCCGCGGCGGAATCAAGTTCTTTACATTCGCTTATATTTAATTCTACCGTAAAAATAAAAGATGCGCCCTCTCCAAGCTCGGACTCAATATGGATTTCGCCTTTCATTGCTTCAACAATTCCTTTGGAAATCGCAAGCCCCAAGCCCGTTCCGCCGAACCGGCGCGTCGTGGAGGATTCGGCTTGATGAAACGATTGAAAAAGCTTACCTTGCTGTTCCGGACTGATACCGATACCGTTATCTTTTACCGTGACTTGAATTTTACATTTATTATCTGATTGAGAGATATTTTTAGCCGATAAGTTTATTTTGCCTTTATCAGGCGTAAACTTTACCGCATTGCTCAGAAGATTGGTAATTACCTGAGAAATCCTTTGGCTGTCGCCTATTAATACAGGCGGAATGTTTTCGTCTATGGCTACGGAAAACGTTTGCCTTTTATCGTCCGCACTGAAACGTATCAGTTCTGTAATCTTCGTTAATTCCTGTTTAAAATCAAAATCAATTTCTGAAAGTTCTAATTTATTCGCTTCAATTTTAGACATGTCTAAAATATCGCTAATCACGCCTTGCAAATAACGGGAAGCGTCTTCGATTCTTGTAAAGCAATAATCCTTGCGAGTTGGTTCTTTAGCGGTTTTACCGATTTCGGTCATACCGACAATTGCATTGATGGGCGTTCTGATTTCATGGCTCATAATAGAAAGGAACGCGCTCTTTTGCTTGCTTTCGGTTTCAGATTTGGTTCTTGCGATTTCGATTCTGACGATGACTAAGCATAAAACAGACGCAAGTATTGTACCAATTGCAATTAAAAAGAACGTTGCGGACGTTAGGCTCTGGTAATATGAAGCTTTCGGAATCAGAACGCAAAAATGCCAGCCGTTTGAAAGCGTGCGGAAGAAAATCAGGCATTGCTCACCTTTATAATTCGTCATTTCCTGCTCGTGAATTTCGTTTCCGCTTTTTAAATCTTCTTCAAACAACACCATATCGGAAGGAATCTCGCTGATATGAAGCCCTGTGTATTCAGGATTATAATGCGCTAAACAAATGTAGTTTTCGCTGAACAAAACCCCGTTACCGCCTTGCGCCAGCGTGGTTTCAATAATATCTTTGCCGAGTGCTTCTCTTTTTGTCCGCATACAAAAAACGCCGAGAAGTTCATTTTTTTCATTAAAAATCGCATGGGAATAAATCACGGCAGATTCGTTATTAAATAAACCCGGATAAGGAACAGTCTGCGCAATGTTGTTTTTAAAAGCAACCGCTTCTGTATACCATGAATGATTGAGCGGATTAAAATTTGATGGAATGTCTAATTCTTCAGAACTAATGAGAATTGCGCCGCCGGGCAAGGTTTCAAAGTATCCGAAAAGACCGCCGAAGCAATCCTTATGTACATTGCTGTTTTGCAGATAATAGGATTCTCTGTCTATGAATTCCCGCACATCGTCCGCGTTGCCGCCGCTTATAATAATATCACGAATCATATTTGAATAAATTTCAACCGGCAGCTTATGCTCTTCTATATTGCGTTCAACTTTTTCCTGCTGAAAATCAAGAATCGCATTTGTATTGGTTCTGATTTGGTCGTGAATGGTACTTCTTAAAAATATGTAAGACAATAAAGTCATAACGGCAAATGAAAGAACTGTAAAAAGCAGTTTCGCAAACAACGTGCCGTTTCTGATTTTTGTTTTTTTAAATATTTTTTTTACAGTAAGCATGATGTAACCTCTGTAGGGAACGGTGCCCATATTATAAAATCAATGCGCTTCCCAACTGTTTAAATATTTTTCCTGCTCCGGTGTTAATGTGTCTATGGTTACATCCCAGTTCACAAGCTGTCTGCGCGCTACTTCTCTGTCAACTTCTATAGGTACATGAACAATAAAATCATTGATTTTACCTTTGTTTTTAACCAAATGCAGTGCCGAAAGTGCTTGAATCGCAAACGACATATCCATGATTTCGGCGGGATGTCCGTCGCCGGCGGCGAGATTCACCAATCTGCCCTCGGCGATAATATAAATCCAGTTATTATTTTTTAATTTATACCCCATGATATTATCACGCGCTAATTTTTCCTCAGCCGCGATTTTTTTCAGCCCCGCGACATCAACCTCTATGTCAAAATGCCCCGCATTACAGCAGATTGCTCCATCTTTCATATTATAATAATCAGCTTCCGTAATGACATCGCGGCAGCCCGTAACCGTCACAAAGAAGTCGCCGGTTTTCGCTGCCTCGTTCATGGGCATGACCTTGAAGCCGTCCATGACCGCTTCCATCGCTTTAATCGGGTCAATTTCCGTGATAATTACGCTCGCGCCAAGTCCTTTTGCCCTCATGGCAACGCCTTTGCCGCACCAACCGTAACCCGCAACGACAACATTCTTACCCGCAACGATTAAGTTCGTAGTACGGTTAATCCCGTCCCAAACCGACTGCCCCGTACCGTAGCGGTTGTCAAATAAATGCTTGCAGTCCGCGTCATTAACAAGCACCATCGGGAATTTCAGCTTTTTATCGTTGTTCATCGCAATCAAGCGGATTATGCCTGTTGTTGTTTCTTCACAGCCGCCGATTACATTCGGGATTAATTCGGGGTAATGGTTATGAATCAAGCTTACCAAATCCCCGCCGTCGTCTATAATAATATTCGGACCGATTTTGACGACTTCCGTTATATGGGCGTGATATTCGTCATCTGTGGCTTTGTACCAAGCAAAGACGTTTAAATCCTCTTTGACTAAAGCCGCCGCTACATCGTCCTGCGTGGAAAGCGGATTGCTTCCCGTGATGTACATTTCCGCGCCGCCCGCCGCCAAAACCTTGCATAAGTATGCGGTTTTCGCTTCCAAATGCACAGACAGTGCGACTTTCAGCCCCGCGAAGGGCTTCTCTGCTTCAAAGTCTTTTTTGATTTGACGAAGCAGGGGCATATTGCTTTCTACCCAGTCTATTTTGCGTTTGCCGCTCTCCCAAAGGTTCATGTCACGAATTTGGCTCATTTTAGTTTTCCTCCGAATTTTATTTATCAGCAGATAATTGTTATTGATACGTCCTTATCAGAATTAAAAGTAAATCTTACAATCCGGCATTGCGTTTCGGATTGAACCCTGCGAACCTTCCTCAAACAAATTCCCGTTTAAATACAGCGTTTCCAAGTAAGGCAAACCGAAAAGCAAGGAAGCGTCCTGTATATCATTCGTGCTTAGGTTAAGCTCAGTCAGATTGATAAGCTTTTCCAATCCGGAAAGATTAGCGATATTATTAATCCGTAAATCCAAAACAGTAAGAGAAGTTAAAATAGCAAGCGGTTTTAAGTCAGCAATTTCATTTCCGCCCAAATCTAAGGTTTCAAGCTTTGTAAGCGCGCTGAGAGCACTTATATTCACTATATCATTCATTCGTAAATCAAGGTGCTTTAAGTTTTTTAATTTCACAATATCAGCCAAGTCCGCATCAGTGATTTCCTTGTTCCTCAGTGTAAGGCTCTCGGTGTTAAGCGGATATTGAACATCTTTTATAGTAATGAGCGTTTCAGGTGTGTCTTGATTCGGTTCTTCTTTGTTTGAATCGCCGCAGGCGGCAAGCAAAAGCATAACTGAAGCCAACAGCGCAATTAATAATTTTTTCATATCGCTCCTCCGTTCGTTACTCTAATCATAACATATTCTTTTAAAAAAAGCAATACCGCCCCATAAGCGATATTGCTTTTTTAATTATTATAGTAAATTAACTTGAAAATCGCACCAATAAACAGGCATAAAAACCCATAAATCAAAGCTTTTCATGCCTGTTTATTGGGCATTTTCTAAGTTAATTAACTATATTTTTAAATGTAAAATTTCCTTTGTTTCCACTCTGAAACTAATATTCCGTAAACAAATGTATCCTGCCAAACCGGTTTGCCATCCTTATCCGTTTTAAACCAGACGTTTTGTTTTAAATGCCCTTCACGCCTTAAACCAAGCCTTTCAAGGAGCTTCCGTGACCTATAGTTAAGCGGATTGCACATAGCCGTTACTCTGTGAGCGTTTTGATTTTTAAAAACATCGTCAGCGACAGCTTTCGCCGCTTCCGTTGCATAACCTTTCCCGCAAAAATTAAAATTGAATACATAACCGAGTTCCCATTCGTCAAATTCCCGCTTTGATAAATAAATATTGCCGATTAATTTTCCGCCGTCTTTAAGACAAACCGCTCTAAAATCAGGATTGTTAGAACGTTTCTTTGCTTCTTCCGCGGCTTCTTCTTCGGAAAAAACGCCGTAAGGTTCGTATCTAACCGTTTCTTCCTGTGAAAGATATTCATATAGGTCTTGTCCGTCTTCAGGGGTAAAATTTCTGATGATTAATCTTTCTGTTTCCATGTATACAATCATACCATATATTAATTAAAAAAGCAATACCGCCCTATAAGCGATATTGCTTTAATTTTATTAACTGTCAATTATTAATACATTCCGCCCATACCGCCCGCAGGCATTGCAGGTGCGGGGTTTTCTTCTTTAATATCCGCTACAAGGCTTTCGGTGGTAAGCACCATCGCCGCCACGGAAGCCGCGTTTTGTAATGCGGAGCGGGTCACTTTCGCGGGGTCAACAATACCGGCTTCAACCATGTCAACATATTTGTCGCCTAAAACGTCGTATCCGTATCCGATTTTGCCCGAACGTTTAATGGCGTCTATAATGACAGAACCCTCTAAACCTGCGTTCAGTGCGATTTGACGAACCGGTTCTTCAAGACAGCGCAGAATAATGTTCGCGCCTGTTTTTAAGTCGCCCTCAAGAGAATCCGCAAGCTTTTCAACCGCGTTCATACAGTTAATCAACACCGCGCCGCCGCCGGGGATTATGCCCTCTTCAATCGCCGCTTTTGTAGCCGCAAGCGCGTCTTCAATGCGCAGTTTCTTCTCTTTCATTTCCACTTCGGTTGCCGCGCCGACTTTGATTACCGCTACGCCGCCCGAAAGCTTCGCAAGGCGTTCCTGAAGCTTTTCTTTGTCGAATTCGCTGGTGGTATCTTCAATCGCGGTTTTAATCTGGTTGATTCTTTCCTGAATCGCCTGCTTTGCGCCCGCGCCGTCAACGATAATGGTGTCCTCTTTGGAAACCTTAACTTGCTTAGCTGTACCAAGCTGTTCAATGGCGGTTTCCTTTAATTCTAAACCGAGCTCTTCGGTAATCACTTCGCCGCCCGTCAGAATCGCAATATCGCGGAGCATTTCCTTGCGCCTGTCGCCGAAGCCGGGTGCTTTTACGCCCACGCAAACAAAAGTACCGCGCAGTTTATTGAGAATAATCGTGGTAAGTGCCTCACCCTCAATATCCTCAGCGATAATCATCAGCTTCCTGCCGCTTTGTACAACCTGCTCTAAAATCGGCAGAATTTCCTGTACATTTGAGATTTTCTTGTCTGTGATGAGAATATACGGGTCATCAAGCTCCGCAATCATCTTGTCGCCGTCTGTGGAAAGATACGGCGAAACATAACCGCGGTCAAACTGCATACCTTCAACCACTTCGCTGTATGTTTCGGCGGTTTTGCTTTCCTCAATGGTAATAACGCCGTCACTGGTGACTTTTTCCATTGCGTCAGCAATAAGCTTGCCGACTTCATCATCGCCCGAAGAAACAGTAGCGACTCTTGCTATATCCGCACTGCCTTTAACGTCGTGCGCGTTCTTTTTAATTTCCTCAACCGCAACGTCAACCGCTTTTTGTATGCCTTTTTTAACTATCATGGGGTTTGCGCCGGCGGCAATGTTCTTCATGCCTTCATTTACAATTGACTGCGCGAAAAGCGTAGCGGTGGTGGTGCCGTCGCCCGCCGCGTCGTTGGTTTTAGTTGCGACTTCCTTTACAAGCTGTACGCCCATATTTTCAAATGCGTCGTCAAGCTCGATTTCTTTTGCAATCGTTACGCCATCGTTGGTAATCAGCGGCGCGCCGAATTTTTTATCAAGCACTACGTTTCTGCCTTTCGGTCCGAGCGTGATTTTAACGGTGTTTGCTAACTGGTCAATCCCGGATTGAAGAGCCTTGCGGGCGTCTTCCCCGTAAATAATCTGTTTTGCCATGTTTTATTGTTTCCTTTCTGATATAGAAATTGTAGGGAACGGTTTTAACCGTTCCGGAAGGGTTTCGCGGTTTTTTATAGCGGAACGGTTGAAACCGTTCCCTACGGGTTATTCAACAATTGCTAAAATGTCGGATTGACGTAAAATCGTATATTCCACACCGTCAATCTTAACTTCTGTTCCCGCGTATTTGCTAATCATTACTTTGTCGCCGACTTTTACTTCCATCTTGATTTCCTTGCCGTCAACAACGCCGCCCGGACCTACCGCCGTGATTTCGGCGATTTGGGGTTTTTCTTTTGCAGAGCTTGCCAATATAATTCCGCTTTTGGTCGTTTCTTCAGCTTCCAGCATCTTTATCACTACTCTGTCAGCTAATGGTTTGATGTTCATTGATTTGCCTCCTTATTTCTTTTTTGTTATTATACGCTTAACCTTTAAGTTGGCACTCAAAGGCTAAGAGTGCTAAAGCCGCTAATATTTATTTTAATGATTTAGAATAAAAAAATCAAGTATTTTATGGTATTTTTTAAAAATTTGTTAAATATGAC
>WRJM01000038.1 GCA_009782265.1 Oscillospiraceae bacterium | reverse complement strand
CTTTCCGAAACTTTATGAGCGGTATTATAATCGCCCTGATATAATCTTACACATTCGCCGTCTTTCAAATCAATCGCAGGAAAAATAATCACGCAAGTACCCCTTTCGACGAAGCAATCAAACCGTCTTCTTTCGGCTTCACAGCTTGCTTTAGCGCATACGCTAACGCTTTAAACATGGCTTCGTTTTTATGATGGTCGTTCTCACCGTACATGGCACAAATGTGTAAAGTTAACCCCGCGTTGCACGCAAATGCCTGCATAAATTCTTTAGTCAAACAGTTTTCATAATCACCTGTTTTTTCAAAAGTAAACGCGGCTTCATACACTAAAAATTGCCGCCCGCAAATATCAAGACTGCATGAACCGAGCGCGTCGTCCATAGGGATACTCATGTTCCCGAATCGCATAATTTTTACTTCGCCTAAAGCTTGTTTTAAAGCCGTTCCGAGCACAATCCCGATGTCCTCTACAGTATGGTGCGCATCCACTTGCAAATCGCCTTTACAAGAAACTTTTAAATCAAAACCGGCATGAACACCGAGCGCTGTCAGCATATGGTCAAAAAATCCTACGCCGGTGTCAATTTCGCAGTTTCCGAAACCGTCAATATTTAAAAAAACGGTAATATCAGTTTCATTAGTTTTACGCATAATTTCCGCAGTTCTTTGCATTATTTCTTCTCCTTAAATTCCTGTAAAGCCTTTATTAAAGCTTTGTTTTCATCGCCAGTACCTGCGCAGATTCTGAGATGTTCTCCGAAACACCGTACAGCAATACTTTTGTCAAGTAAAAACATGTAGATTTCCTTTGCGTTTTGAACCTCAGCGAAAATAAAATTTGTACAGGTTTTATAAATTATATTAAACAGTTTAAGTTCATATATTCCGTTATAAAGCTGTTTTACAGATTTTTTAATCAATGAAATTGACTTCTTGTAATCATCAGTATCCGAAAGTATAACTTCACCGATTGCCTGTGATAACGCATTTACATTATACGGAGATTTCGCAGTTTTTAGCGCACTTGTAATCTTTTCATTCGCAACCGCGAAACCAAGGCGAATCCCCGCAAGCGCGACAGATTTTGAACAGGTACGCAGAACAATTAAATTTGTAAAGTTCTGCGTTTCTGAAATTAAACTTTCAGCTTCGTCCCAAAAATCCATGTAGGCTTCATCAAGGACTACAAGCGCGTTTGTATTCTCAATCATCCTTTTTACATCAGACTTGAAAATTCCGAGCGATGTAGGATTACACGGATTTGAAAACATGACACATTTAATTTTATTTTGGTTTATATAGCGAATCATTTCATCAACATCAATTGTCATGTTTTCATTTTTACTTAGTTCAATTAAATCTAATTCATAAAGTTTTGCATAGAAACCATACATCGGAAAATCAGGTTTAAAGCATAAAATTCTATCACCTTTTTGAAGCAATGCGGAAGCAATAATTGCAATCAATTCATCAGAACCGTTTCCTGCGATTACCAATTTTGAATCAACATTAAAAAGCTTTGCGAAAGCTTTTACCGCGCCGTTTGCATAAGGGTCTGGATAACGGTTAAGCTTCACTTTATTGACAGCTTCCGTAATTTTTTCCGGCGGAATTTCGATGAAACTTTCATTCACGTCAAGACGAATTTTATATTCACCTGTGAGCGGTTCATACGGTGTAAAGTTGTTCAATTTTTCCGGTAAAGTATACATTAATTTTCACACCTGACTTTAATCGAATTTGCATGTGCGCCGAGCCCTTCGCGCTGTGCAATCAGCATTATATCATCCGCCGCCGCTTCAAACGCATTTTTTGAATAATAAATACTGTTTGATTTTTTGATGAAACTGTCAACGCCGAGCGGTGAAAAAAACCGCGCCGTGCCATTAGTCGGAAGCACATGATTAGGACCTGCGAAGTAGTCGCCGAGCGGCTCAGGAGCGTATTCACCAAGAAAAAGAGAACCCACATTGATTAACTTATCTTCAAGCTCAAAAGGATTAATTATTAATACCTCACAGTGTTCGGGAGAGATTCCATTCGCTAATTCTACCGCATCTTCCAAATCATCAGCGATAATTACAGCACCGTAATTACTTAACGATTCTTCCGCAATGCTTTTACGCGGCAGTGTTTTTAACTGCTCCGAAAGCTCTTTATTTACGTCTTCCGCAAGTTCCTTGCTTGTCGTAATAAGCACTGCGCTTGCCAATGTATCATGCTCTGCCTGTGAAAGCAAATCTGCGGCGATATAACGCGGGCTTGCCTTTTCGTCTGCAATAATTAAAATTTCGCTCGGACCTGCAATCATGTCAATATCTATAATTCCGTATAATAATCTTTTCGCTGTTGCGACATAAATATTACCGGGTCCGACGATTTTATCAACTCTCGGAATTTCTTCTGTTCCGGTCGCTAAAGCCGCAATCGCCTGCGCGCCTCCGCACAGAAAAACCTTGTCGACACCGCATAATTTCGCCGCCGCCAATATATCAGGATTCGGCGTACCGTCTTTTTGCGGCGGCGTCGCCATGATAATTTCCTTAACGCCCGCGATTTTCGCGGGAATAGCATTCATCAGCACTGAGGACGGGTATGCCGCCGTGCCGCCCGGGACATAAATCCCGACTCTTTCAAGCGGTGTTATACGCTGTTTTAAAATTATATCATTCCCTTGCCTAACTGTGTAGTTTTCATTTTTTTGCTTCTCGTGAAAGGCTTCAATATTTATTTTACAACGCTTCAATGCGTTAATAAAATCTTTGTCCGCTTCCTGTAAAGCTTGACTTAAAACCTCATCGGGAACGCGGTAATACTGCGTGTTTACGCAATCAAACTTCAACGTATATTCCTTTACGGCTTCATCTTTTCGTTTAACTACATCATTAATAATATCTGTTACAATTTGTTTAATTGCTTCATTATTTTCATTGTTTGTATTTTCAAAAATTCCGCCGCCGCGTATATTAATATTTACAATAAAATCATCAATTTCAGATTTATTTTTAATTATTCTCATCACAAATTCTCCTCAATACTTTTAATTAATCTGTCAAGTTTCTGCTTTTTTAACTTCATGCTAACTGTGTTTACAATCAGCCTTGCAGAAATATCGGCAATTTCTTCATAAACCGCAAGCCCGTTTTCACGGAGCGTCGCACCTGTTTCCACCAAGTCCACAATCCCGTCTGCAAGCCCGAGCAAGGGCGCAAGCTCCACGCTTCCCTCAATCTTAACAATATCTACGTCCATACCTTTTTTTTCAAAAAAATCGCGTGTTACTTTCGTATATTTGGAAGCAATCGTTTTAACCCCGTGACCTTTATAAAAATCCTCTCCCTGCCTGCCTGCTAAAGCAAAGCGGCACTTCCCGAAGCCGAAGTCAAGCACTTCAAAATACACACCGCCGTACTCCATAATGGTATCCTTACCGACAATTCCCGCGTCGCAAACGCCGTGCTCAACATAGGTCAGAACATCGGGCGGTTTGGCAATCACAATTTCGGTGTTCTGCTCCGGAATCCGCGCTATAAGCTGTCTGCCGCGCTCTGTCATTGCCGCCGAATCCCACCCCATATGGGCAAATAATTCCGCCGCTTTTTTTTCAAGCCGACCTTTAGTGACGGCGATTCTGATTGTATCGTTTTGCATAGTTATGACTATTCCCTTCTGGAATTTATACGGTTTTGCAAATTAAAATTTTGGTCATCAGCCGAAAAGCAAAAATTCCGGTTTAAAAAATTTATTTTTTCTCTCTAAATTCCGCTACCGCGCTTACGTTAACAGCGAAACCTGTTGCTAAAGTATCACTGACCATATATCTTCCGCCCTCTAAAACAGGTTTACCGAATCCCTCAATATACCCGTTATATATTATTCCTTTATAATAACCCTGTTTTCCTATAAGTCCCAAATCAACAGTTATATTATCTTCTTTAACAAACTCTTTTAAACTGTCATATGTGTTTTTTAATACAATTAATAATTCTTTTAAGTAGTCTGATTCAAGTAATTCTTCAGCTTTCACAAATACCTCCAAACCTCCGAAAAGCTTAGGAAGTTCTTTTAAAGCTTTCGGTATTTCCATTTTATTTAATTCAGAGTAATTCTTCGATTCTGTTAGTTCGCGGATATCTTTCTCTACTTTTTTATCAATATTATTTATTCTTATTAAATTATTAAATATTCTACAATCTCCAAGCTCAAAACGGTAATTCTCACCGATTTTTTCAAACGCTTCAACCGCGAGCTTCAAAACATTTTTATTGTGATGCTTACCACCTTTTGTATTGCCGACAATTTCTATCCCGCATTGTGCAATTTCATCATCTCTGCCCGTTTCTTTCGGATTAGAGCGGTAAATCGTTTGATTATAACAAAGCTTTAAAGGACGCAGTTCATCTTTCAAACGCGTTTCCGCAAGCCTTATAATGGGCGGTGTGGAGTCGGGACGGAGCACCATTAAACGCCCCTTTGAATCTGTTAATTTATACATACTTTCAAGTGGGTAATAATTTTCAAAAACATCGTAAAACTCAATAAAAGGCGTAATCACTTCGGAATAACCTTCACTTTTAAAAAGCTCCATTAAGCTGTTTTCAATTTTCCGCCGTGCCGTACATTCGTCAAAAAGCAAATCCCGCGTTCCCTCAGGTGTTACAAAATTATATTTTTTCATAAATTCCTCAAAAATTAAGTTGTTTTAATTCGCTATCGTAATATCATATTACCATATTAGCGTATTAAAGTCAATTGTTAGAATAGACAAAATAAAAAATAAATATTAAAGATAAATCGTAAATAATCACGAATTATTGCTCCCCCAATTAAACCTTGCCAAAATTGTCACACAGGATTATTATCGTCAGACAAGGCAATTTTGACGCGAATATCCGTTGATATTTAAGGAAAAATTAACGCAGTATGGCGGTAATAAAACAAGTGAAAATGGCAAGGTTTAATTGGGGGAGCAATATAAATTCAAAAATCAAACAAAGACAGCTGTGCTGACTGCGGCAGTCCGCCGAAAACATTCATCGCACCGAGCCTTTCCATCACCGAATTATTCAGCCCTGATTTAATTTTAATTTCATCAACGCTGATAAAATCACCGGATTTAATTACTTCCCGAAGCCTGTTTGCGGCGTTCTCGCCGCAGCCCTCAATTGCAAGAAACGGTAACCGTAAACCGGAATCACCGGATTCGCCCTTTTCAATCAGGAAACGCGCCGCATCCGAACGGTCATACCGCACGGGCAGGAATACAATCCCCCTGCACAGCATTTCATAAGCCAAATACAAGGCTTCCTGAACCGCTTTGTCCTTAGCGGTTGCTTCGGGGTTATGCGAAATGGCGTGAATTCTGCGCTTAACGGCATCTTTTCCCGCAAGAACACAGTCAACATCAAGGTTTTCTGTGTGTTTTGTCAGAACGGCGGCATAAAACGCTTCAGGATGATACACTTTAAACCAACCGAGTTTCACCGCGCCCGTCACATACGCCGCGGCGTGTGCTTTCGGGAACATGTATTTAATTTTTTTACAGCTTTCTATGTACCAAGGTTCAACATTGCAATCCTCAAATGCTTTATAAATCTCATCATTGAAAAGTTTCTGCGCGCCGCCTTTTCTGGTGATTTCCGTGATTTTGAACGCCATAGACGGGTCCATACCTTTGTGCATAAGGTAAACCATGATGTTGTCGCGTGTACCGATAACGGTAGAAATATCGCATTGCCCGCTTTTAATTAACTCCTGCGCGTTCCCGAGCCAAACATCCGTACCATGGGATAATCCCGAAATTTGCAATAAATCCGAAAACCGCGTAGGTACTGCGTCTTTGAGCATACCGATAACGAAATTCGTTCCGAATTCAGGCAATCCGTAAGTACCGAGCGGAATCAAGGCTTTATCGCAGTCTTCATCAAGCTTAAGCTCGTTTGTTGACGTGAAAAGGCTCATAACCGCCTTATCCGAATTCGGGACATCAGCTATTTTTATGTCCGTCATATCTTCAAGATACCGGTAAAGCGTCGGAACATCATGCCCCAGCTCGTCAAGCTTCAGAATCGTATCATGCAGGGCGTGGAAGTCAAAGTGCGTGGTAATAATATCTTTCGCCGCGTCGTCAGCGGGGTGCTGAACCGGCGTGAAGTCATATACTTCATATTCTTTCGGAGTATCTTCTTTTACGCAGGTCATCAACCCTCCTGCAACCACCATACCGCCCGGGTGCTGACCGGTCGTAACTTTAACGCCTGTACAGCCCTTGGCAAGGCGGTTCAATTCCGCTTTGTTCACGTTCAGCTCCAATTTTTCAAGGTATTTTTTCACATATCCGAACGCTGTTTTTTCCTGAATCGCCGAAATAGTACCCGCTTTAAATACATATTCCTTGCCGAACATTTCTTCTGTATGCTTGTGCGCGTGAATTTGATATTCACCGCTGAAATTGAGGTCTATATCGGGTGCTTTGTCGCCCTTGAAGCCCATAAAGGTTTCAAAAGGAATATCATGTCCGTCGCTTGCCATCGGCTTTCCGCAGTGAGGGCAGTTTTCCGGCGGCAGGTCAAACCCCGAACCGACCGAACCGTCTTCAATAAAGCGGCTGTATTTACATACCGGACACCTGTAGTGCGGCGGGAGGGGATTCACTTCCGAAATACCCAGCATGGTTGCGGCGAACGAAGAACCCACCGAACCCCTTGACCCGACCAAATAACCGTTTTCCTCCGAACGTTTTACAAGCTTGCGGGCGATAATATATAATCCTGCGAAGCCGTTATCCACAATTGCGGTTAATTCCTTTTCCAACCGCTGTTCAACTATCAGCGGCAATTTATTTTCATAACCGTATAATTCTGCGGCGCGTTCATAAGCGAATTTGCGGGTTTCCTCCTCCGCTCCTTTGACGACAGGCGTAAAAGTGCCTTCGGGAATAGGACGAACCTGTTCAATCATATCCGCGATTTTATTCGGATTTACAATAACCGTTTCATACGCCGTTTCTTCGCCGAGATAAGCAAATTCATCAAGCATTTCCCGCGTGGTTCTGAAATACAAAGGAGCTTGGTTTGACGCGTCTGTGTACCCCTGCGCCACTTGCAGAATCTCTCTGAAAATGCTGTCCTTTTTATTCATAAAATGCACATCGCAGGTTGCCGCTACCGGTTTATTCAATTTTTTTCCAAGCTCGCAGATTCTGCGGTTGAAATGCTGTAACCGAAGCGCGGAATCCGCTCTGCCGTTACGAACCAAAAACTCGTTGTTCGCAAGCGGCTGAATTTCAAGATAATCATAAATTTCAGCAATTTCCGTTAACTGCTCTTCCGGTTTTCCGTCCAAAACAGCCTGATACAATTCACCCATTTCGCACGCACTGCCGACAATCAGCCCTTCTCTGTGCTTTTCAAGCTCTGACAGCGGAATCCTCGGCTTTTTATAAAAATAATTCAAGTTTGAAAGCGAAACCAATTTATATAAATTCTTCAAGCCCGTTTGATTCCGTACTAAAATAATCATGTGATAAGACTGCTCTCTTTTGAAATCCACGTTTCCGAAAGCAATATTCAAGTCGCCTAATTTTTGCAATTCTTTATTGTTTCTTTGCGCGTCCTCGGCAAGCCTTTTGAATATCTTTGATAAAACCTTTGCGTCGTCAAGAGCGCGGTGATGATTGAATTCGCCGAGCTTGAAATGCTTTGCCATCGCATCAAGCGAATGTGATTTTGCGCCCGGAACAGCCGCACGGCAAAGCTTTACCGTATCTACTGCGGGATAATTATATTCTAATCCGTTTCTTTTGAAAGCTTCCCGCAAGAAACCGGTGTCAAAGCTTGCATTATGCGCAATGAAAGGCGGATTTCCTCCCGTTGAGGTTGAAAATCCCCCGCAGAACGCAATAAAATCTTTCAAAGCTTCAGCTTCAAGCGGTGCATCTTTGACCATATCGTCAGTTATACCCGTCAACTGCGTAATATGGTCGGGAATCGGCTTTTCAGGGTTAATAAACGTATGGAATTCTGCGGCAATTTCAAGATTAATCAGCTTGACCGCGCCTATTTCGGTAATCCGTTCAGCCGTCGGAGAAAGACCGGTGGTTTCAATATCAAACACGATTAATTCGTTGTTGACCGGATAATCCGTGCAGTTTTCAGCAAGCGTCTTTCCGTCGTTGACAAAATAAGCTTCAACACCGTAAATTAATTTAAAATCAGCGTCCGGATTCTTTTTCTTAATGTCTTCAAAGGTATTCATTGCTTCCGGATATGCTTGCAAGTTCCCGTGGTCAGTTACAGCAACCGCCCGATGTCCCCATTTGAATGCTTGCTGAATTAAATCTTTGACGGGTGTAATCGCGTCCTTATCAGACATATTGGTATGCAGGTGCAGTTCACAGCGTTTCTGCGGCTCGTCGTCGGTGATTTGCTCGGTTTCAAGAAGCATAATGGATTTAGGGGTTATGAGCGGTTCCTTTTCAAATTCATCATATTTTAAGTCGCCGCAGACTAAAATTGCTCCCGCTTCCTTTATCACCTTGAAGCCGTCCGCTTTTTCCGGCGTTGTAAAAATTTTAATCGTCTGTGATGATGTATAATCGCTGAAGCCGATAAAAATAATCGCGCTTTTCCCTTGCCTGACCGATTTAACCTCAAAATTAAAAACATTACCCCACATTACCGCGTTTTCGCGTTCTCCGCTAAGACTAAGCATATCTTCGGGCTCTTCGGTTATATTTTTCCCGAAAATCAAAGTTGCCTTGCTTGAGAAGTTCTCGTTTTTATAAGGTAAAATAATTTCTTCCGGCGTTTCCAACGCTTCCGGATTGCTTCTTCTGCCGGCAGCAGACCCTCTGCCGCCTTTGCCTGCGGAAAATCCGTTACCGAATTTAGGTTTGTCCTGTTGCTTTTGCACAGGTTTATTTGAAACAAACACAGGGATTTCAGGCGGTTTTTCCGCATGGCTTTGCAAGGTTTCCGCGTTTGACGGAACCCCGAATTCAATTTTAATCACAACGCCGAAAAAACCTTTTACAAGCTTTTCAATTTCTTTGTCAATCTTCTCTGCAAGCAGGATTTCCCGTCCGCCGCTTTTCAGCGTAATTTCAAAAACCTCACCGTCGTCGCTGACTTCAAACTCGTCAAGAAAACCGTTTACAACAACCGGATTGAATTTCATCAGCCCGATAATATCAGTAATATATTCACCGGTGAAAAGCTCGGCGGGATATTTGGGGTAAATCCGCGCTTCATTAATACCGAGGAAGCTTTTAACGCTTTCCGCCGCTTTATTCAAGCAAGCGGCGGAAAGCAGTTCGTCAGATTCAATTTGCAGGATAAACAGATTTTCTTCGCTGTTATGCACAGCGGAAATAACCTGTTTGTCCGCAATTTCAGGTTCAAAATGAACTCCTTCCAATAAAACGGAAAGCGATTCGGATGCTTTTTTATTCATAACAATTCCTCTATTTCCTTTTTTAAAACTTCAATCATTTTTTCTTCTTCAATTTTTCCGACTACTTCGCCTTTTTTGAATAATACGCCTGATTTATTACCGTTGGCGGACCTTCCGCCGCCTGCTATACCTATGTCGGCTTCACGCGCTTCGCCCGATCCGTTCACAACGCAGCCCATCACCGCAATTTTCAAAGGTTTATTCATTCCTGAAACAAATTTCTCAACCTCTTCGGCAAGCCCCATAACATCTATTTCCGTGCGCCCGCAGGTCGGACAGCTGATGACCTCCGGCGTTCTCCCAAACCCTACCGCTTTCAGCAAATCCTTTGCCGCATATATTTCCTCCAAAGGCTCAGCGGTTAATGAAACCCTAATGGTATCACCGATGTTATCACATAACAAAGAACCGATTCCGACCGCGGATTTAATAATTCCTATGCGTTTTGTCCCCGCCTCTGTTACACCTATATGAAGCGGATATGTACATCTTTCGTGCAAAATCCTGTAAGCGTCAATCGTCATTTTTACAGTTGAAGATTTTACCGATAAAACAATGTCGCTAAAACCGATTTCCTCAAGCATTGCGGCGTTTCTGAGCGCGCTTTCGGCTAAAGCGCGGGCGCAAAGCCCGTATTCACGCAGAACTTCTTTTTCCAAAGAACCCGCGTTAATACCGATTCTGATTGGGATTCCGCGTTTCTGACAGATTTCCGCAACTGTTTTTCTGTCAGAAGCTTCCAAATTCCCCGGATTCAGACGGATTTTATCTGCACCCGCGTTAATCGCTTCCAGCGCGATTTTATAATCAAAATGAATATCGGCGACCACGGGCATTGAAACCTTTTCTTTAAGCCTGTAAATAAGCGCGGCGTCCTTCTTTTCCGGAACAGCCGCCCTGATAATGTCACAGCCCGCTTCCTGTAATTCAAGTGCTTGTCTTATATTCCCCTCAATGTCTGCTGCGGGCTTCTTCAGCATGGATTGGATATAGATATTCCCGCCGTTAGCAGAAGAACTTCCGCCTAAGGTTAAATTTCCGACTTTTACGGTTTTTTTAATTATCATTGAAATAATTTCCTTATATCAAATACGGTGACTAACAGCATGAAACCCATCAGCAGGGCAAACCCGACAAAGTGAATCATCCCTTCAATTTCCGCTTTGATTGGTTTACGCCTGATTGCTTCAATCACAAAGAATAAAAACCGTGAACCGTCAAGCGCGGGAACGGGCAGAAGATTAAAAATTCCCACGTTAATCGTAATCAAAGCCGCCATGAACAATGAATTTTTTATGCCATCTATAATACTTTTGGCAAAACCTGTGGAAGAAACCTCTCCGATTGCGCTGACAACGCCGACAGGGCCGGCAATGTCGTTAAGTCCGTATGTTCCTCTCACCATATCAACGAGCGTTAAAATAATCAACCGCGAATAGCTTACGGTTTCCTTTGCCGCGCCGGAAAAAATATTAAAGAAAGTTTTTTCCTCCCGCAGAATCGCAAAATCCAAAACAATTTCCATCCCGCCGCTTTCGATTGCTCTTGCTTCAAATTCCACATTATTTAAATGCTTTTTTTCTCCGTTCCTGATAATGATAAAATCAAAAACCGCTTTGTCGGCATCGCCGCTCATTTTTGATTCCGTGTTATAAAGCTGATAGCTTATATCGGCAATCGTAAATACCCGCATATTATTGATATGCGTGATTTTGTCGCCCGCTTGAAGCTGGCGGCTCGGGAGGGAATCGGTTCTGACTTCTCTCACAATTGTAGTATCCACGCTTTTGCCGATGGCTACAATAATCACGCATAAAATAAACCCCAAAACTAAGTTCATAAACGCGCCCGCAAGCATAACAATCATTCTCTGCCAAACAGGCTTGTTGCGGAAATCGGCAGGGTCGTCGCTTTCAAAGTCCTCACCTAACTGCACTGAACCGCCGAACGGGATTAACTTAATGTTATAATTGGTTTTTTTGCCGCGCTTTTTTAAAATGGTAGGTCCCATGCCGAGCGAAAAGTCATAAACCTTCATTTTAAAAAGTCTGGCGGCAGAAAAATGCCCGATTTCATGGATTAATATAATAATACAGAAAATTAAAACCGCTAAAGCGATTGGGGCGATTACGTTCAGCACGGACATGACTGTTTCCATTATTAATATTCCGCTCCTTAATTGATTCTTTTAGTAAATTAACTTGAAAATTGCACCAATAAACAGGCATAAAAACCCATAAATCAAAGCTTTTCATGCCTGTTTATTGGGCATTTCCTAAGTTAATTAACTATAAATCTTTGAAAAAATATATTCCTTTGCAGCCGCCGAATCCTCAGTTATTGACTGCAATGTGACTTGTTTGCTTGCTTTTACGTTTTCGAGTGCGTCGGTTACAAGCTCCGGAATCTTATAAAATGCTAACTTTCCGGCTAAAAAAGCATTAACTGCCGCTTCATTGGCGGCGTTCAGCACCGCGCAGGCGTTATTACCCTCTTTTAACGCTTTTCGGGCGGCGGAAAGGCTGATAAAAACTTCTTCGTCCAGCTTTGCGAAAGTAAGCGTTCCTATATCTGTAAGCGATAATTTATCTGCATTACTTTGCAGTTTATGGGGGTAAGTTAAAGCATATTGAATCGGCACGCGCATATCGGGAACGCTCATCTGCGCAATCACAGAGCCGTCCGCAAATTCCACAGCCGAATGAATAATGCTCTGCCGGTGAATCACCACTTCAACCTGCTCCGGCTTTACATCAAAAAGCCGCACCGCTTCGATTAACTCCAAACCTTTATTCATCAGCGTGGCACTGTCAACAGTCACTTTTTCGCCCATGTTCCAGTTTGGGTTATATAAAGCCTGTTCTCTCGTAACGGTTTTCAATTCTTCTTTGTTATACCCGAAGAAAGCCCCGCCCGAAGCAGTCAGGATAATTTTGGAAAGCTCGTTTTTATTATGTCCCGACAGACACTGAAATATAGCCGAATGTTCGCTGTCAACGGGAATAATTTCCGCTTTCTTTTCCTTTGCTTTTTGCATGACCAATTCGCCGCCCGCCGCAAGGGTTTCTTTATTAGCAAGCGCGATTCTGTTCCCTTTTTCAAGCGCGGCAAGCGTGGGTTCAAGCCCCTCCATGCCTACAACGGCGTTTACAACCGTATCGCAGTTCACGGAAGCAAGTTCGCAAAGCCCCTCCGTGCCGCACAGGATTTTTATTTCCAAATCGGCAAGGCGGGTTTTTAAATCCGTGTAACATTCTTTATCAAAAATGCAGACACAGTGCGGGCTAAATTCACGTGCTTGTGTTTCTAAAGCTTTTATGTTTTTTTTTGCCGCAACGGCTTTAATTTTTATTTTATGTTTTCTTACGGCATCTAACGTCTGCAAGCCGATTGAGCCGGTTGAACCGAGCAAAACAATATCCATGATGTTTCCTTTTATTATGTTATGGGGAAGTAAATCTGTAAAGCCTGATACATAAAAGGCGCGGCGAACAGCACCGAATCAAACCGGTCAAGCACGCCGCCGTGACCCGGCATAATGTTCCCGAAATCTTTAACCGCGCACTGCCTTTTTACAATCGACGCGGAAAAATCCCCCACCACGCCGAGTGCTGAACAAATCACCGCCGCACCCGCAAAGAATAATCTGCTTTTGATTATAATTTCCCCGCCTATAAGATTCACAGTTATAAATTCATAAACAAAAGGCGCGGCGAAACCGATTAACGCTGAACATAACAATCCGCCGGCGAACCCCTCCCATGATTTTTTGGGACTGATTGTAGGTGCCATTTTATGTCTGCCGAAAAAAGTACCGGTAAAATACGCACCCGCGTCGCCCACCCAAATGACGGTCAGCGTAAAAATAATGAAAAACATACCGTGTTCTTCCGACAAAAGGCGCGTAAATAAAAGACAGCTCAGCGAAAGCGGTATGCAGACTGAAACAAAAGCAATCAGCGACAGTTCCGCAAAGGATACCCTTTCGTGCATGTAAATCATTACCAAAAACAGCATTAACAAAAATGAACAGCAAATCATCGGTAAATTTTCACGTAAGTTTTCGGTAAAAAAAAGTATCGGCATAAAAAAAACAAATAAAAGACTTAAAGCGGAAAAAATTTTATTTTTGATGTATTTGGTTGCGACTAACATTTCATAAACCGCAACCGCGGATAAAGCGGAAATAATCACAACAAAAAGCGGCATAAAATCGACAATGAAAACAGCGATTGCCAAAGCCGCGGCAACAGCCGCAGAAATGATTCTTCTTGCCATAATCTCACGTCCTTTTGTTGTTTAAATTTTACCGAATCTTCTATTTCTTTCGGAAAATTCCCGAATCGCCGCTTCTAAATCACTTTTCCCGAAATCACACCACAAAACGTCCGTAAAAATATATTCGGCGTAAGCCGCCTGCCAAAGCAGAAAGTTTGAAATCCTTTTTTCTCCGCCGGTTCTGATGATTAAATCAACGTCCGGCAACCCGCTTGTGTAAAGATATTTGCCGAAAGTTTCTTCTGTTAGTTGAACGCTCCCGCAATCGTTTGCCATAAGATTCTGAACCGCATGAATAATTTCGCTTCTTCCGCCGTAGTTCAAAGCTAAGCTGCATTGTAAACCTGTATTGTTTTTGGTTGCGTTTTCCGCGTCAAACATTTTCATGCGCGTTTTTTCAGGGAAAAACGAAAGCTCTCCCAAAAACCGCAAACGGACATTTTTATCGTTCATTTTCCGAATATCGTCAAGATATTCGTCGAACAGCTTTATTAACGCGCTGACTTCATCCTGCGGACGTTTCGCGTTCTCGGTGGAAAAGGCGTAGAACGTGACGCATTGCAACTGTAAATCTATGCAGTCGTCAACGCATTTTTTGAAAACCTTCGCGCCCTCTCTGTGCCCTAATTTGCGCGGAAGCCCGCGTTTCTTTGCCCAGCGCCCGTTGCCGTCCATGATGATTCCGATATGTTTAGGCAGAGCGTCTGCTTCGGGAAGAAAATTATCCATATTAAACTGTCAGAATTTCTTTCTCTTTATCGGCGCAGACCTTCTCAACCTTTTCGGTATATTTGTCGGTCAGCTTCTGCATATCTTTTTCGTATACTTTTAAATCGTCTTCGGTGATTTCGGACTTTTTCTTCATTTCTTTAAAAACTTCGATTGCGTCACGGCGGTGATTGCGCACGCCGACTTTGGCTTCCTCACCGTATTTCTTGATTTGCTTGACAAGCTCTTTTCTGCGTTCTTCGGTTAATTGAGGAAAAACAATCCGCAGGGATTTGCCGTCGTTCGTGGGCGTGATGCCTATATCGGACGCCATGATTGCTTTTTCGATGATTTTAAGTGCCGTTGCGTCCCACGGCTGTATAACTAAAATCCGCGCTTCCGCCACGGAAACTGCCGCAAGGGCGTTAATTTTTGTGGGCGCGCCGTAATAATCCACGTTGATTTTATCCAAAACGGCAGGATTTGCCCGTCCCGCTCTTATGGTAGAAAATTCATGCTCTAAAGAACTGATAACTTTCTCCATTTTTTCTGTTGTTTTGCTGATTACTTCGTTGCTCATAGTAATATATTCCTTTCTTGGTTTTATTATTATTGTTTATTGAATCGTTGTACCTAT
>WRJM01000037.1 GCA_009782265.1 Oscillospiraceae bacterium | reverse complement strand
GGAACGGGGTTGAAAGGGCTTTGCGGAATTCCCGCGGTCAGAGAAAACATAATCCGCCCTTTGCTTGAAGTTACGCGGGAAGAGGTTTTGGCGTTTCTTAATCAAAGGAACGCCGCTTATATTACGGACGAAAGCAATTTCTCGGAAGAATTTACACGCAATTATCTGCGTTTAAATATTATCCCTTTGCTTGAAAAAATAAATCCGTCTTTAAACGAAGGCGTAACCAAAATGTGCGGAATTTTACGCTGTGATGAGGAATATTTGCACAGTATTGCGGTTTCCGCGCTTGAAAACAGTATATCCTGCGAAGGTTTTTATAAAACCAACGAATTGATTAATCTTGAACCGGCAGTATTAAACCGTATAATTTCCCTGATATTATCCAAAAATAAACTATCGCCGTCTTATTTAAGAATCAGCCAGATTGCTTCTTTACTGCAAAAAGGCGGAAAGGTAAATCTTGCTAAAAATAAATTTGCCGTTGTTAAAAATTATAAGCTTTATATCGAGACAATCAAACAAAATTATAAAACTTGATTTTTAATTTTTTTTATGATATAATTACTGGGGCGGACTTTCCGTCTGGGGCGGACTTTCCGTCTGGGGCGGACTTTCCGTCTGGGGCGGACTTTCCGCAGTTTGAGGGGATTTATAACCATGAACAATGACATTGAAAGGGTTTTAATTGACGAAAAGCAAATCTCTGACGCTGTAAAACGGCTTGGTGCGCGTATTACTGAAGATTACAAAGAAAAAAATCCTCTTCTGCTCTGCGTATTGAAAGGCTCATTGGTTTTTCACGCGGATTTAATGCGGGTTTTAAACTTTCACTGTGAAACTGATTTTATTATCGCTAAATCATACGGAGCGGGCGCGCAAAGCTCCGGAGAACTTAAAATTCTCAAAGAACCCGATATAAATATAAAAGGGCGCGATGTCATTATTATTGAGGATATATTAGACACCGGCGTTACGCTCAGCGCGCTTTTACATACCCTGCAAGCAAGAAAACCGGCTTCTTTAAAAACCGTAGTTTTTTTGGATAAAAATTCAGGAATAGAAAAACCCGTTAAAGCCGATTATAAATGTTTCGATACGGAAAATGAATTCTTGGTCGGGTACGGGCTTGATTACGCGGAAAAATACAGAAACCTGCCTTATATAGGCGTTTTAAAAAGAAAAATTTATTCTATATAATTGACAATATAAACTTTAAGCATAATAGTGCAAGAAAGGCGGCAAAATGCAGAATAAACATAAGGGAACAATTATTTACGTTGTCGTAATCATCGTTTTAATTTTAGGGTTAATTTATATGCTTAACCTCATGGGCGGCAGTAAACCGCCTGAAAATTATTCATCGGTTATCAGCAAATTTGATAATTTTGAAGTTTCGGAATATGAACTTGACCTTGGTTCGGGTTCTCTTAAATATAAGCTGAGAGGAGAAAGCGAACTTCAGGACATGCACTATTATACAGTACCGAATGTAAGCATTTTCCTTAACGACGCGGGTGATTACAGAAAACTGTATAACGAAAAATACCCTAATCAACAGCTTGTGCAGAATTATATCAAAATCAGCGACAATACATTTTTAACTAACTTCCTGCCTTATTTGCTTTTAATAGGGCTTATGATAGGTTTTACCTATGTGATTATGCGGCAGACCACCGGCGGCGGGAAGATGTCGCAGTTTTCGCGTGCCAATACCCGTCATCAGCCGTCTTCGGGCAAAAAGGTGATGTTTACTGATGTGGCGGGTGCGGACGAAGAAAAAGAAGAGCTTGCGGAAATTGTTGATTTCTTAAAGAACCCCAAGAAGTATCAGGAAATCGGCGCGAGAGTGCCGAAAGGTGTTTTGCTTGTGGGTCCTCCCGGAACGGGTAAAACCCTGCTTGCCAAGGCTGTGGCGGGAGAAGCGGGTGTACCCTTCTTTTCCATCAGCGGTTCGGACTTTGTTGAAATGTTCGTGGGTGTGGGTGCTTCCCGCGTGCGCGATTTGTTTGACCAAGCAAAAAAACACACACCTTCCATTATATTTATAGATGAAATTGACGCCGTGGGCAGGCACAGGGGTGCAGGGCTCGGCGGCGGACATGACGAGCGCGAACAGACCTTAAATCAGCTTCTTGTTGAAATGGACGGCTTTGCCGAAAATGAGGGCATTATCATCATCGCCGCCACCAACAGGCGCGATATTCTCGACCCCGCCCTGCTCCGTCCCGGACGTTTTGACCGGCAGGTTGTGGTAAACTATCCCGATATAAAAGGCCGCGAAGAAATATTAGTGGTGCATACCCGTAATAAGAACCTTGCACCTGACGTTAATCTTGCGACAATTGCGAAATCTTCGGCAGGATTCACCGGCGCGGATTTAGAGAATTTAGTGAACGAAGCCGCGCTTTTAGCCGCACGTCACAACAGAAAATCCATCACTGAAAAAGATATAGGCGAAGCAACCATTAAAGTTATTGCCGGCCCTGAAAAGAAGTCAAAGGTTGTCACCGAAAAGGAAAAGAAGCTGACCGCTTACCATGAAGCCGGTCACGCTATTTGCACCTACTTCTGTCCCTCGCAGGATAAGGTTCATCAGGTGTCGATTATCCCGCGCGGTATGGCGGGCGGATTTACCATGTCCTTACCGGAGCACGACAAGAATTACAGAAGCAAAACCGAATTTGAAGAAGAAATTATTGTACTTCTCGGCGGACGGGTGGCTGAAAAAATCATACTTGACGATATTTCTACCGGTGCGTCAAGCGACATTGTACGCGCAACGGGAATTGCAAGAAATATGGTTACGCGGTACGGTTTTTCGGAAAAATTAGGACCGATTGTTTACGGGCATGAGAATCCGGAGGTTTTCCTTGGGCGCGATTATTCGCAGGGGCGTAATTATTCCGAAAATGTGGCGGCTGAAATTGACGGCGAAATCCGTAATATTGTTGAAACCGGGTATGAAAAAGCAAAGGATTTACTGACTGTGAATATGGCGCAGCTGCACATTGTTGCAAATTATCTGCTTGAAAAAGAAAAAATAGACGGCGATGACTTTGAAAAGCTGATGAAAGGCGAATTAGAGCTTATTGAGGACAAAGACCTCAAGGATGAAGCACAGGCGGCACTTGACGAAGAACCGCCCGCGGCTGATGATATTCCCGTTTCTGAAAACGAATTATCCGAAGAATTGAAAAAGATTTTCGACGAAAAAGCAGATACAAAAACCGATGAATCTGAATAAAATTATCATCATAACCGGACATTACGGTTCGGGAAAAACTAATATTTCCGCGAACTTAGCGTTAAAATTAGCAGAACAGGGACAAGTATCCGTTGTGGACTTGGATATAGTCAATCCCTATTTCAGAACAGCCGATTTTAAAAAGCTGTTTGCCGCTCATAATATAAATCTTGTTGCTTCAAAATATGCCAATTCAAGCCTTGATATACCCGCGCTGGGCTTTGATTTGAGCGGTGTAATCAAAAGCGCGGATTATATTATTATTGACGTCGGCGGCGACGACGAGGGCGCAAAGGCGCTCGGCAGGTATTCGGAAATGCTGAAAGCACATAAATACGACATGTTTTATGTAATTAATAAATACCGCTATCTTACGCAGGAAGCCGATGACGCGCTTGCATTACTGCACGAAATTGAAGCCGCTTCGGGGCTGAAATGCACGGGGATTATTAACAATTCTAACCTTGGGGTTGAAACAACCGCTTCTGTTATTGAAACTTCCCTGCCTTATGCACGGGAAATTGCCGAAAAAGCGGGTGTTAGGTTTGTTTTCACGGCGGGGAATAAAGCTTTAAACTGTCAAGCGGTTGATTTTCAAGTTGAGGTTTTGGTGAAGCTTGTTTGGCAGGATTAAAATTATTATTATTTATATAATGAGAGGTTAGCGGGGACATTCACCGCTGGGGAAACCACCCCGTCCGCTTCGCGCCCACCCCTCCAAGGAGGGGAATTTAACTCGTTTAAAAGGAAAACCATTCCCCTCCTTGGAGGGGTGGCAACCGGTTCGCAAACCGGTTGACGGGGTGGTTCATAAACGCACATTATTTATATTAAAAACAAAGAAAGGAATTACATAAAAATGGAAAAAATGAAAGTCGATTTTGACCGCTGTAAGGGCTGCGGGCTTTGTGTTGACGCCTGCCCGAAAGGCATTGTAAAAATGCGGGACGAAAAATTAAATAAAGAAGGATATATTACCGCTGTCTGCGTAAATCAAGAGGATTGCATTGCTTGCGCGCTTTGCGCGGTGATGTGCCCTGACTGCGTGATTACAATAACCAAATGAGCTTAGTTTGAAAGATAAATCTTTCAAACAGGAATTTTGTGTTACAAAATTCCGGAAAGGTATGGATATAAATATGAGTGAAAGAGTATTAATGAAAGGCAATGAAGCCCTTGCCGAAGCCGCAATCCGTGCGGGTTGCCGGTGTTACTTCGGTTATCCGATTACCCCGCAGACGGAAATCGCCGCCTACATGGCGCGCCGTCTGCCTAAAATAAACGGTGTTTTCTTACAGGCTGAATCCGAAATAGGCGCGATTAACATGGTTTACGGCTGTGCAGGAAGCGGCGCACGGTGTATGACGAGTTCTTCGTCGCCCGGTATTTCGTTAAAAGCAGAGGGTATTTCCTACTTAGCGGGCGCGGATTTGCCCTGCGTGATTGTAAATATACAGCGCGGCGGTCCGGGTTTAGGCACAATTCAACCGTCACAGGCGGACTACTGGCAGGCGACAAGAGCAATAGGGCACGGCGATTTGCGGATTCCCGTATTCGCACCCGCAACTGTTCAAGAAATGGTGGATTTGACAACCAAAGCGTTTGAAGTCGCCGAAAAATACAGAACTCCCGTTATGATTTTAGCCGACGGATTCTTAGGGCAGATGATGGAACCCATGAGCTTTTCGGGCGAAGATAAGTCCGGTAAACGGGAAGAACCGTTTGCGTGGGGTGCTTTCGGTCACGGAAACAAACGCAAAAAGAATATTGTTAATTCGCTTTATTTAAAACCGGAAGCACTTGAAGCGCAAATTGAAGAACGCTTCAAAAGATACAAACAAATCAAGGAAAAAGAATCTACCGCGGTTTGCGGGGAACAAGCAGAAACAGCGGAAATCATTGTCGTCGCTTACGGTTGTACGGCGAGAACGGCGCAAGCCGCCGTTCACAAGGCGCAGGACGAAGGACTGAAGGTTGAGCTTTTCCGCCCTGTCACCTTATGGCCGTTCCCCGAAAAACAGCTTAAAGACGCTTGTAAGAACGCAAAAACTGTTTTAGTGACAGAGATGTCAAAAGGACAAATGGTTGACGATGTAAAACTTGCACTGGAATGTAAAATTCCTGTAGAATTCTTCGGCAGAACGGGCGGGATTGTGCCCGAGCCTGATGAAATTCTGCAAAAAATAAAGGAAATGGTGGTAAATTAGTTTGAAAACAAATTTAATTATAAATAAAAACAAATTTTCAAAATTAATTGATACCGGAAAGGGATGGTTTTTAAATGCCTGATTTTAAAAGACCAAACGCGCTTCTTGACGTACAGACGCATTATTGCCCCGGCTGTACGCACGGCATTATTCACCGTCTTGTCGCAGAAGTCATTGACGATATGGGCATTGAGGGAGAAACCATAGGCGTCTGCCCTGTCGGCTGTTCAGTTTTGGAATATAATTATTTTGCCTGTGATATGATGCAAGCGTCGCACGGGCGTTCCCCTGCTGTCGCTACGGGAATCAAACGTGCCAACCCCGATAAGTTCGTTTTTACCTATCAGGGTGACGGCGACCTTGCCGCTATCGGCACGGCAGAAACCGTTCACGCTGCAGCAAGAGGCGAAAACATCACGATTATCTTCGTTAATAATACCACTTACGGCATGACAGGCGGGCAAATGGCACCCACTACCCTGCCCGGGCAGGTTACGCAAACTTCGCCTTACGGCAGGAATACCAACACCGATGGCTTCCCTGTTAAAGTCTGCGAGATGCTGTCAACGCTTGACGGCGTTGCGTATGCGGAACGCGTTATGGTTGCCGACCCGAAAAGCGTAAATCAAGCTAAAAAAGCAATCAGAAAAGGCTTTGAAGTGCAGAAAAATAAACAGGGCTTTTCTATTATTGAAGTGCTTTCCACCTGTCCGACCAACTGGGGTATATCCCCGCAGAAAGCGATTGAGCGGCTGAAGAGCGAGATGGTACCTTATTATCCGCTTGGGGTTTTTAAAGATTGTTCTGTTAGAAATAAGGAATAATAATGATTAGACATTTCCGCTATCTCCTGAATGAGTGGATTTTTGAGCATAATTTTTTGTCAGACAAGGCAAATTTATGCAGTAATACTTTATGTATTACAAGAAAATTTAACGCAGTATGACAGAAAATTTGCCAAAAATACATCATGAACGGAGTTAGTGGAATTGTCTATTATGAAAACGATTATTTTTTACGCAACGAAATACGGAGCGTCGCGGGAAATCGCACAGCGAATATCGGCAAAATTACCCGATTCGGTTATCTGCGACTTAAAAGAAAATCAAACCCCGCCGTTTGACGGGTTTGACTGTATTATTATCGGAGGTTCGCTGTATGCGGGAATGTTGAGGAAAGAAGCCAAGATATTTGCAAAAGAAAACGCAGATTTTCTTTCCGGTAAAAAATTTGGTTTATTCCTGTCGGGCATGACCGAGAAAGAAGAACAGTATCCGGATTTTTTTAAATTAAACTTCCCTGAAAACGTTTTAAAAAACGCTAAAACAACAGCATTCTTAGGCGGTATCTACGACCCCTCAAAAGCAAAAGGATTAGATAAATTTATATACAGGGTAGCCGCGAAACAAACGGAATTTAAAAGCACTATTTCCGATAAAAAAATAGAAAAATTTGTGAAGGAGATACAGAATGACATATGAAATAATTGCCTCCGGCTTCGGCGGACAAGGTATACTTTTCACCTGCAAAATGCTTGCGGAAATAGGGCTTCTTGACGGCAAAGAAGTTTCATGGCTTCCCTCTTACGGTCCTGCTATGCGCGGCGGAACTTGCAGCTGTTCGGTTCGCGTAAGCGAAAAACTGATTGATTCACCGCTTGTTACAAGTCCGAATTTACTGATTGTTATGAACTTACCGAGTTACGAAAAATTTGTACCCGCCGTAAAAGCGGGCGGAAAGGTTTTCGCGGATTCTTCGCTGATTAATTCGGGCGTTAAACCGGCGGACGGCGTTGACTGCTTTATGCTCCCCGCGACAAAGCTTGCGCTCGATAATGACCTTAAAAGCATGGCGAATATTATCATGCTCGGTAAAGTATTTAAGGAAACCGGTTTTGCTTCAATGGAAACTGTCGAAAAGGCTTTAAAGGAAATCACAGCAAAAAAACCGCACTTGTTTGACTTGAATATGAAAGCGCTTGATTTAGGTATTAATTATTCTGCATAATCAGCAGATTTAAGGCAATTCTATTTTTATAAAATAATGAGAAAGTGTGAATTGTCTTGACTACTGTTTTTCTTATCGGCGAGAACGATGATACAGGTTTGGAAATCCTTGTAAAAAGCAATCTTACCAATACTTACAGCGTTACTTATATCAAAGGAAATTCTATTTCGGAAGCGGGAAAAGGTTATGATGTGCTTGTGCTGGACTCTCCCGCTTTAGAGGCGGCAGAGCTTGGCGAATGCATTATTGTGATGAAATCCCGCGGCGAAGTTCCTGCGGTTTCTTTACCTGAAAAAAGCATTGTGATTGTGAATTCCGAAAACACCGAGCAATTAAATGCGCTCGAAGCTTACGGCAGGCAGGTGATTACCTGCGGCAAAGACAGACGCGATACTCTTTCGTATACAAGCCTAACTTCCGACGGCATTGTAATTTCTCTGAACAGAGAAATTACCGCGTTTTCGGGCAGGAAAATCCAGCCGCTTGAGATTCCCGTTAAATTTACTTTAGAAAGCGGGTTTTCCGCCGAACCGGACAGCGTGTATGATACAATCGCTTACACCGCGCTTCGTTTGATTCTTGATGATTATGATTCGGAAATCGGGTTGCTATACTAATCCCTCATTAAAAGCTTTCCAAAAACACGCGGTCATTCGGAAAGACCGAATAACCGCGTGTTTTTGGAAGTGTTTGCATATATACTTTAATGCTCAAGAACTAAATTTCCGTCTGTAAAATCCGCTATTTCTGATATAAACCCGTTGTTTTTTTCCATATTTGCTTTCATTTTACCGAGAATTTCCATAATCTGTTCTTTCTCGTCCGGATTAATTCCCGACAGGAATACTTTTTCGATTTTAGCGTTTGAAGCACGCATTTTTTTATCTATTTCCCTTCCCTTTTCAGTGATGAAAACGCGGGTTGCTCTTGCGTCATCTTTATCGGTTTCGCGGCTGACTAAACCGTCAGCTTCCATATTGCGCAGTGTTGTACTTACTGTCGGTGCTTTCAGTTTAGTAATTTTAACAAGGTCAAGCTGCGTGATGCCGTCCTTAACGGAAAGCGGGCAAAGTAAATGCCTGTAAGATGTTTTCATTCCGTTTTTCATCATTTCAATTCTCATTTGAATGTCAAAAAGTTTTGTAATATCGTTTGAAAGCGTAACCGGTGAATCTTTTGATTTTTTAATTACTTTTGCCACGTTATAATTCCTCCTTAATATTATTTATTATCCTAATCATATATTGTTTTTACCCCTATGTCAATAAGGTTGCTCAATTATTAAGAATATAAACTAATAAATTTAATAGATTCGTAAGATTTAACATATTATTAATATTTATGCTTCATTAAAAGGGGATAAAAGAAATGAAAAGTTTCAAGCAAACCAGTTACAAAGTCGCTTACTGCGGGATTATCTGTGCTTTGTCCGTTATGTTTATGCTGATTTCGCTTGTTCCCGGTTTTACATATGCCGTTCCCGCCGTTTCGGGCATATTGATTTGGAGTATCAGTATTTTTATTAATTACAAGTGGGCTTTGCTTGCTTTTGCATCTTCTGCCCTGCTGACAGTTTTAATGATTCCCGAAATGGAAGCTAAAACTGTTTTCATTGCTTTTTTCGGTTATTACCCGATTATCAGGGATAAGCTTGCCGCTGTAAAACCCGGATTCCTGCGTTTTATCATTAAACTTGCGATTTTTAACGCCGCCTGCGTTGCTTCTTTCAGGGTTCTTTCGGTAATTATCGGGCTTGACCGAATTCTTGAAGGTATGGAATTTATGGGTGATTTTGCTAAATACGGCTTATGGGGCGCGGCGAATATTACATTTTTATGTTATGAGCTTTGTTTAAGCCAGCTGTATTATGTTATGGAGCGGTGGGTAAAACCAAAGTTTTTTAAACGCATAAAGTAAAAGCAGATGGTAATCCACCCCTCGAAGAATACAACAAAAAACCTTGTATTAATGCGGTTTTGTGCCGCTAAATACACTGTAAAATAATTATAATTGGAGAAATGTATGAAAAAATATAAAATATTTAAAAGAGCAGCAATTTTAATTTTTGCGGTGATTCTGATGTTTTCGGTACATACAGCAGGGTTATTCACAAGCTTTGCCGCGCAAACGAGCGGTTTTTTTGCCGCATCTTCTTTGGAAAGAGAAGTATTGCCGCCCGATTTGCTTACCATGCAGGACGGAACAGCGGTGACGACGGCGGCGCAGTGGCTTGAACGGCAGAAAGAAATCCGTGCCATGCTTGAATATTATATGTACGGACCTTGGCGGAGCGGAGAAGGCGAAACGCTAAGTTATACGTTGACACGCGGAACATTAACAACATGGGGCGGCGGTACATATGAAGCCGATTTAATAGAATTAACAATTGAAAAAGACGGTAAAACCGCGCAGTTCAATGTAAGCTACAATCTGCCGGACGCAGCACCTCCCGAAGACGGATTTCCCGTCATGGTTGTATTCGGCGGAATAGGTCATGCTGATTATATAAACCAAAAGGGTTATGCGTTGATTACTATAACGGACATGAATAATATCGCTTCGGACAATGCCGCAAGAAACGGTGAATTTTATAAATTGTACCCTTACAGTTCAGCGTGGGAGGAACAATCCGGCGTGCTGATGGCGTGGTCTTGGGGTGCAGGTAAAATCCTTGACGCCTTAGAGCAGGGGTTAGGCGCGGAGCTGAATATAAACACCGAAAAAACCATTGTAACCGGTGTTTCCCGTTACGGGAAAGCGGCGGCTGTAGCGGGTGCGTTTGATACGAGATTTGCAGTCACGTTGCCGGTATGCTCCGGATTCGGCGGCTTAACTATGGGGCGTTATAAATCCAACAACACAACCTATAACCTGCTTCCTGATTTCGCAAATGACCCGAATTCCGGCGCGGTTTCTAACCTTGAAGCGTGGACGAGTACCGGCGGCACAGAGGGAATACAAAGCTTACAAGGTTCAGGTTGGTTCAACGAAAACTACAAAGGCTTCACGACCTACAGCCATGTGCCTTTCGACCAGCATTTCCTGTCGGCGTTATGCGCCATGGAAAACCGCTACTTGTTTATGATAACAGGGATTAACTCCGATATGTGGAACAGTCCGCCGGGATTGTGGTATAATTATGAAGAAGCGTTACCTGCGTTTGAACTGCTCGGTTTAGAGGATAATTTAGCCATTCAAATGCACCTGAACGGACATTCGGCAGAACTTGAAGATTTAGTAAAACTTTTCGCGTACCTTGATAAACACTGGAACGGGAAAGATTTTAGCAAAGATGACATTCCCGATTCTTTAAAAATGTTTTTGGCAGATTTTAAGCTTGATGATTTGAAAACCAGCGTGTTTGCGTCCGAAGCAAACGCGGAAGTTTATTTAGCAGGGAAACCAAACCCGGAAATTTTTGAATCAGCCGTAAATGAAGCGGCTGAACTTCCCATAAAAATTATGCTCGGTGATAAAGAATATCCGGTAACCGTCACCAGAAATGACGACGGGGACGCTTTAATCGAAAGCGTAAACGGCGGTTTCAGGTTTAATTACGGTTCGAATCTGCAATACAGCGACACGTTCGCCAAATTTGACCTTACGCTTCCCGACGGCATACAAATATCGGATTTTGAAAGCGTGACTTTCAACTGTAAAACCGACGTGAATTACTGGGGTAAAAAAATGGCGGTGCTTGCCGCGCCGAAACCGAACGGTCTGCCTGCGGCGTTTGAATATAATTACAGCAACGGCGCGATTACATCGGATTCAAAGCCGATTACTGTTCTTTCCACCAATAATAACTTCCCGTCAAGCACAATCAATGTAACCTCAATAACAATGGAGCTTGACAAGGAAGCAGCGGAAACGCTTGACGGAAGCGTGTTTGAGATTTCGCTGTATATTCATATGGAGCATTTGGACGGCGATGCCGAATATACCATTACAAATATTGTGTTTAATCCCGCAAGTGGCGTTGAAATTCCTGAATATATCGGGGAAGAAGAGCCGGAAGAAAGCAATGATGAAGATGATGTTTCAAACAGCGAAAATCCCGCTGACAGCGGCAGTGAAAGCACAGAAGAAAACACCCCTGCAAATACGGCTGTTGAAGATGAAGTAAATAATTTCGCTTTATACATCGGAATCGGGGTGGGTGCTGTTGTATTAATCGCTGTGGTTGCGGTTTTGCTTATAACAAGCAAAAAGAAGGAAAAATAGAATATAAAAATAGCCGCGCTTATGACAAGCGCGGTGTTTCTTTATATTATAGTTAATTTACTATAAATGTTACTTTTCTTTAATCGGAATCAGCAAATCAAGCTGTACGTTGTTTCCGTCCCAATCACCGTCTGTATGGTTCGGGTAATTTAGACATTCTTCAAGCGAATCAAACATATTATCGGGACGTCCGTTGCCGTTGTATTTATATTTGTTGTTTCCTGTATTTAACCATGCTTCAAGCATTGCCCATTCGTCAAACGCACCAATCGGTATCATATGCGCGCAGTACATACCGCCGCTCATACGCTTCTTGACAAGCGGCGCGGGTACGTCAAACCCGTCCGGAATCGTCACCCACATTTCGTAGCCGTGATAATTTGTTTCGTCTTTCGGATTCGGCGCGTTGAAACCAAAGTGCCGTATATCCGGCTTAATCTGCACCAAATTGCTGTCTTTCACGAATTTACTTATAACGTTATTGACAACTCCCTCCGGATTATCGCCCTCAAACTGATATGCCGCCACGTCAGACGGCGGAATATAAATAATCCGTACATCCCTGTCTGTTAATTTGCCGATTTTTTCATTTGCTTTGTTTAATTCTTCCATCGATAAATTCTCCTTTTTTTTAATTTGATTATCAGAAAAAGAAAGAGAGTTAATAACGGAAAACATTGCTTCATCGGTGAGCAGTTTTAAATTGATATCGGATTTTTCGCGCAGTTCTTCCGTAAAGCGCATTAAAATGGCCTTAACGGTTGACAACGAAGTGATTTCCTCATCAAGTCTGCTGATATTCTGCCGGAAGATTTCAGCAGTTTCAACCGCGTCTTTGTTGTTCAGTATACTGATAATTTGCTTCACGGGGATTTGCAATTTGCGCAGAACAATGATTAACCGTAAACGGCTGACTGCGGTTTCATCATAAACCCTGTAGGCGTAATCGTCCTTACGCAAGCTATGAATTAACCCGATTTGTTCGTAATAACGCAGCATACGCGGGGAAATACCGAAATCCTTTGACACCTTACTGATGGTTTGAAGCTCCATTTTTTTCCTCTTTTCTTTTCCTGTAACTTCATTATAAAGCACGACACGGTGTCAAAGTCAAGGGGGTTAATAAAATTTATTAACCCGATAATATTATATTTTCCTACTCCCACTCTATCGTCCCCGGCGGTTTATTCGTAATATCATAAACCACTCTGGAAATTCCGGCAACTTCGCTTGTAATCCGCTCTGATACTTTTTCAAGCACCTCATAAGGAATCTTAGCAAATTCAGCGTTCATGTAATCGGACGTTATAACCGAACGAAGTGCGGCAACATATCCGTAAGTCCGCTTGCCGTCCTTAACCCCGACTGCGCGCATATCGGAAAGGATAGCAAAGCACATACTTATATCCTTGTTGATTTCAAGAGCTTCAAGCTCTTTGCGGAATATGTAATCGGCTTCTCTCAAAATATCTAACCGCTCTTTTGTAACTTCCCCGATAATGCGAATCGCAAGCCCCGGGCCGGGGAAGGTTTTGCGGTTTACCAAATAATCGGGAAGCCCAAGCATAGCACCTATTTCGCGGACTTCGTTTTTATATAAATCACGGACAGGTTCAATAATTCCTTTAAAACCAATCTGTTCGGGTAAACCGCCAACATTATGATGACTTTTAACCGCAGTATCGGATTCGATTACATCAGAATAAATCGTACCTTGCGCTAAAAAATTAACAGTTCCGAGTTTTTTTGATTCTTCTTCAAAAACGCGGATAAATTCTTCACCTATTATTTTTCTTTTTAATTCCGGGTCGGTGACGCCGGATATTTTTTTCAGAAACCTGTCTTCAGCGTTTACAATGATTAAATTAATATCACGTCCGGAAAACGCGTTTTCTACTTCCTCGGCTTCATTCTTCCTCATAAATCCGTGGTCTACAAAAATACAAGTAAGCTGTTTCCCGATTGCTTTTGAAAGAATAGCGGCGCAGACAGAGCAGTCCACTCCGCCCGAAAGCGCGAGGAGAACCTGCCCGTTTCCCACGGTTTCGCGGATTTTTATAATTTGCTCTTCTATATACCTGTCAGCGGAGATTTGAGGATTCCGTAAAACTTTTGTCATTTTAAATATCCCTTTCTTTTTTTCATATTATACCACAGATTTGCTAAAAATGCAAATTTATGATATACTAAAATTACTAAACAAAAAAGGACTTTTATAATGAAAATTGCACTAAAAAATAATCAATTGCTTCTTAAAGTTTTGAGCATGAAGAATCCGCCGGACAATGACTGTCTGCTTTACGCCCAAAACGTAGAAGCTGAAATAATCACGCCGGAAACTTTGCGCCTTATCAGCAGATACAATGTAGAAAAGTACGAATTGATTCTGATTGATGCTAAACCTTTATCCGCGTTTAAAACCGATGAAAAAAGCTTGATTCTTTTAAAAGCTGTTTTAAAAGGAAAAAGAATTTATTTCAGCCGGCTTTATATGGACGGAGACAGTTTTGCGTTTTCAAGTCCCGAGCAGATTACTTTTGAAATCGAAAATCCGGAAAATTCAAAACTGCAAAGAATAAATAAGCGTTTGCATAAGAAGCAAAAAATTACATCTTTCAGTAAAGCGCATAAGCAAAAAATCGAAGGTTATCTTGAGCAAATCAACAGAGAAGTAATCACGGGTTTAATTAATGCGGTTAAGCGCGATTTGGATTTTATACTGCATTTTAACGCGGAAATGTTTCATCATAATTTATCCGCGAAAGGCTTAAGTTTTACTAAAGATACCGTTGCCGGGATTTACGAGGACGAGCGGTACACTAAAATCATTGACCTTTCCGACAGCAGAGAAAGAATGGGGTTCATCTCGCTTTATGCGATTGCTTTTTTCGGATTAAGCTTAAACGACCTTTATTCCGTGGACGGTATTTTTACTTTTACGATTGATATTGATAATAACGTAAATAATACAAAACCGGCTGATACTGCGCGCCGCGAAGCCGACGATAAAAAACGCCGTGCCGGTCAGGCTGTCTTTGAACTTATTTTTAATGAAAACCGGGAAGAAACGGAAAAATGTGTGCTTGTTATGGCAAAAACGCTGATGAAACTGCCGCTTCCGGAAATCAACATAAGCGTAAACAGCTTCATTAAAAAAAATTACGGGCTTTACTGCGGCTTGGGTGATATAGGCAGGGCTTTTTCCCGCGTGATTATCGGCAGTACGGATAAAATCTTTGATGAAGCGGTTAAAACCGCACGCAGAATCTCTTATTACAGCTTGCTTGAAAGGCTTTTTGATGAAATGCTTCTGTCTAACCAAGGCAATGAAAAATCAACAGAAACCGAGCTTTATAAACGCGCTTCGGATTTCTCAAAAGTTGCGGCAGGTAAAAAAACGGCAGGGGAGCTTACCTTTTCGGTGGAAAAAGCATACA
>WRJM01000036.1 GCA_009782265.1 Oscillospiraceae bacterium | reverse complement strand
GTGCATTTGCGAACCACCCCGTCCGCTTCGCGTCCACCCCTCCAAGGAGGGGAATGGTTTTCCTTTTAAACGAGTTAAATTCCCCTCCTTGGAGGGGTGGCGCAAATTTCCGCAGAAATTTGTGACGGGGTGGTTTCCCCGCAGGGAAGTCCCCCGTTCGGCGGGGCATAGCCCCGCATTATATAAACAATAGTAATCACAAAAACCCCGTTTGTCAATACACTTCCGCAAATTTTTGTTAATTATTTATAAAAAATGTATAAATTTTTCTTGATATATTTGTGCACATAGTACCTTGCAATAAACGGTACAATATGTTACAATATATATAACGACACAAAGGAGCGGAACAAATTTATGAAAAAAACACTTGCTTTTATAATATTGAGCGCGTTAATTTTACTTACAGCCTGCGATAATTCAAAACCGCAGGACGAACCCGATATTCCCGAAAGCACAGAATATATTCAAAACAACTAAAAACAAGAGGAAATTATGAGATTGAAAATTCTCAACAGAAACGCATTAAAATACACAGCAATCTTTGCCATGCTCCTTGACCATACAGCTTATTTTTTCCGTGATTTTCCGGTCCTTTATTTCATCATGCACTTTATCGGACGGCTGACTGCGCCGATTATGTGCTTCTTTATCGCCGAGGGGTTTTATTACACCCGCTCTAAGCTTCAATACGGCTTGCGGCTCGGTGTCTTTGCGCTGATTTCTCAGTTTGCTTACATATTTTATAACACGGGTACAATATTTACGCCTTATTTCTTCATTTACTGGAATGTAATCTTTACGTTTTTTGTCGGCTTCCTTGTGCTTTTAGCTTATGAAAAAATCCGGAATAAACCGGTTAAATTTGCTGTAATTGCACTGCTTTGCGCGGCATCGTTTATCGGGGACTGGATGCTCATTGCGCCCTTATGGATATTGTTCTTTTATATCTTCAGAACCGATAATTTTAAAAAGTTTACCGCATACGGCATTATAGCAGCAATCACCGCCGCGGTGGGTATCGTATGGTGGTCGGAAATAACGCAGGTCGGTGTGTTTATGGCAATTCCTGTTTTGCTTTTGTACAACGGGCAAAAGGGCGGCGCAAGCCCCGTTCATAAATGGATATTTTACATCTTCTATCCCTTGCATTTAATCCTAATCGCGTTGGTTGAAATATATACGCTGTACCCAATGTAGGGGCGAACAGTGTTCGCCCGATAAAAATTGTCACGAAAGGAGTTGGTGACTATTAACTCACAGTTAAAACGCGGAACGCTTGAGCTTTGCGTTCTGTCGATGGTTGACCGCGGCGACTGCTACGGATATGAGCTTGTGAACCGCATATCCGATATTATGCACATCACCGAGGGTACGATTTATCCTCTGCTGAAAAGGCTCAAGGACAACGGGAGCATTTTCTCCTATATCGTTGAATCGCAGGAGGGACCGCCCCGCAAATATTATCAAATCACCGACAACGGTCGGAAAGAAAAAGAACGGCAGGCGCTGGAGTGGCATGAATTTGCCGGAAGCGTTGAAAAATTAATTAAGGGAGAACAAAGTCTTAAAGGCGAGGGGGAAATAATCACATGACAAAACCGGAATTCATGGAAAAACTTGATAAGGAATTAGCGCGTTTCGGCGTGGTTGACAAAAGTGAAATCTTTGCGGATTTTGAACAGCATTTTACGGACAGCGCGCACTCAAACATCAGCGAAGCGGAAATCTGCGCCAAGCTCGGCGATATTTCCGAAATAGCCAAACAATACGCGGAAGGAGAAATCTTCCCCGTTATCGCGGTGGAAACTGCTGCGGAAAACCATAAAGAAACCGTTCAGGTTCAGCAGGAAATCAATCCCGAATATACCATAAAGGATTTCCCGAATGATAACCCTAAGGATAATTCTGACAACAATCCGAAAGTAACGCCTTTACCGCAGGAGGATAATAAAAACAGCTACGGTTACGCGGACGAATACAAAGCGCAGGCGCCGCCCCCGCCGCCGTCCGGTGGTTCGCACGCGGATTACGCATCAAGCGGAATCAAGCTCAACTTCGGCAATTTTAACTGGGGCAATTTAATTATTGTGCTGTGCGTGGATATATTCGTTTTCAGTTGGGCGATTCCGGTGCTGTTCAGCGTAACGTTAGCGATTCTTTCGATTCCGTTCTCATTTTTAGCGGCAGGGCTGACCATACTAATCGGCGGCACTTTTACGGGGTTCTGGTGGGGAAGCTTTTTTATTACGCCTTTCCCCGCGCTTGCTACCGTATTCCTGTTCATTGCGCTGTTCGCGCTCGGCGGATTATTTATGCTGGCAGGCGTCGGATTAATTAAAGCCTGTATCAAGGCACTGCGCGCCGTTATCAACTGGCACGGCACAATGCTTACAGGCAAGCCGGTATTTAAAACGAAAAACAAATCTTCAAAGGAAGAGGTGAACGCGGTATGAAAGCCTTAGCTATTATTTTTACCTGTCTTTTCTTTGCGTCAGTATGCGGTTTTGCGATTACGATTGCGGCAACCGGATTCGATATGCAGGAAGCATGGGACAACTGGGATGCCGAATGGGATAACATGCCGTATTTCGGGTTCAGAATCCCGGGCAAAATCTACACCTCAGAGTTAAATAAAAGCTTCTCCGAAAGCTACAGCAACATCGACATCGGTATCATTGCAGCGCAAACCGAAATTAAAATTTCACCCGATAATATCACAAGGGTGGATTATACCAACAATGTCCCGAATGTTGAATTTACCGCGGAAATAAGAAACAACTCGCTTGTGCTGAAAGAAAGGCAAATCGGCTGGGGCGGCGTGAACGCGAGCGGAAACCGCAAAGGAACGCTCATCGTGGAAATTCCGGAAAAACTGTATAATAAAATCAGCCTTAAAGCCGTCAGCGGTAAAATAAGCGGTACAGTTCTCGGCACAAAAAGTTTAACCGTAAGCATAACAAGCGGAAGCGTTAATTTACAGTGTGCAAATGTTGAAGATTATGATTTTAATGCTGTTTCCGGCGATATAAACATCAGCGGACTGTCCGGACACGGTAAAGTTAATCTTACTTCAGGTAAAGTGAATCTTTATTTTTCACAGTGGAACGGCAGTTTAGATGCAAGCCTTGTCAGCGGAAACGTTACTGTTACAGTTCCGGACGGAAGCGGCGCGGATTTATCATTTTCAAGGGTTAGCGGTTCATTGTCTTACAGCATGAACGGCGATTCGGGTGTAATGAACAAATCAGGTTTCGCATCTGTGGGCGGATACAACAGACAACGGGTCAGCGTTGACTTGATAAGCGGCAGTGCTGATATAAAAACGAGATAAAATTATGTAGGGGCGGACCTTGTGTCCGCCCGTATGTATGAACAAATGTAGGGGCAATGTTAAAATACCATTTTCACATCTGCTTTTTTATGTTCTTCTGCCGTAAAGAATTCCGCGCTGTGCAGTCCCATGCTGTTTGCGATAATACTGGACGGGAACATAGCAATCGCGGTGTTGAACGCGGTCACGTTGCTGTTATACAGGCGTCTTGCCGCTTGCAGATGTTCTTCCGCGTCGCGGATTCCCGCTTGCAGTTCGCGGAAGGTTTCCGCAGAACGCAGTTCCGGATAGGATTCCGCAACCGCGTTGATTCTCGCGCCGAGCGCGTCAAGCTGGGCGTTGGTTTCGTTCAACTGCCCGATGGTCATGCCCCTCCTCATGGAAATCACCATGGAGAGGGTTTCTTTTTCATGCTTGGCGTAGGCTTTGGTGACTTCAAGCATTTTGGTCAGCTTGTCGAAGCGTTTGGTCAGCGCGACTTCGATACCGGACTGCGATTCGTTAATTTTAATCTGTGCGCGCTTGAAGTTGTTGCCCGTGCTTATCCACCAGCTTAAAACAATAATCAAAATAAGCACTGCGCCGCCGATTACAGCGATAATTACCGGATTCATTTTTTTATTCTCCTCTTTTATTTATTTTATATTTGCATTAAACAAATAATCGTTCAGCAAAAGTTCGTCAATCACGCCCGTGATATACCGGACTTCTCTTTTTATGTTATCGCGTATAGGCGCGAAGCTGTAGGGGCTGTTAATCTGCCTTGCGTTAAATTCAAAAAGGTCGCTGTTGTTGTTCAGTGCTACATGCACACAGCTTTTCCCGAAGCTTTTGTTGAACCACATGCTTGTTTTGGCACGCGCTTTCATATCCATGCTGTTGATATAATCCATGAAGTGCGGTGTTAAAACGTAAAACGCTGAATGAGGATTATTGGTCAGAATCTGAAATTTCTGGTTAAAAGCAACATTTTCGGTTTCTATGTCGGATTTGCTTCTTTTAAATTTGTCCCCCGCGCCGCGTTCAATCAGCTTCAGTTCGCCGTCTACTTGCTTCGCAAGCTCAATCGTCAGCCACTGCCCTTTAAAAACCGTTTCGTCATAAGTCCGCCTGCCGCTTCTTTTTCTCTTGGTGAGCAGAATGTCCGAAAAAGAAATATTAACGCCCTTGTATCGCCCCTGAACCATATCACTGCCGCTGCATTTATCCCATTTTGCGGTAATGCCGGAAACGTCAATCTGCACAGCCGGAATATGCGCGTTATACGATAAATAACTCAGCTCCATCACTTCGGACAACGCCCCGCGGACAATATTGTTGGTTATCAGTTCCTTTATTTCTTTATTCTTTGAGGAATTGCGGAGCATTGTAAAAACCACGCTGATAATCATAAACGGAAGAAGCATCGGGAAAAAAAAGAATAATAAAGCCGCCGTAATAATCATGCCCGTGCTGAGAGCAAAACCGGAGGTATTCCTTTTCTGTTTCAGCTCGTTTATTTTAGCGAAAAGCTCGTAATCATTCAATACAGGCGTCCGTAAATCCACAGCTAAATAATCTTGATTTTGATTCTGTTTGTTATACTGCCCGTTAAATAAATCCGATAAATTGAAACTCACGGATTCACCCCCCCTTATATAAAACTATAACTTATAAACCCTTTCCGCGTTTTTATGAAAAATCAACTCTTTCACCCGTTCGGATAATTTTAAATTCTCGATTAGCTTTATTTCATCTTCCGCATTCCACATTGGATAATCCGACCCGAATAAAACCCTGTTTTCCCCGAACATGCGGATTAGTTTTTTTGCCGCTTCAGGCTTTAATTCATACAAGGAACTGCTTGTGTCTACATAAAGGTTTTCAAAGCCGGTTAAGCAATCCGCGTCGCCCCATTCCGACCAGCCGCCGAAATGCGCGCCGATTGCTGTCAGCTTCGGGAAGTCGCGCAGGATTTTCGCAAGTCTGTTCGGATTGGAATAATTATAACGTTTATCGCCGGTATGAAACAGAATCGGGAACTTGCCTTCCGCCCGCTCATAGATTTTATAAGCGTTCTTGTCGTCTATGCGGAATTCCTGAAAGTCCGGATGAAGCTTTATGCCTTTAAGCCCCGCTGATTTTGCACGCATAAGCTCTGCGTCGATTTCCGCTTCCGTCATTTCCGGATGAAGCGCGCAAAGTCCGGTGAATGTAACGGTGCTATCCTTGCTTCTCTTGCTTGCGTTCGCGCTTTCAGCGATAAATTCGTTAATAACATTTACCCTTTCGGGTATGGTTGCGACTGAACAGATAACGCAGTTTGTAATTTGATTTCTTTCGCAGATTTCGATAAGCTTTTGCACCGTACCGTCGTATTTAACCGGCATATTATAAAAATCGGCTATGCTCTGCGAAGCTCTTTCTGCGATTTTTTCGGGATAAATATGTACATGTGAATCTATTATTTTCATTGAATTACCTTAAATTTGACAAATTTTTGCAGTTATGATATACTAATTTCAAGACAAAGGCGACTCCGTGTAAAAACGGCGGTGGACGGTTGGCAAATCCCTCGAAAGGGGGTGATGTTTATGGAAATGTTCTTGGTGAAATTGTTACTGCTCGCAATTTATATTGAACTTTGCAGATTACATAGCTCCATAAAGAAATAACCGCCCTCGGCTAAAGGTAGCGGTTATTTAACACTACTGAAAGCCAACCGCTCATCGGTTCGCCTTTGTTGGCTTTATTATAACATTAAATAATTGCGTTGTCAATAGTTTTTCTGCACTTTACACAATTTATAGCTTGACCCTGCCGCGCTTTCAATCACACCGTCTATTTCAAGCTCCAAAAGTAAATCCGAAAGCTCGTCCGCCGACAGTGCCAACCCGCTTTTCTCCGCGATTACATCGACCGTCTTCGCGCCGTCTTTCAGCAGTTCAACTAAAACTAACGACTGCGCCGAAAGCTCCGACAAATCCGGTTCGGGGCAGGATTCGGGGATAATATTATGTTCTTTTATTTCGGCTTTTGCCACAAGTGCTTTTTCTTCCGCCGTTCTGCTTACCATTTGTATAACCGGTTTTTGTTTTTCCGGAGGTTTATTCTCTTCGGATATTTTTTCGCTTGTAAATATTTCAGGCAGCGCGGGGCGGGGTTTAATTAAATACTCGTTTAAAATATCGCTGTGGTCAAAAACCGGAACTGCACCGTCTCTTATGTAGCTGATTACCCCTCTGAAACGCGGTTCAAAGATATCCGCCGGCGGTACGCAGAATAAATCGCGGTTTTGATTATAACAATGGTTTGCCGTAATATGACAGCCGCTTTTTTCTCCGGCTTCTATAATCAATGTCCCGCGGGATAAGCCGGACATTATACGGTTGCGGTAATTAAAATACCCCCGTTCTCCTCTTTGCTCCGGCAGAAGCTCAGACACAACCGCGCCGCCCGCGTTAATGATTTCTTGCCTAAACGGCATTGAAAACTTAGGATAATCCACCGCAAACCCGCAAGCCAAAACCCCGATAGTGCGCCCTTTTACCTCAACAGCGGCGGTGTGCGCGGTTTTGTCAATCCCGATAGCCATGCCGCTGACAATCGTTACGCCGTCCCGCGCCAAACGGCTGCACAGCTTTCTGGTAATCCGGTAACTGTAATCACAGGCGTCCCGCGTGCCGATAACGGTTATACAAAGCTCGTTCCTGCAAAGCTCTCCCGAAACGAATAAAACGACAGGCGGATTGTATATATTTTTCAGCGCGACTGAATAATTCTCATCATCAATCGTCATCACGCGGAAATTGTATTTTTCACAGGTTTGCATAATTTCCCGCGATTTATCTAAAGAAGCGGTTTTAAGCGCGGCAGATTCAACCGGCTTCAAAAACTTCGGTTCGCCGTTTTTAAAAGCTTCGTAAACGTTTTTTACAGAACCGTAATGACGTATAAGCTGAACAGAGCGCGGATTCGCCGCACCCATGAATTGTAAAAGCCATAAATAATATTCGGTCATGTTTTTAATTTTCCTTGTCATTTTCTTTTGACGGCTTTACCTGTTGCGCTTCATCTAAAACCGTTTCCACCAATTCCATGATTCCGTCAATATTTTTTTCTCTGCCGAGGATTTCCAATGCTTTAAATACCGAAATTAATTCTATTCTATTCATGCTTACACCTCCTTTTATTGATTATCTTCCTGCCTGATTTGCGCCCGTCTGATTTTACCGCTAATTGTTTTCGGCAGTTCCTCCGCAAATTCAATTATGCGCGGGTATTTATAAGGCGCGGTGTTTTCGATTACATGCTTTTGCAGTTCTTTCACAAGCTCGGGAGAACCCTCCGCGCCTTTTACTAATACAATGGTCGCCTTGACGACTTGTCCGCGGACAGGGTCGGGCGCGCCCGTCACCGCACATTCTAAAACAAGCGGGTGCGTAATCAAAACGCTTTCAATTTCAAAAGGACCTATTCTGTAACCCGAAGATTTAATAATATCATCGTTCCTGCCCACATACCAGTAGTAGCCGTCCTCGTCCTTCCACGCGGTGTCGCCCGTGTGATAAACGCCGTCATGCCAGACGCTGTCTGTTAATTCTTTGTTTTTATGATACCCGCCGAACAGCCCGTCGTCGCCAAATTCGGCTTTTATAACGATTTCACCGACTTCACCCGCCTGTACGCTTTCACCGTTTTCGTCCACTATATCAGCATTATAAAAAGGAACGGGCTTACCCATAGAACCCGGGTTCGGCTCCATACCCGGTAAATTCGCAATGATAGACACCGTTTCAGTCTGCCCGAAGCCCTCCATCATTTGCAAGCCTGTTGCGTCCCGCCAACGCTCGAAAACCTCCGGATTCAACGCTTCTCCCGCCGTGCAGGAGTATTTTAAAGCCGAAAGGTCGTAATTCTTCACGTCCTCTTGTATAAAAAAGCGGTACATAGTCGGCGGCGCGCAGAAAGATGTAACTTTATATTTAGAAATCACGCCGAGCATTTCCGCGGGGTTAAACCTGTCATAATCGTAAACAAACACAGCCGCGCCGAAAAGAAGCTGACCGTACATTTTGCCCCACACAGCCTTTGCCCAGCCCGTGTCCGCAACGGTAAGATGAAGTCCGCCGTACTGCATATTCAGCCAAAAAGCCGTCTGCGCGTGGGCAAGGCTGTATCGGTGATTGTGCGTGACCATTTTGGGGTAGCCGGTTGTACCGGACGTGAAATATAACAGCATCATGTCGCGTGAGTTAATCTCAATGCGCGTTAAGGAATCCGACTGCTTTTCAAGCTCAACGTCAAAGTTCTTCCACCCGGTCGGGAGATTTCCCCCCGAAATGATTATTTTATTAGATAAAACACCGCCGAGCTCTTTATCGGCTTTATCGGCGTTTTCCGCAACTTCTGCGTTATCGCCTGTTACAATAACGTGTTTGACCTCTGCCTGTTCAAAGCGGTAAATGTAATCCTTAGCAGTCAGTAAATGAGTTGCCGGAATGGCGACCGCGCCGATTTTTTCAAGCCCTAAAAGCGAAAACCAAAAGCGGTAGTTCCTTTTCAGCACTAACATAACCCTGTCGCCCTTTTTTACACCGAGCGACAGGAACATATTCGCCGCCTTTGCTGAATATTCCGACAAATCCGCGTAAGTAAAACTTTTTTCTTCTCCGTTAGGATTAGTCCAAACCAAGGCGCGGGCGTTCGGTTCAAGCTCGGCGTATTTGTCGATTATATCGTAGGCGAAATTAAAATTATCGGGTGCGTTGATTTTAAAATGATTTAAAATGCCTTTTTTATCGTAACCTGTTTCTATATAATTTTTGTAATAATCTTTGAGCATGTTTATATCCATACCTTTCTGGAATTTTTCCGGTTTGGCGCAGCCAAATTGCGGTCGTCCGCTAATTTCGGGCGACCGCAAGGGTCGCCCCTACATATCAAACCAAAATTGCGAGAAATTCGCAGTCCGCGCCGCCTGTCGCAATCATGCCGTGCGGGTTGGTGCTGTCGAAATAAACGCAGTCGCCCGATTCTAAAATTTCGGTTTTTTCGCCGATGACGAATTTCAATTTGCCTGATATAATAAAATTCATTTCCTGCCCGTCATGTTTGGAGAGCTTAACGGGCAAATCCTGTTCAGCGGCGTTATAAGGTGCTTTTACAAGAAGCGGTTCAAGCATTTTATGTTTAAACAAATAAGCCATATGCTGATAAGAAAAACCGGCGCGGCGTTCAATCGGCAGACCCTTGCCGCTTCGCACGATTTCATATTTTTGCAGTTTAGGTTCTTTTCCTGTTAAAAGCTCGATGAGTTCGATTCCGAGCGCAACCGCGCAGTCGTTCAGAAACGACAGAGAAAAGTCTTTTTCGCCGCTTTCAAGCGTAGTATATTCTTCAAGCGGGGTTTTGGTTTTAGCGGACATTTCTTCTGCGGTAATATCTAAATATTCGCGTGTGGCTTTAAGGCGCGCCGACACTTCTTTTATTTCGTAGGTCATAAAAATCTCCTTTTTCTATTTGTAGGGGCGTACAGTGTACGCCCGCATGAATACAGCAAAAATGCGGGTTGCTACCTTGTTACTCGTCCCGAACCGTCCCCGCCCATCAGCTTTTCAATTTCACTGACTTTCACGCGGTTGATGTCGCCCATAATCGTATGTTTCAGACAACTTGCGGCTACAGCAAATTCCAACGCCTTTTCAGGGTCGACTGTCGGCTCCGAATCGTTGCAGTATGCCATAAGTCCATAAATTAAACCGGCACCGAACGAATCCCCGCCGCCGACCCGGTCAACAATGTCGGTCAGCTCGTATTTTTTACTCAGATAGAAATTCTTGCCATCGTTCAGGCAAGCCGCCCAGTTGTTAATGCTGGCGGATTTGCTTTCCCGCAGAGTAATCGCCATATATTTTAAATTCGGGAATTCCTGCATGACTAAGCCGCTGAGTTCTTTATAAGCGGCGGTGTTCAGCTCGCCTTTGGTGACGCTTTGGCTTGATTTTATATTTAAAGACTTCTGGCAGTCTTCTTCGTTAGCAATCCCCACATGCACATATTTAAATAATTCCCGCATGACTTCCGGCGCGGTTTTACCGTATTTCCACAGCTTTGCGCGGAAATTAAGGTCACAGGAAACCGTTAAGCCCATTTCATTGGCGATTTTCACGGCCTCTAAGGAAGCGTCCGCCGCGCTTTGGCTGAGTGACGGCGTTATACCCGTTATATGAAACCAGTTTGCTCCCGAAAGAATTTCACGCCAGTTAATGTCACCGGCTTTTACCTCGGAAATCAGCGAATTTTCACGGTCGTAAATGACGTTGGAAGCGCGTTGGTTTGAGCCGGCTTCAAGGAAATAAATGCCGAGCCGCCCTTTTTTGTGCAGAATTGCACTTGTATCAACACCGAAGCGGCGCAGTTCCCCGACGCAGGCGTCGCCTATATCGTTGTCGGGCAGAACGCTGACGAATTTTGCGGGTATTCCGAAGGTCGACAAGGAAGCCGCGACATTAGCCTCCCCGCCTCCGAAAGTCGCTTCAAGCACAGGGGTTTGGAAAAAGCGTTCATAATTCGGCGATTTTAAGCGAAGCATGATTTCTCCGAAGGTTACGGCTTGTTTCATATAGGGGATTCCCGCCTTTCAAAATAGTTTAATAAAATAATAACAAAAATTCACGGGTTTGTCAATATAAGCACTTGACTTTATTCATAAATCGTGTTATAATACAAATAACAAAGGCTGTACCGGATAAGCGGTCGGCTTAAATCATAGGTTTATAAATAAACCGCCGATGTTAGAGCAGGGGCGGTTTATTTCTTTATTTCCCTGATTATAAGTAAGAGTGCGTAGAGCACTAAAAAACCCATTATCAGTTCCATAGGCAATCACCTCCTTTCGGGAGGTATGTTTGAAGCCCTCTTTAAAAAGAGGGCTTCAAACCGCCAACACGCATATTTACCGCATTTGTTGCGTGGTACAGCCTTTGTTATTCATATGCTTTGCATATGATGTATAATTATATCATAATTGGTTAAGCCTGTCAAATCATAAAGCCCGCCCGAAAGGTCGGGGGGTTGACATATTTACTGCTTTCTTATATAATATAAATTAGGAAGTGAGAATTGTGAATATATTACCAAATACTGACAAAATAAATATTCCGGTCGAAAAATTTACCGAATACGCGCTTAACCCCAAAAAAGACCCCAATAAAGCTGAAGCGTTCCGTTTAGCATTAGGATATAAATCATCTAACGCGGATAAACTAATTCAAAACATAAAAAATAATATAAACAAATTTAATTGCACGGAAAAAGAAGATTTAGGTCATGGTAAACGTTATGAAGTTATTATGAAACTGCAAGGTGAAAACGGCAAAACCGCAAATGTACTTACAGCATGGCTTGACGATAAGGAAAATGGAGAAATACGCTTGATTAATGCTTATGTGGACAGGAAGAGAGGTGTGAAAAATGATTAATGTATATGATAAAGTAAAATTAAAAACAGGAATTGTCGGACGCATTTTAGAAATATTAAACGATGATTCTTTTATCGTTGAATTATATTTGGAAAACGGAGATATAGACACGACCGAAATAAAAAAATTAGAGATAAAAAGCGTATTTGAAGAAGTGGAACGCCCGATTGCTTAAAATATTAATATAAAAGAAATTGTGACGGATATAATAATTACCCCCGCTCTTTTCAAGCGGGGGTTAAATTATTTATGCTTCTCGTCCGACCGCCCCACAAGGTAATCTATCGACACCCCGCGCTCGTCTGCAATATCCCACAGCTTTTCAATCACCGCGCCCGCGATATTCTCCAAATCCCCCGCCGTCAGTCTGCCTTTCAGCGTCTTTACGTGGTCGTCAGGCTTTTTTGCAAGCTGCGCCTGAGGCAGTATTTGTTCTTTGCTTGCATGGTTTACATGGCTTACGGGTTTTTCGTGGTGTTCTGCTTTATGTTTTGTTTCTACACGCACAGGCGTTTCTGCTGTATTTATATTTCCCGCTTGGTATAAAACCGCCGCACCATAAGCGGGTATTTTTATTTCTTTAGAAACATCAAAAGTTTCTCCGCTCAGCGCGTCCGTATAATTCCCCGCGCCGTTCAAATAAAACGAAGCTTCGTTATCCCCCGCGTTAATTAAACTGTAAACGGTTTCGTTATCACAGGAACGCGCAAAGGCAAGGGTTCTGTTCTGCAAAGCAACCTGCCTGTAATCCCCCGTACAGAGCGGCTTTAATGCCGCGTGAGCTTTGGCAAGTTTTGCGATTGTTTGGGTTAGCGGAACGTCGAGGACGCCGTTCCCTGCATTATCAACATCGAATTCGGGGCGGAGCGCGTCGTCGCCTTGGCTTTTCGCCGCCAAGAAACCGTATTCGCTCCCGTAATACACCCCCGGCACCCCCGGCATAGTAAATAACAGCGTATAAACGCCTATTAAATGCTTCGGGTTTTTCAGCACGGAAGCAATCCTGCCGACATCATGGTTGTCAACAAAGCAATATAACTGCTTCCCTTTATAAATCCCGCCCGCGCCAAACTGCCGGTTGCCGAGCGAATAAGCAATTTCAAACATATTCAGCTCGTTGAAGCTTGAATAAATTCCTTTATAACATTCATAATTCGTCACGCTGTCTAACATTTCGGGATTCAGCCACTTATTATAATCCCCATGCAGTGTTTCGCCCATCAGCCAAAAATCCCCTGCAATCCCTTTGCAGTGCCTGCGCAGTTCTTTCAGGAAATTCAAATCAAGGCAGTAGGCAACATCAAGCCTAATCCCGTCAATCCCGAATTCATCCCGCCATTTCGTAATTGTTTCAAAAATATGCGCCTTGACAGCAGGATTGTACAGATTTAATTTAACAAGTTCAAAATGCCCCTCCCAACCCTCATAATAAAAGCCGTCGTTATAATTGGAGTTCCCGTCCCGCACATGAAACCAGTCTTTATAAGGGGATGAAAATTTCTTGTCGCGCAAGTCTTTGAACGCCCAAAAATCCCGCCCGACATGGTTAAACACGCCGTCTAAAATCACTTTTATGCCGTTTTTATGCAGTTCCTTGCAGACATGGGCGAAATCCTTATTCGTGCCGAGCCGGCTGTCGATTTTGGTATAATCAGCGGTATCGTAGCCGTGTTGTGTGGATTCAAACACAGGACCGAAATATACTGCGTTGAAGCCTAATTTTTTCAAAACCGGAATATGCTTTAATTCACCGCCTGCCATGAACATCCATCTCAACAACCTCGCCCCCTCTTTCACACCCGCGACGCTTGATTGCGGAAAAATCCCCGCGTATGCGTACGCCGGGACACTCGCCTCGGAAATCGCCGGCGGCAACCTCACGCCAAACCAGGCGCTCGATCTCTTCGAGGACATGCTCGTCATCCGCGAGTTCGAGGAGATGATCGTCAAACTCCGCACGGGCGCGTACCCCGCGTGCCAAGGGTTCGAGTACCGCGGCCCCACGCACGTGTCCATCGGCCAGGAGGCCACCGCCGTCGGTTGTTGCTCCAGCCTCGCGTGGGACGACTTCATCACGTCCACCCACCGCGGCCACGGCGATTCGCTCGCGAAGGGTTGCGCCGCGATCCGCGCGATGCCGCTCGAAAACCTGAAGGCGCGCCTGCCCGGTTATTCCGGCGGCGACCTGCTCGAGGCCGCGCTGGAGGACCACGTGTTCAAGGCCATCGCGGAACTCTTCGGCAAGGAGGACGGTTATTGCAAGGGACGCGGCGGCGGGATGCACATCGCGGACTTCAAGGCCGGCCACCTCGGCGCGAACGCGATTGTCGGCGGCGGCGTGCCCATCGCCACCGGCTCCGCCATGGCCGCGCGCTATTTCGACAACGGCAAGGTCACGTGCTGCTTCGCGGGCGACGGCGCGTACGCCAACGGCGTCGTGCTCGAGTCGCTCAACTGGGCCGCGATGGGCCAGTTCAAGGACCCGCGCTACGCGGAAAAACCGTTCGGCCTGCCCATCGTCTACGCGCTCATCAACAACCATTACGGCATGACCGGCCGCGCCGACGGCGAGGTCGCGGGCATCACGCGCATGGCGCGCCGCGCCGCCGGGTTCTCCGACGTGAACATGCACGCCGAAACCGTCAACGGCATGGACATCCTCGCGTGCCGCGACGCGCTCCACCGCGCCGCCGCGTTGTGCAAGGCGGGCGAGGGTCCCGTGCTGCTGGAGTTCGACACCTACCGTTATTACGGCCACTCGCTTTCCGACCCGCGCAACGAATACCGCACCAAGGACGAGGAGGCCGCGTGGAAGGCCGTGGATCCCGTCGCGGCGTTCGAGCGCGAACTGCTCGCCGCGAAGGTGGCCACGCCGGAGCAAATCGCCGCGGTCAAAACGCGCGTGGCGGACCGCAACGCCCGCGCCGCGGCCAAGGCCAGCCGCGCCGCCGACCCCGACCCGCGCGACGTGTTGAAATACCTTTACACATCGAGTGCCGTCGAAGGCCATCGGGCGCCATCGAACGCCACCCCCGTCCAACTCTCCTACAAGGACGCCATCAAGCAAGCCCTCTCCGAGGAAATGACCCGCGACCCGGCGGTCGTGCTTTACGGCGAGGACATCGCGGAATACGGCGGCGCGTTCAAGGTCACCAAGGGTTTGATTGAAACCTTCGGCCGCGACCGTTGCTTCAACTCGCCCATCTCCGAGGCCGCGATTTGCGGCACCGCGGTCGGCGCGTCCATGACCGGGCTGCGTCCCGTGGTCGAACTCATGTACATGGATTTCGCGCTCATGGCGTCCGACCAGATCGCCAACCAGGCCGCGAAGTGGCATTACATGTCCGGCGCGTCCGTCGAGATCCCGCTCGTGTACCGCGCGTCCGTCGGCGGTGGCAAGGGTTACGGCGGCCAGCACTCGCAGACGCTCGAATCCATCTTCACGCACATCCCCGGGCTTTACGTCGTGTATCCCGCGACGCCCGCGGATGCCAAGGGCCTGCTCAAGTCCGCGATCCGCGACAACAACCCCGTGATGTTCGTCGAATCGCAACTGCTCTACAACAACAAGGGCCCTGTGCCGGACGACCCCGACTTCACGCTCCCGCTCGGCGTGGCCGACATCAAACGCCCGGGCAAGGATGTCACGCTCGTGACGTGGGGTCCCGCGTTACACGACTGCCTGAAGGCCGCGGAGCAACTCGCGTCCAAAAACATTTTCGCCGAAATCATTGACCTGCGCTCGCTCATCCCGCTCGACATGGAGACCGTGCTCGCGTCCGTCCGCAAGACCGGGCATTGCGTGGTCGTCAGCCAGGCGGTGGACCTGTGCTCCTTCACCGCCGAAATCGCCAGCCGCATCATGGCCGAGGCGTTCGACTCCCTTGACGCGCCGGTGTTGCGTGTCGGCGCCAAAAACGGCATCGCCCCGCAATCCCACACGCTCGAGCAGGCGTTTTTACCGACGGTCGCGGACATTGTCACGGCGGTCAAGACGCTTGGTTTTTCGGTTTGACGCCCCCAAAAATCCCCAAACCGCTGGAGGACGAGACTCTGTCGAGCCAAACGTGGCACAGGCCTCCCGGCCTGTGTTGCGTTTCACG
>WRJM01000035.1 GCA_009782265.1 Oscillospiraceae bacterium | reverse complement strand
TCATTTGCACTTTTCGGTGCTTTTTATTCCCTGCACAATTTTGCATTAAATTCATATATAGTGTATTATAACACAAGATATAGATAATTTCAACCTTTTTTCACTACAAATTTGCTTTTTTGTGAAAAATATTTCGATTTTTTTCGCGGGTTTTATAGTTAATTTCACTTATTCATTAAATTTAACAGTGTATCAAGGGCTTTTTTCCGTTTTATAAAATCGGGTTCTTTGTGGGAATAAGGTTTTATTTTTGGTGTGCTGTCGAAATTTCTTTTGGCTTGGGTTATATTTTCAAACAATTTTTTTGAAAATTCTTTTGAATTTCCGGTTTTCCCGAAAATACCCGGAATTTTTACAACCGGTAAGCTTTTGAACCCGTTTTGGTTGTACCACCAGCTTTCAAAATCCGGAAAGCCCTCCGCAAGGCGATAATTAAGCCTTTCTGTGCGGTCGGTATATTTTCTGCCGCCGCCTTTTTCGCTCATGTTTAAATAAATAACGCCGCTTCTCCTGTTAAAACCGGCACTTTTCAGTTCTGACAGCGGTATAACGATTAAAACGCGGGTGGGGCAAAGCTTGCCTTGTTCAATCAAATCCCCGCTGTAACGGCTGAAAACCAATGCTTTGCCGCCTATTTCAAAAAAAGTGTATCTGGCGTTTCTTTTGACTGCTTTTTCCGTAAGCGCGAAAACAGTGAAAAATAACAACGCGCCGAACCCTGCCGCGCCCGTAACTGCATAAATCACAATCCGCAGATAACCGTTTTCGTAAAAAACCCGCAGGTTCACAATCGTGATGAGCAGGATAATGACTGCGCTCTGAAAAAGCGGAAGCAGTGCAATCCATAAGATATATTTACGCCGTTTTATGTATCTTTGTGTGTCGCAGTGAAAGAAATGCATATTTATACCCATTTCCGTCTGTTATTTTTATCTTCAAGTTATTGCTCCCCCAATTAAACCTTGCCATTTTCACTTGTTTTATTGCCGCCATACTGCGTTAATTTTTCCTTAAATATCAACGGATATTCGCGTCAAAATTGCCTTGTCTGACGACAATAATCCTGCGCGACAATTTTGGCAAGGTTTAATTGGGGGAGCAATATTAAAAAGCAGAATTTTTATTGTATAAATTACATTATACTACCGTTTTACCGTTTTGTACAGCCTTTTCATAAAAAAATACCTGTTCAGGAAAAAATTACATGATTCAGTTTATCGTTAAAATCAACAAAAATATGCGCGGGACTATTGATTTATTTTTATTTTTATAGTATAATCATAATGATAGGGCATGATTGGGATTAAAATCTAAATATAATCAGCCTTTGGAGGTGTCCCTTTGCTTGACAAGGATAAAGTAATCAAATTAGAAGTCTGCACTTTGAGAGGGCACGTCCTGCTGACAGTATCAAAAGGCTTTTTATTCCCCCGCAGTATCGTTAAGGACGAATCCGAGGACAAAGACCATCAGGTCGCCATGATTAAAGGCAAGAACCTGCCGGTTTTCGCAAGAGGCGCGCCTATCAACACCGTGGCTTACACCAGAGCCGGCGACCGCTTCAACTTTCCGGGTTATATCATGCTGTCCACCGAATATCAGCTTAACGTAAACCTGCGCAGTACCGCGGCGGAAAAACTGCCCGACCGCCGCCGCTATTATAAAATTGCCGCGGAAATACCCGGTTCATTGACTTCGATTACCCGTCAGGAAAAATACATCGCCATTGAGCCGTCCGTTCCCGTGGTGATACAGGATATAAACATCGGCGGCATTTTCCTCGGCGCGTGCGAAGAACTCGAACTCAATCTTGACGACATTATTTCCGTTGTACTGACGGACGTGTCCGGCGAAACCGAGCTTGTCAGCAAAGTTCTGCGCATAAAGTCCTCTCCGGAAGGTGATATAGAGGGCTACGGCTGCTGTTTCGTTTATCTCAATACCAGACAGGAAGAGGTTATCGCAAGATTCATACATATGCAGCAAATCAAACAGCGCGCCAAAGAGCGCGAAGAAAACGAAAATGATGACGCAGTATAGAAAGACAGCCGTTTCACTTTGCCAATCAATTCTTTGATTCTTTATAAAGAGGAGAAAATAACATGAAAATAGGGCTGAAAGCGATATTAAGTTTAGTTCTGCTCGCGGTTATTCTGATTCCGGCGGCGGCGATTGTTCTGACCGGAACATCCTCGTCCGCAAGCCAAGCCGCCAATATTATGCAGGAAGAAATTTATACCCTCGGTTATTCAAATTCAAGCGGTCTTGATATTCTGCTTGACGAATCGGTCGCCATGCTGAAATCCGTTTCCGGCATGAGCGTCATCAAGCAGGCTACAAACGATAATTACATAAACGTCAAAGATGAGGTGGAGCTTGTTTTTGAAAGCCTTATGCAAAATCATGTTTACCTGCTTGATATTATCGTAGTCAACGCCGACGGCTCAGTCGCCATTGATTCTTTCGGGCGCAAGGGCGGTTTGTTTTACGGCTTTGACAATGTATCGGGTACAGGCAAGAACGACACGCCCATTTCCGACATTAAAATAGGCGATGCTGATTATGACGGCGCGGACACTTTCTTTATCCTCAGCCATATCGTTGAGGGCGACAACACCATAGGGTATACCGCGCTTGTTTTAAATACCGATTTAATTACCGATTATTTGAAATCCTGCAATTTCTGCGAACTTTACGAATCCGGTGATATGTTCGTCACTGACCGGAAAGGCACAGCCCTTTGGCTCGGTGGCGCGGAAACCACCCGCCAAAGCGATATAGGTATACAGTCCCTCCGCGATTTGGTGAACAGTGTAACGGGCGGACAGAATGTCGCGGGTTCAAATTCCGTTGTTAAGAAGATTGATACAAACGGATATGTCGGCGGTTACGGAGATTTTGCCGGAAACACGGCAAAGGTTTCGGGCGGCTGGTACTGGTACAGCGTTTACCCGTCTTCAAAAATCGAAACCGCTCCTACGGTTTTAATCGTTATGATTGTCACGGTTGCGGTGATTACGCTGATTTGCCTTGTTTTAATGCTTATGATTACCGGAAAAGTGACCGGTCCTCTGCGCGATATAGCGCGGCAGATGAAAAAAATCAATCAGGACGGCACGCTTGAACGCCTTGATATACACGGCGGCGGCGAATACACCTACCTTTCGGAAACTTTCAATGAAATGTTAGATGAGGTTTTAATGGGCGGCGAACTTCACCGTTCTATTTCGGAGCTTTCAGACAATATGCTGTTTGAGTGGGATTATAAAAAAGAATCGCTTTTCGTTTCCGACAACTTCCTTGCTATGTTTGATGTTGACCCCGCACGCGCCACGCTGATAAACGGGCGTTTTATCGAAAGCATTATGGAAAAGGACGAAGCGGAACGTTATAAAGTCGATATTAATAAACTTCTGAAAAGCCGCGGTTCTTTAGACGGCGAATATAAAGTTACTACGAAAACCGGAAGCGAAATATGGGTTTCCGTCCGCGCAAACTGCGTTACCGACCGTTTGGGCGAACTGCTCAGAATTATCGGCGTCATTACGAACATCAACACCGAAAAGCTGCTGTCCCTGCAATTATCGGAAAAGGCAAGCTTTGACTTCCTTTCGGGGCTTTACAACCGCTCCACCTTCATGCGGGAACTGCAATCCGAAATTGAGCGCAGTGTAAACAGCCATGTCGGCGTGATTTTCATAGACGTTGACGACTTTAAATTCATCAACGACCGTTACGGGCACAACACGGGCGACGAAATCATCAAACACGTAGCGAACATCATAAAAGAAAAATTAGGGACAAAAGGGTTCGCGGGGCGTTTCGGCGGCGACGAATTTGTTATCTGCGTAACGGACGAAGATACTTTGAAAAATATCGGCGTTCTGTCGCAGGCGGTTTTGGACGCTTTCGACATTGGTTATTATCACGAGCACGAAGACATAACGCTGAAAATTAAGGGCAGTCTTGGCATCGCCATTGCCCCCGAACACGGCAGGGAATCGGAATTAGTGCTTGCCGCCGCAGACGAAGCCATGTATTATGTCAAGAAAAACGGTAAAAATAATTATCACATTTATAATCCCGACGACAGCGTTCTGACGGAATTAATGCAAACGATTTAAAATAATCTCTGTAGGGGCGCACAGTGTGCGCCCGTATATGAAAACATGAAAACGCATTTTATGAAAGACGGGCGCACACTGTGCGCCCCTACAAAGAATTTTCGGACGGTAAAAAAGAAATTATGAGTAAAATTATCGCGGTAACCAATCAAAAAGGCGGCGTCGGAAAAACCACGGTCTGCGCGGGGATTTGCGGGTGTCTTTCGGCAATGGGGAAGTCGGTGCTTGCCGTTGACCTTGACCCGCAGGGGAATTTAAGCTTCTCGCTCGGCGCGGACAGCACAGAGGACGCCTATACTATATATAATGTATTTAAAGGGGAAGTTGACCTTTACGATGTTATCAGGCACACCGAAAGCTGTGATGTTGCCTGTTCCAATATCCTGCTTTCGGGCGCGGAATTAGAGCTTACGTCCATGGGCAGGGAGCATATCCTGCGTGACCAGCTTGATTTAATCAGCGCGGATTATGATTATGTGGTAATTGACACCCCGCCCGCGCTTTCGATTTTAACCATCAACGCTTATACCGCTGCAAACTGGTTGGTGATTCCGATGATTCCGGAAATATTAAGTCTGCAAGGGCTTTCACAGCTTAAAGAAACCATTTTCGCGGTTAAAAAATACTTTAACAATACGCTTGAAGTCCGCGGTATTTTAATCAATCAATATAATCCCCGCCTGATTTTAACCAAAGAGGTTGAGGAGCTTGCCAATATCGTAGCGGAACAGCTTGACACCGATGTTTTTGAAACGAAAATCCTCAAGAGCGTTACGTTAGCGGAAGCACCCGCACACGGTAAAACCATTACCGAATACGCGCCGCGTTCAAAGTCCGCGATTGAGTTCAGGGAGCTGACTTGTGAGATTTTAGGAATTGAAAAACCCAAACGCAATGAAAAGAAGCTCGGCAGAGGCAGACCGCGGAAGTATCCCCGTCCGGAAGATATAATCGCAATGGATAATTAAAAATAACAGAAAAACAAATTTTTCAGACAGGAAGGGTTAAATAAAAATGAGTAAAGACCGTGAAAAACACGCCATAAAGAAAGCAAAAAGAGAAGAAGCGCGAAGGGAGCTTGCCTTGCAGGAAGCAAAACGCAAAAGAACCATGATTGCCGTTATCGTTTTAGTTGCGGTATGCGTAATTGCGTTTGCTGTTTTTCTTTTTACACAGCAATCGTCCGAACGTGAACACTTAAATGATTCTCGCATTTTTGAATACGGCGGTCAAACGATTACTTTATACAGCGATAATACGTTCACCGCTAATTTATCGCACGGCGCGTTTTACAGCGGCACATATAACGAAACCCCGCTTGACGAATTCTCTCTTATTTCATTTAAAACCGCAGACGATGAAGTAGGCGGCAGTATTTATAACGATGTTTTAACAATCCCAGAGGAATGGGACGACGGTCACGGTCACGGTACAGAATTTGCATTAAAAAAATAAAAAAGTATAATCCCGAAAGCCTGTGTATAAAATGCCGAGAAGCAGTAAAACCTCAAACGTATTAAAAATGCTGAACCTGCCGGTTGAAGAACCGGCAAAAGCTATTAAAAACAAGCAGAAACCTAAAGCCTTATATGAATCGGAATTATCATTCCCGTCAACCAATCAAGAATATAATCCCAACAACTTTGGGTTTGACGGAATAACCACCGGCGGTACGCCGGCGGCACACCGCCGCAGGAAGGCGATTGTTAAACATATGAAGCCGCTTCCGGAGGCGGGGGAAGAAAACCCCGCGCTGAAAGCGATTACCTTTGAGGATAAGGTTTTTATCCGCGCTTCCTGCGAGCGGCAAATCGTCAGTATACCGCTTATGCTTGTGAACGAGCAAATCGGCGCGGCGGTAGAGCGGTTCAATGCCTGCGCCTGTGACGAGTGTCTGCGGGGCATTATCAACAGCGCGCTTGACCTTATGCCGGCTATGTATGTGCGCGTGCTGAACGGGGCGGACGAAGAAGAAGTCAACCGCTTAATTAAAAACGGGCGCGCAGAAGCAATCAGAGTGCTTGCAAAAGTGTGCATTGCGGCGAATAAAACGCCTTTTCATAATGATAAAGATGAAAATATATAATCAAGGTTTTAGACCGTTCCGTATACAGGGGCGGTTTTTTATTTATGCGGATTTTATTTTTTTATTGCATTTTCTCAAAATTTATGATAAAATATATATTGGCAGTTTATTGTGCAATCGCACGTTTTTAAAACGCGAGGAAAGTCCGGGCATCACAGAGCGGGATAGCAGCTAACGGCTGCCGAGGGCGACCTTAGGGCAAGTGCAACAGAAATAGACTTCTGCGTTTTTTAAAAAGCGCAGTAAAGGTGGAAAGGCGAGGTAAGAGCTCACCGGAGCACGGGAGACCGTGCTGCCATGTAAACCCTATCCGATGCAACGCCGGAGCGGTTTCGGAGTTTAACATCTGCTCGGTGTTCCGAACAGCAATGGCGGCTTGAACGTATTGGCGACAATACGTCCAGACAGATGATTGTGCGCGACAGAACCCGGCTTACAGATAAACTGCGCGGCATATTGCCGCTTAAAAGGATATAAATTATGACAAATTTTTCCGGCTCTCCTTGCTCTGTCTGCAAGGAATTATTAAACGACAAAGAAAAACTCGGTATCGTCATTTGTCCGGATTGCGGCGCGCCATATCACCGCGGCTGTTACAATAAGGACGAGGGCTGTGTTTATTCTGCCCTGCATAAAAACGGTTTTGTTTGGGAGCGCGAACCGCCCGAAAAAATTGCGAAAACAGAAAGCACCGGCGAAATGCCCATGGAAACCGTTGAGGACGGCTTTTTCGGCGAGCTCCGCGAAACCCTGGACAGAATGGGCTGGTATGAGAAGATGAAGAATCTCAAGCCCGAAGAACGCTTTATTTACGGGGTTTCCGAAAAAGAAATTGCGCATTTCCAAGGCGGTGCAAGCGCCATGCGGTTCATTCGCTACAGGCAAATTGAAGCGGGCAGGAAAATTAATATTAATGTAATCGCGGGACTTTTAAGCCCGTTTTATATGTTTTATTCCCGCATGAGAGTTATGGGGATTATTATCTATTTAATTACATTTTTATTCGGACTGCCGTATACAATCGCTATGTTTTATGACCTGACAGGTACATCTCTGCCTTTTTCAACAGAAGCCTTGGCGGAGGTTGCGGGTATTTTAGGGATTTTCAACTTCGGGCTGAAAATTGTAATTGCGATTTTTTACGACTATTTCTACCTGCGCTGGATGGCGCGCAAAATAAAACTCATCCGATGCCGCTTCTTTTATGACGGCGATTTATACGGGGAAGAAATAGACAAAGAAATTTCTGCCGAAGAGAAAGATGAATATTACCGGATTCTGACCGACGCGGGGAAACCCGGTTTCGGCATTTGCGCACTCGACACCATTGCGGTAACAATCGCCGTAACGCTTGCGGCATATATTTTAATGTTCAGCTTTTTATAAATAGACGGGGGATTAAACTGATTTGACTTATTTCGGCAAAAAACTTGACCATTTTTACCGTCGGTTGGGTGACCGGGGTTTTATGCTTGTGCTTTTTGCCGCCGGACTGACCTTTCATATTATTCTTGTCGCCCGCATGAATGTACCGTCGGTTTATCCGGACGAATTCGGAACAGCAGCGCGGAGCGCATATTTTTCAGGATTTAACGCTTCAAGGTTTTTCGTAAACGAATCAGTTTCCGCTTGGCTTACGGCGGCATTGTATACACCCTTTTATTATTTATTCAAAGAACCCGCGCTGAGATACCGCTGTATGCTTGTCTTAAACGGGATAATCGCAGGATTTATACCCTTGCTGACGTATAAAATCACAGGTTCTGCGGGGCTTAAAAAAGCGTGGCAGAAAACCTTATGCGCGATTTGTACGGCGTTATGCGTTTCGGTATTCGCCTATACCAAATTCATTTGGAGCGAAACGCTCTGCGTGTTCTTTCCTTTCCTGCTTTTATTGGTGTTCATAAAGTCGTTAAAAGTGAAATATAAGATTTTGCGGGGTTTTTTGTCGGTTTTCACCGCTTTCTTAATTACCCTTTCATTGTTTGCGGATTTAAGGCTTTGGGTGCTGGCGCTCGTTTTTATACTCACTGTAATATACACTAAATCTTTCCTATATGTAAAATCTGTTTCATTCACGGCTTTTCTGCCTGCGTTCGGGGTTTTATCGGTATTTTGGCTTTACGCCGCCGAATATTTAAAAACGGTTGCGGCAGGAGAGGGTACAAGCGGGATTATTGCTTCTCCGTCGTTCGGGTTTGGCTTTGCGGGGTTTAAAACTTTCTTCGCGGCATTATCGGGCGGGCTTTATTACTTCACGGTTTCAACGTGGGGTATCGGGATTTTGGGTGCTTGTTTTTGCATTTCAAACCTGCTTGAATATAAAAAAAGCAAGAAGAATCATAAAAATAAAAGTCCGGAAGAATTAATTTTCGCGGCGTTTGCGTTTTTCGCGCTTGCCTATAATGTTCTCATGCTGTTTGCGAATGCTTTTTACATTGCGGGAACAGGTCAGGACGCTTATCTTTTCGGGCGTTATATTGACAGTGCTGTGCCGGTTATGCTTGTTTTTACGCTTTGCTATTTTTTCATACACGGCTTGGAATTAAGAAAGGTGTTGGCTTCCGTTACGGCGCAGGGCGCGGTGTTTGTGCTGTTTTTCATTACTGCTGTTCCTATGGTTACCGCAGGTGAAAATAAAACGCCGCGTGTTGAATCCTTACAAGGGTTATCGCCCGTGCGGCTCGGGTTTGAGATTGACGCACCTTTTACTTTTCAGAATCTGCTTTATACGGTTTCCGCGACGTTTTGCTTTTCCGCGCTTTTAATTGTATTGGTCTGCTGTGCAAAGCATTACCGCGCCCATATCGCGTCGTTCTGCATGGTTTTAACGGTGTTGTATTCCGGTATTCACACGGCGTTTATTTATCTGCCGTATGAAACGGACAGAGCGGAGAGGGAAAACAAGGGTGCTTACACGGTATCGGAATATATATACAATTCATCGGACGCACCCCCGACTTACGTGGTAGGCGCGGGAGACGAATTTACGCATATTCTGCGGTTTTTAAACCGTGATGCCTATATCGGCGTTGCGGGAAGCTTTGAGGAATTACCGGAAAACTGCTTTATTGTCATAAATGTTTCGGAAAAAAATGCTTCGGAAGCAATTCGGATACATGATTTTGCTGTTATTTTAGCGGAAGCGGAGGGTTTGGTTTTCGCCGCGAAAGGCGAACGCGCCGAAGCATACGCGCTGTCGCAGGAGTAGGGAACGGATTTATCCGTTCCGCAATGCAACGATAAAACCCTACATAAAATAAATATAAACAACAAAAGAAAGCGGGAGAAAAATGGATTTTAAACACATTATATGGGATTTTGACGGGACGTTATTTGACGTTTATCCGCACGCGGCAAGAGCGTTTCAGATTGTCCTCAAAAGAGAATACGGCGTGATGGAAAACGTGCTTGAAATTGAAGAACAAATGCGCATTTCCATGCACCGCGCCTACAGCTATTACAAAGAAAAATACGAGCTTGACCATGATTTTTTCAAAACCTTTGAGGAATACCGTGATATTTACGAGAATCAGAACATCACACCTTACAACAATACCTTTATGCTTTGCAAGTTTATTTATGAACAAGGAGCGATGAATTATCTTTTGACCGACCGCAACAGAACCGCGGTGTCCGTTCTGCAGAAGCACGGGTTTTATGAACTGTTTGAGGACTGTGTAACGTCTGAGGACTGCCCGTTTCAAAGCCCCAGTGCCGACGGGTTGGTTTTTCTGCTCGAAAAGAATAAAATTGATAAGCATGACGCGCTTTACATCGGGGATAAGGAAGAGGATTTACAAGCGGCAAGAACCGCCGGCGTCAGGTTCTGCTTCTTTACCGAAGATGTAAACCATAAGGCAAACAACGCCGATTATACCGTTCAGAATTTCAGCGACTTGTATTATATTATTAATTCATCGCTGTCTACAAGAAAAGATTAATGGCGGAAATTTTTAATATAGGCGAATTTAAGCTTTATGTAAGCAAGGAACACCGCTTCGGAACGGACGCGGTTAAGTTAGCGGAGTTTACAAGTGCTCAAACGCTTAAAAGTAAAATGATTTGCGACCTTTGCACCGGCTGCGGAATCATTCCCTTTCTGCTTCTGAACAGTGAAAACGAGAATAACAAGCCCGCAAAAATTTACGCGCTTGATATAAACGCGGAAGCAACAGAACTGCTTCAAAAAAGCATTGAAGCAAATTTACTCAGTGAAGTGATTGTTCCGGTTTGCGAAGATTTGAAGCATTTAAAAAGTTTAAAAAACAATACGCAAATCCCTGCGGGCAGTATTGATATTGTCACGGTGAATCCGCCTTATTTTAAGGCGAACGACGGTTTTAAGCGTGAAAAAACAGCAACGGCGCGGCATGAGCTTCTGTGCAATCTTGACGATGTTACCAAAGCGTCAAGTTGGCTGTTAAAATACGGCGGACGGCTTAAAATGTGTCATTTGCCGGAAAGATTGGCAGACGTGGTTGAAACGCTACGCAAATATGATTTAGAGCCTAAAATAATCGAATTCGTGACGAACGGGAACGGCAGGGACAAGCCGTGGCTAATGCTTATTGACGCGAAAAAGGGCGGCAAAGCGGGCGTTAAGGTTGTTGTAAATTAACATAGGGGACGGCAGGAGATTTAAAATGCAGAAAATAGTTATTAACCCGCCTTTTATAAAATTAGAGCAATTTTTAAAGCTCTGTTCTGCGGTTTCAAGCGGCGGTGAAGCTAAAATTATAATCCAAAACGGCAAGGTTGCCGTTAATAACGAAGTTTGTCTTATGCGGGGCAAAAAATTATTCGGCGGCGAAATAATCACACTTGATTCCAATACTTTTGAGGTTATAGTGAGGGAAAATTAAAATGATTGTTAGGAAAATAAAAGTAGAAAACTTCCGGAATATTAAACATGCCGAATTAGATTTTTGCGAAGGCGTGAATGTGTTCTGCGGCGATAATGCGCAGGGAAAAACCAACATGCTTGAAGCACTGTCGATTTGCCTCGGCAGAGGCTTCCGCCGCGCACGCACGGCATCGCTTGTGCCCTTTCCCGAATCGGACGACGAGCAGACAAGACCCAATACATCGCTGACGCTTTATTATGAAGCGGACGCTTTTTCCGGTAAACAAAATACAGTACATTATAAAATCGTCAACGGAAGAAGCTCGGTGGAGCTCAACGGGATTCCTTTAAAAGCCGCGTCGGACTTATACGGAGAACTCAGATACGTTATTTTCGCGCCGGAACACCTTGCGCTTGTGAAAGGCGCGGCAGAACTGCGCCGTTATTACATTGACAATATTGCGATTTTACAGCACAAGGCACATAAACGCGCCGCCGCGGATTACGCCGCGGCTGTCAAACAGCTTGCCGCGCTGAATAATGAAATTTTAGCAAGCCCCGATACGGTAAAAAACACAAGCGACATGATTGGCATATGGAGCGATATTTTAATTCGGCAGGGAATTAATCTTACTTACGGCAGACTGAAATATTTCGACCTTTTGCGTAAAGCGGCGGTTGATTTATACAGTGAACTGACACGCGGCAATGAGGAATTAAACATTATATATCACAGCAATGTTTTCGGGAATGTTGAGGGTTCTCTGCCGGATTTCACAAGCAAAAACGAGCTTTACGGCATGTATGTTGAAAAGCTGAATAAGTTTCAGTTTTACGGGCAGCGGTCAGACTTCCGGATTCGCGTGGGCGCGCATAAGGACGATATACTTTTTTCCATTAACGGCATAAACGGGCGTGAATTCGGCTCACAGGGGCAGGTCAAGAGCATTGCGCTGATTATGAAGCTGGCAGAAGCTGAAATTATACGTTCTCACAACAGAGAAACCCCCGTCATATTGCTTGATGAAGTTTTGGGTGAGCTTGACGCTATGCGGCGGGATTATATCGTGAACAGATTAGGACATTCGCAGGTGTTTATTACGGCGTGCGACCACCGCGATTTTTTAGGAAGTTCTGTAGATATGCGTGTCTGGGAGGTTAAAGACGGTGAATTTTATACATCTGGGCGGGAACGTTTCGGTATACTTTGAGGACATTATCGGCGTATTTGACATAGAAAAAACCACGGTGAATCCCGCGGTGAATCAGTTTCTTGCAAGCGCGCAGAAGAAAGGCGATGTTTATTACTGTTCTTTGGATATGCCGAAAAGCTTTGTGCTGACGGCGCGGGAGCGGGAGAGCACGGTTTTCGTGACGAATGTGGCGACAGGAACGATAAAAGGCAGGGTGAATTATTGCCGCTGAAGCGAATTGTCAGCGGGCGGTTTTTCTGTTTCTCCGGGAACGGGTTCGCCGTATATTTCTGCATTTCTTTTTGCAACATTAGCCGTAGCAAAATCAATATAAGTTTTCAATATATCTTCCATCGGATAAGAGTAAATAACGGTAGGCAGTTTATCTTCACTTACATTACTGATGTCAATAATAATTTCTTGAATAAGCGGAACAGGTTCACCCCTGCCTTCGTCCGGATAACCGTAACCAAAGTAGATTACTTTTATAATTTCGTTTTCAATAATTTCTATTTTATAATCAAGCTTTATAAATTGTTCGTATATACGCCACATATAAAGAGCATACAATTCTATCGGACCGAGCGCGTCCCACATTTCAACACTCCAACCCCATGTAAAGCCGTCCTTATACTCCGGCGGATATATAAAAGAAGGATAATTTACAATACATCCGTTTTCTTCGCGCCACTCCAGATTTCTTTTTTCTTCTTCCGTTAAGCCGTATCCGGAATGTGTTTTATATATACGATTTATATATTCCGAATCTGCAGAATCGTTATAATAATCCGTGAACCGGAAGAAAAAATGATTATAAAACCAAAACCCTACCAACAGCGCGATTGCTGACAATAACGGCAGGGTTACGGAAAGAATGATTTTTGTTTTTTTCGGTAAAGCCATAACACTGCTCCTTGCTTACTGATGTAAAGAAATCTTATTCAAAATATAACACAAAAGAAGAAAGAAGTCAACCGGTGAAAATAAACCCCGCGGCTTGTGAGTGAGCCGCGGGGGGTTATCCTATATTAAATTAAATTCTCCCCAAACACTCGTCCAGATATATTTCCCGTCTTTGTCCCTGTCGCCGTTGCCGACCAATGCCCTCACCCTGTAAAGCCCCGGTTCAAAATCAAAATTGAAAGCAGAAAGTTCCAACGAAAACCCTCCTATCGTCATTTTAGATTCATCAAACATTCCTAACGCTAAATCGTGATAAAACTCAAAAGAATGTTTGATAGCTCTCCACCTACCATTTTTATAAACAGAAAGCGTAAAATGAGGATTTCCGGCAAAATCCCAAGGATTTTTCCCGTTTAATCCATTCACTTTTACATCAAAAGAAATCTTTTCATCTTTCATACTCACATTATAGTTATTATTAAAAATAACACTGTAGGGTTCGTTTGCATTTGTACGCTTAAACATATAAATTCCTTTATTATCAAAGACACATCGTGAACCATCTATAACGTTTACGCCGGTCACTCTTAGCCCGTTTTTATAATAAAACAATTCTCCGGTTGATTTTAACGTTGCCCAGCCGGTATATTTATCGCCAACAACACCGTTTGAACCAACACGATAAGTTACACCGTTTATGTTTTTAAGTGTATCCGCCGAGCTTTGTATGGCTAACACGAAAATTATAACGAAAGCTAAAAGTATTGAAATAATTTTTTTCATAAAATACAACCTTTTATAAAATTTATACCCCCCTTATTCTCCGCACAACCGTTTAAACTTATTAAAAATAATGCTGAAAAGAATAAAAGCAGGTTTTTCATATTCATTACCTCATTAAGTCAGAAGTATCTGCTTTAAATATAACATAAAAAAGGAAAGAAGTCAACCGCCCGAAAGCTGTTGACTTCTTTTTAGAAAGTAATTAATTTTCTTTATCCCAATTTCTTCCAGTGCCGAAAATTTCGGACTTTTGAACCACATCATACAGTTCTGATTTGTTTTTCCCGTCAAAGTCTGAAAGCTCTATAATGTTTGAAAATGAATATAGTCGTCCTGTTTCATCTTCGTAAACAAACATGCTGTGTTCGTTCATAATCGGGATATAAAAAGTAAACCCGTCGTGTATTCTTTCATCAGCAAAGAATATGACGTTTTCTCCTAAATTAGGGTTAATAATAGTGCTATTTAATAAGACATATATTACTTCTTCAGTATGTATGCCTTTAATAACTTTATTTACATAAATAACAAAGAAAGATATATCCATTTTTTCGTTAGCACCAAAATCCTTATATCGTTCATAATTCGGATTACTCATAGTTTTTTCAATAAAATCAATAATTTTTCCGTCAATTACCACCTCGGCAAGTTTTAAGTTTTTCTCTATTGACGGGGGCTCAAGCATTGTACCCATGTTGAAATCCGATAAAACCTCTTTATCGGCGGGGTCAATGATTACATCATAATTACGCGGTTCGGCGGGGGTTATATGAGCGTAATCATTACTGTTTTGGCTAAGTTGGGTCGCTTCCCGTGAACCGCAGGAAGAAAGAAACGCTGCGCAAATTGATAAAATAATTAATCTTTTTATGCTTTTAATCATCAGTATTTCCCCTTTCATCAATAAAAAGAAGCTAAATCGCTTCTATCATGTGCCTGCACTGTTCTATAATTTTTAGTCATATTAAACATAACCGAAGCAGAAACCGAACTGTCCGGATGTCTTAAACCGAGAACATGACCCATTTCATGTCTTATGTAATATTGCATTTCTTCCGGTGTAGCATAAGCAGTCATAGACGGATTAAAATGAATAATCGCAGAACGTATAGTACCGCTGTTAAATCCTCCGGGTTTGCTTAATGGATTAATTGGGTTTTCACATAAACCGCTCATATAACCATTATATATAAAAGTATAAGCATCATATCCACCTGGAAGGAGTACCCACCCTGACGTTGACGGACTTTCAATTAAACAATCCGCAGAAGCTTTAGCGCGGTCACTAAAAAAAGCTTTACTTCCCGAATTGTTATTCCATTCAGTTAATGATGAACTGTAATGATTTTGAAATCCGTTCGCCATTCCGCTTCCGTTGATTCTTACAAATGCTTGTGTTATGTAAGAACCGGCTACCCCTCTTTCGTGCCACCTATATGCACGCCCGGGAGCATATTCATGTGCACTTGCCGGTAACGCAAGCATTGAACTGACCACAATCGCCAATGCTAAACTGAATGCGATGATTTTTCGTTTCATTTTTTATACCTCCGTTTAATTTTACATTATTTTGATTTGCTTGTCAATGCTTGGAAAAGATTCCTCGAAACCCCTCAGCCCATTGTACGATACCTACTTTTCGTAAATTCTGTTTTTATTATATCATATGAAAACGAAAAAGAAATAATGTTCACGAATGCTGTGGAGCGAAGTTGAATGAAGTTGAGTGAAGTTGAACAATAGTTTTGAAAATAACCCCGCGGCTTGTGAGTGAGCCGCGGGGTTATTCTATGAAATTGTGAACTCACCGTAAAAGTCGTTACTGTTTACCCTGTATTTTCCCGGTACATAATTAAAACCGTTTGCAGAATCATATGGAGATTTTAATCTTGCAGCATTTAATAAAAGTGCCTTGCCGGATTCAATTGAAAAACCTATATCAAAATAACCCACAGCCGTCGCAAGCACCCAATCATTACCGTCAAAATACTCTATCTTATAATGAACGCCGCAAAGATAATCATCATCGG